>JBOGDE010000193.1:0-10959 GCA_050701695.1 Micromonosporaceae bacterium
GAGCTGACCAACCCGGCGCGCGCCACTCGCGACGGCCGCCAGGGCCGAGGGCTGCGCGGCATCTCGGAGCGGGTCGCGGCCCTGGGCGGCACCGCCACCACTGGGTACGCCGGCGGCGCCTGGTCGCTGCGGGTCCAGCTGCCGTTGGAGGACGCGTGATCACCGTACTGATCGCCGACGACGAGCCACTGGTACGCGGCGGGCTGCGCGCCATCGTCGACTCCGAGCCCGACCTGTCGGTGGTGGGCGAAGCCGGCGACGGGGTGGACGCGGTGGCGCAGGCCCGGCGGCTGCGCCCCGACGTGGTGCTGATGGACGTACGGATGCCGCGCCAGGACGGGATCCGAGCCACCGAGCTGATCGGGGACACCGCGGCGGTCCTGGTGGTCACCACATTCGAAAACGACGACTATGTGTACGACGCGCTGCGTGCCGGAGCCCGCGGCTTCCTGCTGAAGCGGGCCACTCCCGACGAGTTCTGCGACGCGATTCGCACCGTGGTGCGCGGCGATTCGCTGCTGTTCCCGGCGGCGGTACGCCGGCTGGTCGCCGGCCGTGCCAGAGCGGGCGGCGGCCTGGGTCACGCCGGCCTGACCGAGCGGGAGCAGGAGGTGCTGCGGCTGATCGCGCGCGGCCTGTCCAACGCCGAGATCGCCGCCGAGCTGGTGCTGGGCGTGGAGACGGTGAAGACCCACGTACGCAACGTGCTGGCCAAACTCGCGGCCCGCGACCGGGTACAGGCCGTGATCACCGCGTACGAGTCCGGGTTCATCCCGCTCTCGTGAGCCGCGCGCTGGCAGAATGCGGCTACATGGGCAGCGCGACGACCAGCGTGGCGACCAGCGGGGCGGCGAAGCGGCGGGTGTCCGGAGTGGACATCGCGATGCTGCTGCTGGCGGTGGTGTCGGTCGGGCTGCTGCTCTGGGTGATGTTCTTCGACACCTCGCCCGAGACCGCCTACCGGGTCTTCGTGATCGACACCTCGATCTGCGGTGTCTTCGCGATCGAGTTCCTGTGGCGGTGGCGCGCCGCCGGGTGGGAGCGGCGGTTCCCGCTACGCGGCTGGTACGAGATCCTGGGGATGATCCCGATCGCGCATCCCGCGCTGCGCGGCTTCCGGCTGCTGCGGATCGTGGTGATCGTGGTGCGGCTGGCGCGTACCGCCGACCGGGCGTTCGGGGAACGGACCGTGCAGCGTCTGGTCGACCGGTTCTCCGAGCCGATCGTGAAGGCGATCAAGAAACCGATCACCGTCGCCGTGCTCGACGAGGTGGTGAAGGTCCTCGAAACCGGCAACTACCCGGAGAACCTCGCCCGCTCGCTCGGCGATCACCAGGAGATGCTGCGGGAGATCGTCACCGAAAAGCTGAAGCAGGACCGTCAGGCGGGCCGGCTGTCCCGGCTGCCGTTCCACGACGAGGTGGTGGGCGCCATCGTGGACACCACGATCCGGGTCATCCTCGACGTACTCTCCGACGAGCGGATCGACCGCTTCTTCGCCGAGGTGGTACGGGAGAACCGCGAGCAGATCCGCCAGGCCGTGGTGCTCGGCCTGCACGAGGAGCCCGACGAGCAACTCGAAGAGCGCCTCCCCACCCGCCCCCAGCGCGACCTGTTGTCGTGATCACCTACGGGTGCGGGTAGAGCTGAGCCGGTGACGGCGTGGTCAGCGGTCGCGGCTAGGCTGCTGCGGTGCGCGTACTGCTGATTGGTACTGGTGGCCGGGAGCACGCCCTCGCCGTGGCGCTGGCGGCTGATCCGGCGGTGGAAGCGCTGGTCGTGGCGCCGGGCAATCCGGGGATCGGCGCGGTGGCCGAGCTGCGCAGCGTCGACGCCGAGGACCCGGTGGCGGTCGCGGCGCTGGCCCGTGAAGTCGCCGCCGACCTGGTGGTGGTCGGCCCGGAAGCGCCGCTGGTGGCCGGGGTCGCCGACGCGGTACGCGATGCCGGGATCGCCTGTTTCGGCCCGTCCCGGGCGGCGGCGCGGATCGAGGGCTCGAAGGCGTTCGCGAAGGACGTGATGGCGGCGGCGAAGGTACCGACCGCGCGTTCCTACCGCTGCACCGACGAGGCTGGCACCGCGCGCGCCCTGGACGAGTTCGGCGCACCGTACGTGGTCAAGCACGACGGGCTGGCCGCCGGCAAGGGCGTGATCGTCACCGACGACCGGGACGCCGCCCTGGCGCACGCGGCGGCAGCGCCGGTCAGTGTGGTGGAGGAGTACCTCGCCGGCCCCGAGGTGTCGCTGTTCGTGATCACGGACGGTACGACGGCGGTGCCGATGCTTCCGGCCCAGGACTTCAAGCGGATCGGCGACGGGGACACCGGGCCGAACACCGGCGGGATGGGCTCGTACACCCCGCTGCCGTGGGCGCCGCCCGGGCTGGTCGACGACGTGATGGCGCAGGTGGCCCACCCCACCTTCGCCGAGCTGGCCGAGCGCGGCGCGCCCTTCTCCGGGGTGCTCTACTGCGGCCTGGTGCTGACCGCCGCCGGCCCGAAGGTGATCGAGTTCAACTGCCGCTTCGGCGACCCCGAGACGCAGTCGCTGCTCGCGCTGCTGAAGACCCCGCTCGGGGCTCTGTTGTACGCCGCGGCGACCGGCACGCTGGCCGACCAGCCGCCGCTGGAGTGGCACGACGGGGCGGCGGTGACAGTGGTCGCGGCGTCCGCCGGCTACCCCGGTACGCCCCGCAAGGGCGACCCGATCGGCGGCGCCTCCACCCCGGACGGGAAACCGGTGCAGGGAATCCTGCACGCCGGCACCGGGTTGTCCGAGGACGGCACGCCGGTCACCGCGGGTGGCCGGGTGCTTTCGGCGACGGCGGTGGGCGCCGATCTGGCGGCGGCGCGGGAGGCCGCGTACACCCTGCTCGACGCGGTGACCTGGGACGGCCTGCAGCGCCGCTCCGACATCGCGCTCGCCGCCGCCGAGGGCCGGGTCACCCTGCCGTAGCGGTTTCGGCAGTTGTGGCTGCCTGAGGGCGGCCCGAGACCGCCACTACTGCGTAATCCACAGCCGAGGCTGGGCGAGGCCCTGGTCACGGCGCGGTTGCGGTTGCGTCTCGGGCGTTTGTCTTACATAGACAGAGGTGCGGCGGCAAGCCTAGCGTCGGCGGGCATCAACCCCTTCGACCTGGGAGGACACATGAAAGCAGTGCTGCGCGGCGCGGTGCTCACCGCCGTCGCGGTGCTCAGCCTCGCCACCGCGTCCACCGGCTACGCCGACACCTCATCCCGCGCCACGGGGGCGCGGGAAGAGACCGTGACGATCGACGGCGTACCGGCGCGGATCGTCGTACCGGCGAACTGGAACGGCACGCTGCTGCTCTACAGCCACGGCTTCCGGGCATACGGCGGCGCCAACCCCGCCACCGCCACGCCCTCGGGCCTGGAAGCCGACGGCCCCGCGATCCAGTCGCTGCTCACCGGCCAGGGGTACGCGCTCGCCGGCTCGGCGTTCCGTACCACCGGATTCGCCCACAAGGACGCGCTGGTCGACCAGGTGAAGCTGCTCGACTGGTTCGCCCGGCACGTGGCGAAGCCGAAGCGTACGTACTCCTGGGGCGACTCGTACGGCGGCCAGCTCTCCGTCCTGCTCGCCGAGCGGAACGCGCAGCGGATCCACGGCGTGCTCTCGCTCTGCGGACCGGTCGGCGGCGCGGTCAACCAGGAGCGGCTGCGCCTGGACACGGCGTACGCGATCAAGACCCTGCTCGCGCCGGAGCTGGAGCTGAACGGGATCGCCGACCCGGCCGCGAACCAGGCCGCCGCCGACGCCGCGATCGACACCGCCCGCCGCGGTACGCCGCAGTCGAAGGCGAAACTGGCGCTCGCCGCCGCACTCGGCAACATCGCGCCGCAGTTCGACGGGCACGCGCCGGCGGCGCCGGAGAGCCTCGACGAGGCGCTGGTGCACCTCGGGGTCTACCTGCGGTTCATCGTGTCGCCGGGGGCGTTCGGCCCGCAGCGCGCCGCCCACGAGGAGCGGCTCGGCGGCACCCCGGCCGGCAACACCGGCGTCGACTACCGCACCGTGCTCGCGCGCTCCAGCCAGCGCGAACTGGTCGAGCGGGCGTACGCCGCCGCCGGGCTCGACCTCGACGCCGACCTCGCCGCGCTCGACGCCGGAGACCGGGTCGCCGCCGACCCCGACGCAGTGCGCTACCAGCTGCGGTACGGCCAGCCCACCGGCTACACCCCGTTCCCGGTGTTCACCGTGCACACCACGCTCGACGGCACCGTCCCCGTCGAACACCACCGCTGGTACGCCGACGCCGTGGCCCGGGTCGGGCAGCCGGAGAACCTGCGGCAGGCGTACCTGGCGCGGGGCTACCACTGCTCGATCAGCGCGGCCGAGATCGGAGCGGCGTTCGCGGCGCTCGACACCCGGGTGCGTACCCGGAGCTGGGGCGACACCGGCCCGGCGGCGCTGAACGCGGCGGCGGCGCGGTACCCGGACGCGCAGCGGCAGGTGTTCAGCTACTGGGCCTTCGACGGCACCCCCGGCAGCGGCTGGGCCGCCCTGGAGCCGGGCTTCACCGACCACCGCCCCGGCCTACTGCCTCGCCCGTTCCCCTTCTAACCGCCTCCCACCCCAAGATCATGGGCCCTTTCATGTCGTTGCAGCAGCATGAAAGGGCTCATGATCATGGGGAACGGGGTGGGGGAACGGGGTGCACCGGCTGGACCGGGCGTACGGCATAGGCTCGTGGCGTCATGAGACCTCGTCGCGACCCCGTGAACCTGACCTCGGCCGCGCTGCTCGGGCTGCTGCACAGCGCCGGCGGGATGACCGTGAGCGAGCTGGCCCGGCTCGCGGAGCACCGGGTGGGGCCGTACTTCGCGATCACCCGCAGCCAGGTGTTCACCGAGGTCAAGACGCTCACCGCGCGGGAGCTGGTCACCGCCGGTCCGGAAGGGCCGCGCCGCGCGCGGGCCCTGGAGATCACCGACAAGGGACGCGAGGCGTTCCACCGCTGGATCGTCAGCCCGGTCCCCGAGGCGCCGTTCCGCAGCGAGCTGCTGCTGCGCGTACGGTTCGGTGAGCTGATGACCGACGCCGAGCTCGCCGCCCTGATCGCCGAGGAGCTGACCCGGCACCGCGGGATGCTCGACGAGTACGAGCGCCGCATGACCACCGCGTCGATGCCGGGGCGCAACCGCTACAACGCGGCCGTACTCCAGATCGGCATCTACGTCCAGCAGGTCCGGGTGCGCTGGCTGGAAGAGCTGCCTGACCTACTGCAACGCCCCAACGTCCGAAACCATCTATAACCCTGCGCTTCCTGTCGCGGTCGCGTGTGGTGACAGCGCCGCGCCGCCGGTGGGCAGCACCGGCGCCCGCCCGCGCGCGTAGATGCAGATTGCATGCACTGCATAGAACTGCATAGCATGGACGCATGACACTCGTTCAGATTCGGGACGTCTCCGAGGAGACGGTCAACGTCCTCCGAGCCCGGGCGGCAGAGGAAGGGTTGTCGCTGACGGCGTACCTCCGTGCCCAGCTCGATCGACTGGCCGCCCGGCCCACCAATGCCGAGATCATGGACCGTCTGGCGCGGCGCGACCGCACCGGCAATCCGACGGTCGCCGAGACCGTTGCCGAGATCCGTAGGCTGCGGAACTCATCATGATCGTTGTCGACTCGTCGGCGATCGTGCATGCCCTCGTGGCGACGGCTGTCAACCCCGGGCTGCTCGCAGTCCTCAGCGACGAGGAACTGTGCGCACCGCATCTCCTCGACTTCGAGGTGGCGAGCGCCCTGCGCGGCCACGTGCTGGGCAGGAAGTTGGCTCCTGAACGGGGTGAGGAGGCTCTCGCCGACTACAGCCAGATGCAGATCCTCCGCTACGAAGGCATCGGCCTGTTCAGCCAGATATGGCGGTGCCGCGACAACTTCACGGTCTACGACGCCGCCTACGTGGCTCTCGCCATCGGGCTCAAGACTCCGCTGGTCACCTCGGACGCCAAACTACGGGAAGCGGAGCGGCTCGATGTCGAGGTGCGGCTCTTCCCTCAGGCGCCGTAGGCGGGGTCCGGCGAAGCCGCGCTGCGCGGTCAGGGGCGGGCCTTGGCGTCGTGGGTACGCATCGCGTCCTGGCGCGCAGCCTCCTCGCCGGTGCCGATCGGGGCGGTGAGGAACTGCTCAGGTACGCCGAAGCCGTCCACCAGGTCGACGGCGTGCGGGCGCAGCGTACGGCAGAGTTCGTTGACCACCGCGGTAACCGCCTTGGCGCGGGCGGGGGTGAGCCGGCCGTGCTGCAGGAACCACCCCAGGTCGGCCTCCACGTTGGACAGCACGTACAGGTCGCACAGCTCGGTCAGCAGCGCCTCACACGAAGCGTCGCCGCACCGGTCGATCGCCGCGACGAAGGCTTCCAGCACGATCCGGTCGACGTGCACCCTGGCCGCCCGCAGTACGTGGTCCTGCGCGGCGTTGAAGGTCTCGAACGCGGTGGCAATCCCGTCGCCGTTGACGTCGCGGGCCTTGCGCAGCCGGCGCGCCAGGGTCTCCAGGACATGTTTCTCCCGGTCCTCGAACAGCTTCAACTGCCAGCCCCGGTCCCGTACGTCGGCTTCCTCGTCGGTGCCGGGGGCGGCGTCGACCAGGCGCCGGATCAGCTCACGGGCGGTACTCCGCTCGATCACCGCCTCGGCGAAGGACGATGCCACGAACCGTGCCACGCCGAGCGGATCGAGGCCGCCGATGTGGTCCCGGTAGCTGGTGAGCAGCCCTTTCGCGACCAGCTGCAACAGCACCGTGTTGTCGCCTTCGAACGTGGTGAACACGTCCACGTCGGAGCGCAGCGCGGCGAACTGGTTCACCGCCAGGTAGCCGGCGCCGCCGCACGCCTCGCGGCAGCTCTGGATGGTGTGCAGCGCGTGCCAGGTGGTGACCGCCTTCAGCCCGGCGGCGCGGTACTCCAGCTCCCGCTGCTCGTGGTCGCGGCGTTCGCGATCGGAGTCGGCAGCGTCCGGCGACAGCGGCGCGGACAGGTCGTGCAGCCGGCCGGTCAGCTCCTCCTGGGCGAACGCCAGCGCGTAGCTGGTCGCGATCGCCGGCAGCAGCCGCCGCTGGTGCGCCAGGTAGTCCAGCACCACCACCTCGTCCTCGGAGTCCGGCGGGGTGAACTGGCGCCTGACGGCTCCGTAACGTACCGCGATCGACAGGGCGAGCTGCGCGGACGACCCGGCGGTACCGGCGACGCAGACCCGGCCCCGGATCAGGGTGCCGAGCATCGTGAAGAACCGCCGCGACGGGTTTTCGATCGGGCTCGAATAGGTCCCGTCGGCGGACACGTCGCCGTAGCGGTTCAGCAGAGAATCCCGCGGCACCCGTACCGACGAGAACGAAAGCCGACCGTTGTCGACGCCCGGCAGCCCGGCCTTCGCGCCGCAGTCGCCGATCGTCACCCCGGGCCGGGCCCGCCCGGCCGCGTCCCGGATCGGCACCAGGAACGCGTGCACCCCGTGGTTGTCCCCGCCCGTGATCAGCTGCGCGAACACCACCGCCAGCCGGCCGTCCCGGGCGGCGTTGCCGATGTAGTCCTTGCGCGCCGCCTCGTGCGGGGTCTCGATCACGAACTGCTGCGCCGACGGGTCGTACACCGCGGTGGTACGCAGCCGCTGCACGTCCGACCCGTGCCCGGTCTCGGTCATCGCGAAGCAGCCGGGCAGCGAGAAGTCCATCACCTGCGGCAGGTACGCCTCGTGGTGCCGTTCGGTGCCGAGTGCCGCGATCGCGCCGCCGAACAGTCCCCACTGCACCCCGGCCTTCACCATCAGCGACAGGTCGCCGCCGAGCATCGTCAGGCTCACCACCGAGCCGCCGATGTCGCCGCCCCCGCCGTACTCCTTGGCGAAGCCGAGCCGGGGGATGCCGGATGCCGCAAGCGCCCGCGCCTGCGCGTACACCCGGGATCGGTTCTCCTCCAGGCTCAGACCGTGACTCGCGCCGGGCGGCAGCGAGGGCAGCGCCTCGCACACCTGTCTGCGAACGTGCCCCCAACGCCCGTCCAACACCGACCGCAGCGCCGTGACCAGGGAGTCAGCCATGCCGCCCAGGCTATCGGCGACGGACCCGGGCCGCCGGCAACCTCCCGATAGCGTGGCGCCCTTGACGGGTACGTGACCAGCGCGCCGTCCGGGCTTTCCGGGCGGCGCGCCGGCGTTTTCGGTCCGCGTTTCCGGCCGGGTGTAACGCGAGGCGGCCTCGCGACGCTAACCATGATGGAGCCCCCGTGCCGTTCCCCCGTGCGGTCCGGGGGCTCCCCTCTTGTCTGTATCCGGCCTGGTCAGCCCGCCGTGACCGCCGCCGCGGCCGAGGTCAGCGCGGCCTCGCGGTCGTCGCCGAGCCCGACCAGCAGGTTGACCGCGAGCGGGCCGAGGATGCCGTAGAGGCCCTGCCCCTCCTCGCCGAACGCTCCGGCGATCTCCAGCAGCACGTACCCGTGGGCCATGCTCCAGATCTGGCCGGCGACCGCCACCTCGTCGGTGTCGTCGAGCCGGCCGGCGGCGACGCACCGGCGTACCGCCTCGACCAGCTGACCGAAGGTGGTGTCGACGTCGGCCCGGCCGGTGGGGAGCGCCTTGGCCGTGAGGTCGTGGTCGATCCGGGGCCCGGTGCCGGGCGCGGTGACGCCGAACATCAGCCGGTACCGCTGCGGGTTGGCCATCGCGTACTCCCGGTAGGCCAGGCCGAGCGCGAACAGGTCGGTCACCGGGTCGTCGGTACGCGGCACCTCGCGCAGCTGGCGCGCGAAGCGTACGAACGCCTCCTGCCGGATCGCGTCCAGCAGGCCCGGCATCCCGCCGAAGTGGGTGTAGACCGCCATGGTGGAGGCGCCGATCTCGGCGGCGAGGGTACGGGCGCGCAGCGCCTCGGCGCCGGCCTCCTCCAGTAGCCGGATGCCGGCGTCCACCAGCTGTTCGCGCGCTCCCATGTCTCGACATCCTGTCATAACAGTGTTATACCTAGCCCATAACGGCGTTATAGCAGCTAGGGGTACGGAGGCTGGCATGGCGACGATCGGTGGACACGCGGTGGTGCTGGGCGCGGGCATGGGCGGGCTGCTCGCCGCCCGGGTGCTGGCCGACGCGTACCGGCGGGTGACCGTGGTGGAGCGCGACCGGCTCCCCGCGGCGCCGGAGCAGCGCCGCGGGGTGCCGCAGGGGGCGCACGGCCACACCCTGCTGCCGGGCGGCACCGCGGTGCTCGGCGCACTGTTCGAAGGGCTGGGCGAGGAGCTGGAGGCGGCCGGCGTACCGGTGGTGGATACCGGCTGCGACCTGCACTTCAACCTGGGCGGCCACGTGCTCTACCAGCAGGACGCGCCGGAGCGGCCGCTCATCACGCACGTACCGAGCCGCCCGCTCCTGGAATGGCGGGTACGGCAGCGCGTGCACCAGCTGCCGAACGTGAGTCTGCTCGACGACTGCCCGGTGGCGGGCCCGGTCACCGACGGCGGAGCCGTAAGCGGCGTTCGGCTTGCCAGCGGGGAGCGGCTCGACGCGGAGCTGGTGGTCGACGCGACCGGCCGCGGGTCGCGTACCCCCGCCTGGCTGGAGCAGCTCGGCTACCCCCGGCCGGTCGAGCAGCAGGTCAAGGTCGGCGTCTCCTACGTCACCCGGCTGGTACGGATCCTGCCGCCGCGCCCGGAGAAGCTGGTGCTGGTCGGGGCGCTGCCCGACCGGCCGTACGGCCTGGGGCTGTTCCACCACGAGAACGAGGCCTGGGAGTTCACCGTGTTCGGGGTGAACGGGGTGCAGCCGCCGACCGGGCTGGACGAGATGGTCGACACGATGGCGCCGGTGCTGCCGCCGGAGCTCGCCGAGGCGCTGCGCGGCTCCGAGCCGCTCGCCGATCCGGCGCGGCACCGCTTCCCGGCCTCCCGCTGGCGGCGGTACGACAAGCTGCGCCGGCACCCCGAGGGGCTGATCGCCTTCGGCGACGCGGTGGCGAGCTTCAACCCGACGTACGGGCAGGGCATGACCGTGGCGGCGCAGCAGGCCATCGCGCTCGCCGGCTGCCTGCGGGACGGCCCGCGCGGACTGCCGAAGCGGTTCCACCGCGGCGCCGCCACCCCGGTACGCCACGCCTGGCGGCTCGGCGCGCTCGCCGACTATCCCTTAGTGGGGGCCGCGGTCGGACCGATGCCGCTGCGGGACCGGTTCGCCGCCGCGAGCATCGGCACCATGTACCGCGCCGCGGAGGTGGATCCGGTGGTGAGTGAACGGTTCCTGCGGGTGATCGCGCTGGTCGACCCGCCGAACGCGCTGCTGAGTCCCGCGGCACTGCTGCGGGTCGGGCTGGTCTCGCGGCGGCGCGGAGCCGGCCGCCCCCGGCCCGCCGCCCGGCCGGTACGGGCGGCGTCGTGAGGTCGCTGGTGGTGGACGGGGTCCGTACCCGGCTGCGCGGGGTGGGGCCGGCCGACGCCGACGAGGCCGTGGTCTTCGTACACGGCAATCCCGGGCCGAGCGAGGACTGGGCGGGGTTGGTCGGCGCGGCCGGCGGGTTCGCCCGCGCCGTCGCCTGGGACCAGCCGGGCTTCGGCGAGGCCGACAAGCCGCGCGACTTCCCGCACACCGTCGCGGGCCACGCCGGCTTCATCGCCGGGGCGGTACGCGCGCTCGGGCTGCGCCGGGTGCACCTGGTGCTGCACGACTTCGGCGGCCCGTGGGGGCTGCAGTGGGCGGCCGAGCACCCCGAGTCGGTGGGGAGCGTCGTACTGGTCAACACCGGCGTACTGACCGGCTACCGGTGGCACGCGCTGGCCCGGATCTGGCAGACGCCGGTGCTCGGCGAGCTGTTCATGGCGACCAGCACCCGGTCCGGGTTCCGGGCGGTGATGCGGCGTACCGAGCCGGGGCTGCCGGAGGCGGCCGTCGACCGGCTCTACCACGCCGGGCGGGCTCCCGGCACCCGGCGGGCGGTGCTGCGGCTCTACCGGGCCACCAG
>JBOGDE010000194.1:0-10863 GCA_050701695.1 Micromonosporaceae bacterium
GCCCCGGCCGCGGCCGTGGACGACGCGGCGACCGCGAGCGCCGGCCCCGCGGCCAGGCTCACCGTCGCGCCCCGGTGGTTGACCCGCTCCAGCTCGGCCCCCGCCGGGGAGGTACGCAGCGCCGCCAGCGCGGTACGCGCCAGCGCCCCGCCGGCAGCCGCCAGCAGCGCCGTCTTGACACTGTTGCCCAGCAAGCTCACGGCCGTCCTCGCTTCGCTGCGGACGCCCATGAGGCACCTGCGCGCTGTGCCCGATGATTCGCTCGCTGACGCTCGCTCATGCGGCCGGCTTCGGGATCCGGCCGTCGGCGGCGTCACTGATGCCGTAGTGGCCGACCCTGCGGTCCACCACCCGCTGCACCAGCGCCAGCACCGCCGACAGTTGGCCCACCGAGGTGTTCACGTTGTCCACGGTGGACACCGACTTGGTCAGCGTCGGGTCTTCCCGTACCGCCGCCACGGCGTTGCCCTCACCGCCGGTACCGGGAGCGGCGACCACCGCGGTGCCCGGCTTGCCGAACTGGCCGATGGTGGTAACCACCGCGGCGTTGCGCTCGGCGGCGTCGGACTCGGTGACCGGCAGGTTGCTGACCATGATCACCCCGGTCGCGGGCTCGGTGACCTTGCCGTCCAGCTCGATCAGCTTCTCGCTCTGGTAGCCGGTCAGTACGGCGGTACGGTCGGTGGCCGCGACCGCGGGCTGGTGCTGCAGCAGTACGGCGGCCAGCAGCGCCGCCGACGCGGTGACCCCGTCGGCGTCGGCCGGCACCTCGGTCACGGTCGGGGGCAGCAGCCGGGTGGCCAGGTCGCGGGCGTCCTCGCGACTGCCGGGGGCGACGAACCGGTCGGTGAACCGTACGGTGCCGGTGACGCCGGCGTTGGCGAGCTTGAGGTACTCGACGACCGCGGCGACCGAGTCAGGATCGGCGCCCGGCATCGCGACCACCACGACCTTCTGGCCGGCCAACTTGTTGTCCAGCAGTAGCGGCGCGGCCTCCTTGACGTACGCGTCGCGGCTGGCCAGCTCGTCCTCCATGCCGGCGATCTGGTCCCGCAGCTGACCGTTGGACTTCCGCAGCGACTGTGCCTCGCTGTAGAGGTCCTCGGTGACCGGGCCGTTGAGGGCGGCGGTGCCGAGCACCATGCCGACGGCCAGAGCGAGGAACACGGCGGTCAGGGATACCACGTGGTATCGGAAGTTGATCACTAAAACAGCCTCTGTACCTGGAAGATGAGGTTGTCCCACCACTCGGCGAGCACTTCGAGATAGAACCGTCCCACGGTGGAGACCGCCACCGCGGCGGCCATCGCGGCGAGCGCGGCCAGCACCAGCAGCACCAGCGACGAGGTCGACAGGTTCTGCCGGTAGAGCCGGCTCACCCCTTTGGCGTCCACCAGCTTGCTCCCCACCCGCAACCGGGTGAGGAACGTCGAGGCCATGCCGCCGCGACCCTTGTCCAGGAACTCCACCAGGGTGGCGTGGGTGCCGACCGCCACGATCAGGCTCCCGCCCTTCTCGTCGGCGAGCAGCATCGCGATGTCCTCGCTGGTCGCGGCGGCCGGGAAGGTCACCGCCTGCAGCCCCAGCGCCTGCACCCGGGAGAGCCCGGGGGCGCGGCCGTCGGCGTACGCGTGCACCACGATCTCGGCGCCGCAGCGCAGCACGTCGTCGGAGACCGAATCCATGTCGCCGATGATCATGTCTGGTGTGTACCCGGCCTCCACCAGCGCGTCGGCGCCGCCGTCCACGCCGACCAGCACCGGCTTGAACTCCCGGATGTAGGGCCGCAGCACGTCCAGGTCGGCCTTGTAGTCGTACCCGCGGACCACGATCAGCACGTGCCGCCCGGTCATCCGGGTGGCGATCTCCGGCACGCCGACACCGTCGAGCAGCAGCTCGCGTTCCTTCTTCAGGTACTCCATGGTGTTGGCGGCGAACGCCTCGAGCTGCACCGAGAGCCCGTCCCGGGCGTTGGCCATCGCCTTGGCGACCGACTCCTCGTCGTGCCGTACGCCGCTGGCGACCACCTCGTCACCGAGCTGTACGGCACTGCCGTCGACGCGTACCTCGACACCCTCGCGGAGTCGCTGGAAGACCTCTTCGCCGACGTCGTCGATCAGGACGATCCCGGCGCGTACCAGCACCTCGGGACCGAGGTTGGGGTAGCGGCCGGAGATCGACGGTTTCGCGTTGACCACCGCGGCGACCTCGCAGGCCACCAGCGCGTCGGCGGCGACCCGGTCGATGTCGACGTGGTTGATCACCGCTATGTCACCGGGTCGCAATCGCCCGGTGAGCCGCTTGGTACGCCGATCCAGCCGCGCCACGCCGGAGAGGACTCCGGGCTCGGCGACCCGTTGTCGGCGAAGAGTGGGTAAACGCATCGAGACCAATACTGACACCTTCCCGTACCCGCACTCTGCCACGACATGCCTGGAAATGGGCCCGGTCACGTCCCGCAGCCCGTCTGGTTAACGCGCCGCAACCCGCGCGGCGACGGCTACCCGGTGCCCGCCTTCTCCTTCGCCGCCACCGCCAGCAGCTCTTCGGCGTGCGCGACGCCCAGGTCGCTGTCGGGCATCCCGGCGAGCATCCGCGCCAGCTCCCGGCTGCGGTCTGCGTCCTCCACCACCCGGATCCCGCTGATCGTCACCGCACCGCTGGAGTCCTTCGCCACCAGCAGGTGCCGGTCGGCGAAGGCCGCCACCTGGGGCAGGTGGGTCACCACGATCACCTGGTGCTGGCGGGCCAGCCGGGCCAGCCGGCGCCCCACCTCGACCGCGGCGCGGCCGCCCACCCCGGCGTCCACCTCGTCGAAGACCAGCGTCGGCGGGCCACCGGAGCCGGCGAACACCACCTCCACCGCGAGCATCACCCGTGACAGCTCGCCACCGGAGGCGCCCTTCTGCAGCGGCAGTGCCGGGGCTCCGGGGTTGGCGGTCAACCGCAGCTCGACCTCGTCGGCACCGTCCGGGGTGACCGCGATCGACTCCCCCGCCAGCTCCAGGGTCGCCGACGCCTTGCCGGCCGGCAGCGGCGCCACCACCGCGGCCACCGTGGCGTGCGGCATCGCCAGCCCGCCCAGCTCCGTGGTCACCGCGGCGCCGAACTCCCCCGCCGCCCGGGTACGCGATTCGGTCAGCTGCCGCGCCGCCTCGGCGCACTCGGCAGCCAGCCGGTCGCGTTCGGCGGTGAGCGCGGCGATCGTCTCGTCGGAGGTGTCCAGCTCCGCCAACCGCGCCCGTGCCTGCTCCGCCCAGGCCAGCACGCCGTCGATGTCCTCGGCGTACTTGCGGGTCAGACCCTTGAGCACCGCCCGCCGCTCCTGCACGGTCGCCAGCCGGGCGGGGTCGGCCTCCAGTACGTCCAGGTAGCTGGTGAGCTCGATCGCCACCTCGCCGAGCAGGGTGCCCGCCTCGGCGAGCCGGCCGGCGTACTCGCCCAACCGGGCGTCGACGTCGGACTGACCCTCCAGGGTGCGGCGGGCCTCCCCGAGCAGGGTGCCGGCGTCCACACCGGTGGTCGGGTCGTCCGGGTCGCCGGCGAGCGCCCGGTGCGCGGTCACCACCGCCTGCCGCAGCGACTCGGCGTGCTCCAGCCGGCGCGCCTCGTCGGCCAGCGCCTGCTCTTCGCCCGGCTCCGGCGCGGCGGTGTCGATCTCGGTAAGCCCGAGCCGCAGCAGGTCGGCCTGCTGCCGGCGCTCCCGTACGTTCTCGGTGAGGTCGGCCAGGGCCGCCTGGCTGCGCTGCCACTCCTGGTACGCCTGGCGGTACCGGGTCAGCAGCTTCTCGTGATCGGTGCCGGCGTACCGGTCGAGCGCGGCGCGCTGCTCGGCGGGCTGCAGCAGCCGCAGCTGGTCGGACTGGCCGTGCACCGCGACGGCGTACTCGCCGATCTCTCCGAGCACGCTGACCGGGACGCCGCGGCCACCGAGGTAGGCCCGGGAGCGTCCCTCCTCGCTGGTCGACCGCAACAGCATCAGCGCGCCGTCCTCGTCGGGCTCGGCACCCGCCTCCGCCGCCCGCGCGAACACCCTCGCAGCCGCTCCCCGGCCCGACCGCAGCCGACCCTCCACCACCGCGCGCCCGGCGCCGGGCCGGATCCGGCCGACGTCGGCACGGCCACCGAAGAGCAGGCCGAGCCCCGCCACCACCATGGTCTTGCCGGCGCCGGTCTCGCCGGTGACCACGGTCAGCCCTTCGGAGAGCTCCAGCACCGCGTCGTCGATGACCCCAAGTCCGCTTATCCGGAGTTCGGTCAGCACAGCTACCAGACCCTACTGGTACGCCGCCCGGGTGGCATCGTCCCGCGCCCGGTTGTCCACATCACAACCTCCCCAGGTACGCCGTTCAGCGCGCGTTCCCGCGCCAACCCTCCACAGGCAGCCCGAATTTCGCCACCAGCCGATCGGTGAACGGCTGCCGTCCCAGCCGTACCACCCGTACCGGAAGTGCACCCCGGCGCACCTCCACCCGGGTGCCGGGGGCGAGCTCGTGCACCCGGCGGCCGTCGCAGGAGAGCACCGCGAAGTGGGTGTACGGCTCGATGGTGATCGACAGCGTCGAGTCCGGCGCGGTCACCAGCGGCCGGCTGAACAACGCGTGCGCGCTGACCGGCACCAGCAACAGCGCTTCCACCGCCGGCCACACCACCGGACCGCCAGCCGAGAACGCGTACGCCGTCGAGCCGGTCGGGGTGGCACACACCACGCCGTCGCAGCCGTACCGGGACAGCGGCCGGCCGTCGACCTCGACCAGCACCTCCAGCATCCGTTCCCGGTCGCCCTTCTCCACCGCGGCGTCGTTGAGCGCCCAGGACTCCGCGACGGTACGCCCGTCCTGCTCCACCGTGACGTCGATGGTCAGGCGCTCGTCGACGCTGTACTCGCGGGCCACCACCTTGCGTACCGCCTGGTCCAGGTCATCGATCTCGGCCTCGGCGAGGAATCCGACCCGGCCCAGGTTGATGCCGAGCAGCGGCGCCCCCACCGGGCGGGCCAGCTCGGCGGCGCGCAGCAGCGTGCCGTCCCCGCCCAGCGCGAACACGATCTCCACCCCGTCGGCGGCCTTCTCGGCGTCCACGGCGACCGTCTGCGCCACCCCCAGCTCGCCCGCCTCGTCGGCCAGCACCCGCACCGTGAAGCCGGCGGCGATCAGGTCGTCGGCGACGGTACGCGCGTGCGCCGTGCTGTCCGGCCGGCCGGTGTGCGTCACCAGCAGCGCCTCGCGTGTCACCGCACCTCACCCCGCTTCAACCGACCTCCTCGCGTACCGCCCGGTCCACCTGCTCCGGATCCACCGGCGGGGCACCGCGGCGCAGCCACAGGAAGAACTCCACATTCCCGGACGGACCCGGCAACGGGCTGACCGTCATTCCGGCGACCCCGAGTCCCATGGTCGCAGCCGTCTCCGCGACCCCGCGTACCGCCTCGGCCCGTAGCTCCGGCTCGCGTACCACCCCGCCACTGCCGACCTTGCCCCTGCCGACCTCGAACTGCGGCTTCACCATCACCACCAGGTCCCCGTCGTCGCGGGTGCAGCCGGCGAGCGCGCCCAGCACCAGCCGCAGCGAGATGAACGAGAGGTCGGCCACGGTCAGCTCGGCCGGCCCGCCGATCTGCTCCGGGGTGAGATCTCGCACATTGGTACGGTCGTGCACCCGCACCCGGGGGTCGGTGCGGATCGACCAGGCCAGCTGCCCGTATCCGACGTCGACCGCGACCACCTCGGCCGCCCCGGCGCGCAGCAGCACGTCGGTGAAGCCGCCGGTGGAAGCCCCGGCGTCCAGGCAACGCCGCCCGGTGACCCCCAGCCCGTCCGGTACGAACGCCGCCAGGGCGCCAGCGAGCTTGTGGCCGCCCCGGGAGACGTACTCCACCGTGGTCTCATCACGCGAGACGTGCACCGCCTCGGCGGCGTCGACCATGCTCGCCGGCTTGGTCGCCACGGAGCCCCGTACCGTGACCCGGCCCGCCTCGATCAGCGTGGCGGCCTGTTCCCGGGAACGCGCCAGACCCCGGCGTACCAACTCCCGGTCGAGCCGGCTACGACGCGCCATCACCGTCCACGTCAGGCCTCGTCGATGGTGGCCAGGGTGTCCTGCAACGTACGGTGCACCGCCTCGTACTCAGCCACCTGCTCCGTGCCCGGGCGACCCGCGACGGCGTCCAGCCGCGCCACCGCGGCATCCACCCGGCTGTCCCCCAGACCGCGCTCCGCGTCGCTCCCGTCCTGACCGGCCGGCTCCTGCCGCTCCTCGGCCGGCTCCTGCCGCTCCTGTGCCAGTTGCGGCTCCTCCGGCTGCTGCGGCTCTTCGGCCGGCTGAGGCTGCTGCTCGGCCGAGGCCCGCTCCTGCGGTGCGGTCACGACTCCGCCTTCGGGGGAAGCGACTTCTTGACCGCCTTCGCCGCTCGGGCGTTGGCGGCCTTCGCCGCGGTGGTGGACTTCGCCGCTGCCTTGCGTGTCGCCTTCGCCGCCGCCCCGGTAGTCGCGGTCGTCTTAGCCGGAGCCTTACCCGCCGTCGTACCCTTCGCGGCCTTCGCCGGCGCCTTCCGCGCGGTGGTCTTACCGGCTGTGATCTTCCGCGCGGGTGCCTTGCGCTCAGGCGCCTTGCGGGTCGGCGCCTTGCGGGTCGGCGCCTTGCGGGTCGGCGCGGCCGCCGGCTGCGGTGCCGCCTCGGCCGCCGCGGTGCCGGCTTTCGCCGCCGCTTCCGCGGCCCGACTGGCCTGCGCCGCGGACTCCTCCGCGGCGGCCGCCCGGACATCCGCGTCGCGCAGCTTGCCTTCCAGGTCCCGGATCCGATCGGTCAGCTCCGACACCTCGTCCACCGTCGCGAGGCCCACCGCCCCGAGCGTACGGTCCAGCTCGTACCGGATCAGCTTCACCAGGGCTTCCCGGTTCGCGGCGCTGGTCTCGGTCAGATCCTCGGCGATGGCCTGCAGCTGCTCCACCGTGGCCCCGCTGCGCTTACCCAGCTTCTTGGCGACCTTCATCGCCTTCTTGCGGGAGGCCTCGCTGAGCCCGAGCGCCAACTCCATGTATGACCGCCATGCGTCCTGCATCGCGCATGCCCTCCTCCGCGAGAGCCCGCCGGGCGCCGCCGGCGCGTCGCGGACTCGTTTCGGTATTGCCACCTGCCACGCTACCGGGCAGTTAGCCTGTTTCGGTCCGGTACGGTCTGACCCGTATCTCGTCCACTGTAGGGAGAGGAAAGATGGCGACGCTCGAGGAGTGCCGCGCAGCGATCGACCGCCTCGCCGCCCGCCTGGCCAGCAACACCGGTGGTGCGATGGACCTCGACCGCACCCTCTCCCTCGACGTGACCGACCTCGGCTCCGGATTCCACGGCCGGCTCCGCAACGGCAGGTTGACCGAGATCGCCGACGGCTCCGATCCCCGCGCCAAGATCAAGATCAAGGGCAGCAGCGACGACCTGATCGCCATGATCGACGGCAAGCTCAACCTCGCGGCAGCTTGGGCGTCGGGACAGATCAAAGTGGACGCGAACATGTTCGACCTGATCAAGCTGCGCACGCTGATGTGAGTGCGGCCTCAGCCGGCCAGCGGCAGCCCGAGTTCAGTCAGCGCGCTGCTGGCGGCCGGCGTCCGGCCGACGATCTGCTCCGTCGTCCCGGCCGGCCCCGACCACCGGGCGGCGCACAGCGCCCGTAGCGCGTCCAGGGGCGTGCCGCTGCCATCGAGCGACCACGATTCGCCCTCGTGTCGGGCCGTCCATCCCCCGCACTCGGCCGCCGCGTTGCCCGCGATCCGCACCGGATACGGCTCTGCCAGGCCCGCCAGATCCGCGGCCAGGTAGGTGGGACGCTGACCTTCCGGCGCCCGCCACGCGTCTGCCGGCTTCGCCACTCCGGTGAGTACGAGCACGCTCGGGTATCCGGCCCGCACCGCCCCCTCGATGTCCGTATCGAGGCGATCCCCGATCACCAGTGGCCGCCGGGCTCCGGCACCCCGTACCGCGGTCTGGAAGAGCTCCGGTGCGGGCTTGCCCACCACCACGTCCGGGTCCCGACCGGTGGCCACCGAGACCGCCGCCACCAGGGCGCCGTTGCCGGGCAGAGCCCCGTACGGGGAGGGCAGCGTCCGGTCGGCGTTGGTCGCGATCCACAGCGCTCCCCGCTGGATCGCCACCGTCGCCTGTGCGAGCTCCCGCCAGCCGACATCGGGTCCGTACCCCTGGACCACCGCTCGGGGACTCTCTGATCCTGTCGGTGCGGCTGCTCCCGATCCGTACCCCGGCAGCACCTGCTCGCCGGCGGGAAGCGCCCGCAGACCGACGCTGTCGATCTCGTGCGCCAGCGCATCGGCTCCCACCACCAGCACGGGCTCCCCGGTGGGCAGCCGCTCGGCCAGCAGTCGCGCCGCGGCCTGGGCCGAGGTCACCACCTGCTCCGGCGAGGCCGGGATCCCCAGGTCGCTGAGCAGCCCCGCGACCGCCGCCGCGCCGCGCGAGGCGTTGTTCGTGACGTAGCGGACGGGCACCCCCCGCTGTCGCAGGTCCGGCAGTACCTCCGGCGCTCCCGGCACCGCCCGATCACCCACGTAGAGCACTCCGTCGAGGTCGAACAGCAGCAGGTCGTACCGGTCCAGCAACCCCGGACCGGCCCCGCCGGCGCTCACGGCCCCTCCGGGCCCACCTCGGACCCTGGTGCACGCCGCCTGTCAGCTTCGTCATCCACGTCGCCCGGCGGCTCGGCCAAGGCCTCCTCGACCGCGGGCGGCTCGGCCGGGGATGGCTCGGCCGGGGATGGCTCGGCCGGGGATGGCTCGGCCGGGGATGGCTCGGCCGGGGATGGCTCGGCCGGGGATGGCTCGGCCGGGGATGGCTCGGCCACCGACTCAACGGGTACCTGCTCGGCCGCGGGCGGCTCGGCCGATGCGTCTTCGGCGATCTCCGCCGGCTCCTCCGCTTCCGGCTCGGCCTCCTCGAGTACGACTCCTTCGAGTTCGAGCAGCCGCTCCGCCGCGCCCGACTCGCCATCCGGGTCCGCATCGACGGCCCGCTGGAACCATTCCCGAGCCTCGTCCTCACGTCCCAGAAGCAGTAGCTGGTCGGCGTAGGCGTACCGCAGCCGGGCGACCCAGCTCTCCGCTCGACCGCTTCGGAGCGCGGGAACCTGCAGCATCGCCAACGCCGCCGCCTCCTGACCCAGGTCCCGGCGCGCCCCGGCCGCGACGATCAGCAGCTCGGTCAGCTCGGCCTGGTCGAACTGCCGGGTATCGGCTTCCCGGTAGAGGTCGATCGCGCGTTCCGGGCGGCCCAGCGCCCGCTCACAGTCCGCGATCACCGCCAGGTGGCTCGACCGGCCCG
Organism: Micromonosporaceae bacterium; assembly: GCA_050701695.1. Lineage (GTDB taxonomy): Bacteria > Actinomycetota > Actinomycetes > Mycobacteriales > Micromonosporaceae > WHSM01. Next base: position 9,328 of record JBOGDE010000194.1, read on the forward strand.
AGATCCGCTGGTACGCGCGCAGCTCGGAGATGGCCAGCTTCCACTCACCGGCCCGGTACGCCGCGATCCCGACCGCCTCGCGTACCACCCCGATCCGGGACGCGGGACGGCGCGCCACCAACGCCTGCGCCAGCGCGCCCTGCGGATCGTCCTCGAGGAGTGCGCCCGTCGCGACCAGGCGTACCGCAACCGACTCCGCTATCGACTTGGACAACGTACGCAGTTCGGCGCGAACCTCCGGATGCAGGTCCCGCGGATCGATCTCCGCCGGAAGAGGCGGGTCGGTCGGCCCGGGCGCCGGGCGCACCGGCTCTGTCTCGTTCCCCGCACGTGGGGTTCGCTGTCGCGAGCTGTCCCGGCCCGCGTAGCCGCTGCCCTGCCTCCGTTCCCCGGAGCGATACGGTGCGTCGCCGGAACGCCCCGCGCCCGCGGCCGGACGTCCACCGCGACGATCGCCGGTGCGTCCCCGCTCCGTACGCCGATCCCCGGCCACGCCCTGACCACCCCGGAACTCCCCACGTCGACCGGAACCCCGCTCACCCTCACGGAAGCCGCCACGCCCACCGGTCTCACGCTGACCCTCACGGAAGCCGCCACGCCCACCGGTCTCACGCTGACCCTCACGGGATGCGGTACGCCCGCGGGAACCACCCTGACCGCCGTGCGACTGGCCACGCCCCCCGGAACCACGCTCCCCCGCGCCAAAGTCCTCACGCGTTCCGTAACGACGCTGCCCGTCGCGAGGCCCGCCCGCACCACCGGTACGACGCTCACCGTCACGAGGCCGCCCAGCACCATCACGGGGCCTCCCAGCGCCGCCCGTACGAGGGCGCCCAGCGCCGCCCGTACGAGGCTCACCGTCCCTAGGCCGGCCATCCCCGGCGGCACGGCGCTCACCGTCCTGGGGCCGACCGCGCCCCGCAGGAGCACCCCGACCGCGGAACTCGCCCCGACCACCGGACCCGCGCTCACCGCCACCGGACCCGGCTCGCGCTCCCGTACCGCCCTGGCCCGCGCGGAACTCCCCGCGCCGACCTTCACCGGCGCGGGGCGCCGCGCCACGGTCGCTGTCCGAACGGCGCGCCGCACCGGGCTGCCCGTCGCCGTAACGCCCGCTCGACCGACTCCTCTGCGTGCCGGAGCTACGCGATGTACCGCCCCCGGCGCCGCGACCACGCGCCGACCCGCCATCGCCGCGCTGCCTGTCCCGGCCGGAAGCACCTGTCCCGCCACTGGTACGGCGGCCAGGTTCATCATCTGGTGAAGAGGTCACGACTCCATCCTTCCGGTCCACTCGGCAGGCCGCACACCAGGGCAGGCTCTCCAGCCAGGTACCCGATTGTCAGCCGCACGTGAGAAAGGGGCCTGCGCCTCGCGACTCGTCGCGGGCTGCAGGCCCCTTTCTGTACGTTTTGCCCGGCGGCGTCCTACTCTCCCACACCCCGGCGGGTGCAGTACCATCGGCGCTGAAGGGCTTAGCTTCCGGGTTCGGGATGGGTCCGGGCGTTTCCCGCTTCGCTATGGCCGCCGTGACGT
>JBOGDE010000195.1:0-10852 GCA_050701695.1 Micromonosporaceae bacterium
GAGCATGACTAACCCACCGGCTCCGAGCCGGCACCGGGCCGCACCGCGGCCCCCGGCGCCGCACCACTCGCTGCCACAGCGGCCCCGGGCGCCGCACCACTCGCCACCACAGCGGCCTCCGGCGCCGCACCATCCGCCGCCGCAGCGGCCTCCGGCGCCACCGCGGCCTCGGGAGGCGGGGCGAGCTGCTCCAGGCCCACCGCGGCTGCCAGCTCCGCCACCCGGGGACCCTTCAGCAGCCGTACCGACGCGGCCGGCTCGGTCGGGCCGGTGCCGTACGACGGGCACAGCTTCGCCAGGGTGCAGGCGCCGCACGCGGGTTTACGGGAGTGGCAGACCCGCCGGCCGTGGAAGATCACGCGGTGGCTCAGCATGGTCCAGTCACGCTTGGCGAACAGCTCCGCGACGGCGAACTCGATCTTCACCGGGTCGGTCAGGGTGGTCCAGCCGAAGCGGCGTACCAGCCGGGAAAAGTGAGTGTCGACGGTGATGCCGGGCACCTCGAACGCGTTACCGAGGATGACGTTGGCGGTCTTACGCCCGATCCCGGGCAGCTCGACGAGCCGGTCGAGCTTGCGGGGCAGCTCGCCGCCGTACTTGTCGAGCAGCGTCTGACCCAGCTTCATCACCGAGCTGGTCTTGTTGCGGAAGAAGCCGGTGGGCTTCAGCAGCTCCTCCAGCTCCGCGCGGTCGGCGCCAGCGTAGTCGGCGGCGGTACGGTACCGCGCGAACAGCTTCGGGGTGACCTCGTTGACCCGTACGTCGGTGGTCTGTGCCGACAGGATCGTCGCCACCGCCAGCTCCAGCGGGTTGGTGAAGTCGAGCTCGCAGTGCGCGTCCGGGTGGGTTTCGGCAAGCACCCGGTGCATCCGCCGGGCTCGCCGGGTCAGTGCCAGTGGCGTCTCGGCGGGTGGATTACTCACCCGTGCAGCCTACGTCGCCCCACCGACATCCCCGGTGGCGGCAACGTCGACCGCCCCGTCCTCGGGACCCTCCGACATCACGAACGAGAGCCCACCGCCCTCCAGCGCCACGTCCACGTAGAACCCGGCCGATCCCGCCGGTTCGTTGAGCAGCAACCGGTACACCGAGCCGCCCAGCGGCAGCGCCTCACCGGTGGCGGTGAACGGACCCGACTCGTCGCTCCCGGTCCAGATCACCGCGCCGTGTTCGTCGACGGTAAGCAGCTCCTGCTCGCCGGTGTCCGCGGTGATCCGCCACATCCCGGCCAGAGGTCGGAGCCCGGCCGCACCCGCGTCCCCGGGCTCCTGGCTCTCCGCGGACCGCCGGGCGGCGTCCTGGTCCGGCGCGGCACCGGCGCCGGGGACCGACTGCAGCGGCAGCGGCATCCCCACCGCCGGCAGCGCGCTGTTGACCAGGACGTCGGCCGGCCCCGCCGCCGGGGGTGCCGGCGCCGGCTCGCTGCCGGGCTGGGGTCCGCTCAGCGCGTCCCGCAGCTGTGCCGCGGTCAACCGATGCACCGGGTGTACGGCCATCGCCCGGCCGAGCACCCCGGTCAGCGCCGGCGGGACACCGGGCAGCTCCGGCAGTGGCATCCCCCGGGCCGGCGGATCGTCCCGATCCCCCCAGGGCAGTACGCCACCGAGCGCGAGATAGAGGCAGCCGGCGAGCGCGTACACGTCGGCGGGTGGGCCGACCACCAGCCCGGAGCCTCCGATCTCACCGCGCGGTACGTGGAACTCCGGCGCCGAGAGCGGACCGGCCGCCATCGGGCGGGCCAGCCCCGGCGCGTCGGCGTCGAAGCCGACCAGCACCGGCCCGTCCGCATCGCCGACGAAGATCGCCGACGGCTTCACCGCGAGATGGCGCAGCCCGGCGTCGTGCGCGGTGGCCAGCGCGTCGGCGAGGGCGATCCCGATCCCGCGTACCGCCTGGTACGGCAGCGGCCCGAAGCCCGAAAGCTGCTCGGCCAGGGTGCGGCGCTTCCCGGTACGCACCGCGACGTACGGCTGCCCGTCGCCGACACCGTGCGTGACCACGTCGGCGATGTGGGGATGCCGAGCGCAGCGCACCAGCCGCTCCGCCCACCGCGAGTACGCCTCCAGATCCCCCGGGTAGAGCGGCGTCAGCCCGCTCACCAGCAGCGCCGGCTCGCCGCCCAGGTCGTGGGCGGCGGATACGGCGGCGACCGGATCCTCGGCGAGTCTTCCGATCAGCCGTAGCTCGCTCGGCACGTACATGTGGCCGACTGTAGGCGTGCGCCGCCACTGTGCGTAACCCGGTCTCGGAGCGGGTTGCCAGCGCGTTATCCGACGCGGTGCATGTATTTCCTCCCGAACAGCATAGACTCGATCACGCCGTGGAGCCGGCGTGGAAGGTGGTACGCGATGGATGAGGTCCTGGCTCGCTGTGGCCTGTTCCAGGGGGTCGACCCCGAGGCTGCCGAGAACCTGGCGAAGCAGCTCGAGTACGTCGAGGTGCGCAAGGGCGACACGCTGTTCACCGAGGGTGAGCCCGGAGACAGTCTGTACATCGTCATGTCCGGCAAGCTCAAGGTGGGCCGCCGGGCGGCCGACGGGCGGCAGAATCTGATCGCCGTGATGGGCCCCAGCGACATGGTCGGCGAGCTGTCGCTGTTCGACCCGGGGCCGCGTACCGCGACCTCGACCGCGGTCACCGACTCGCGGGTGGCGCGGCTGAAGAAGGCCGCGCTGCGGCCTTGGATCACCGACCGGCCGGAGATCGCCGAGCAGCTGCTGCGGGTCCTGGCGCGCCGGCTGCGGCGTACCAACGACGCGCTCGCGGACCTGATCTTCACCGACGTACCGGGCCGGGTGGCGAAGAGCCTGCTGCAGATGGCGAGCCGGTTCGGCACCCGGGACGGCGGGGTGCTGCGGGTCACCCACGACCTCACCCAGGAGGAGCTGGCGCAGCTGGTCGGCGCCTCCCGGGAGACGGTCAACAAGGCGCTCGCCGACTTCGCCTCCCGAGGCTGGCTCCGGCTGGACGGCAAGAGCGTGATCATCCTCGACCCGGAACGCCTGGCCCGCCGCGCCCGCTGACTCTGCCCCCCTCGACCCGGAGCGCCTGGCCCGCCGCGCCCGCTGACGGACGCGAGCACAGGCGGGGAGACGCTCGCCACGGCGTACGCCGGGCTGATTTGGTGTGGGTTGGGTGATATGCCTATCCTGCCGCGATGCCCTGGACCCCTCGGCGGCTTCCCGCGCGCACCGTACCGCCCCGGCTGGGCCACCGGCCGGCGCTGGACGGGGTACGCGGGCTCGCCATCGCCGGGGTGCTGCTGACCCACGCGCAGAGCCACGGCGCGCTGCCCTCCCTGGTGCCGGGCGGGCATCTCGGGGTCACCGTGTTCTTCGTACTCTCCGGATTCCTGATCACCACACTGCTGCTGGAGGAGTACCAGCGCGACCAGGCGATCGGCCTGCGGGACTTCTACCTGCGGCGGGCGGCGCGGCTGGTGCCGGCGCTGCTGGTGCTGCTGCCGGTGCACGCGCTGGTGTGGAGCTTCGAGGTCTCGGTGGCCACGGTGCTGCTGGCGCTGGTGCCGATGCTGCTGTACGTCACCAACCTGATGCGCGCCCACGCCGTGATGCACCTGGCGGGCACCACGTTCGGCTGGTCGCTCGCCATCGAGGAGCAGTTCTACCTGGGGTGGCCGCCGCTGCTGAAGCGGGTGCTGGAGCGGGGCCGCTCCTGGCTGCTGCCGGTGGGTGCCTGCCTGACGGTGATCGCGGTGGCGGTGGTGCTGCGGGCCACGCTCGCCGACCGGGACGGCTGGAGCGGCTGGCTCTACTACTCCACGGTGACCCGGATCGACGCGCTCGCCGTAGGCTGCCTCGCCGCCCTCGCCCGGTGGCGGTACCGGCTTCCCTGGGTACGGCTCGCCGGCTGGACCGCGCTGGCGTGGCTCGGCTACGCGTACGCCCGGTACGCCGCCGACCTGCCGGAGATGTTCACCGTCGGCCTGCTCGGCACGTCGCTGGCGACCGCCGCGGTGGTGCTGGCGGTGACGGCGGCCCCCACCGGCTGGCTGGCCCGCATCCTGTCCCAGCGCGGCCTGGTACGCCTCGGCGCGCTCTCCTACGGGCTGTACCTGTGGAACCTGCTGCCGTTCCAGGCGTGGGAGATCCTCACCGGCGCTCGCCCCGGCACGGTCGGCACCGCGCTCTGCCTGATCCTCGGGTACGCCGCTGCCGCGCTGTCGTACCGCCTGGTCGAGCAGCCGGTGACCGCCTGGGCGAAGGCGGCGATGCGGGGGCAACGCCGCCCGCTGCGGCGCCCGCTGTGGACCCCGAGACCTCGGCTGGACCCGGAGCGTGCCGCCGCGCTGCACCACGCGCGGCAACACGCCGTACCGTCATCGCGGCTCCCCGCCCTGGGCGCCACCATCCGCTGACGCCAACGCCATCTGTTCGCGCGGATCAATGCCGACCAGGTCGCGGCCGCTCAGTACAGGGGGCTTTCGTTGTCTCACGTCTGATGGTGTGTCAGATATTGACCGATTGCGCGTTATTGCAACGGGACCTCCCTTGCGCCTCGCCTGACAGGGCGACAGCATCGAGCACGACACCGACTGAGGGGGTTCCGTGAAGCTGACGAAGGTTGCGAGTAACTGCGAGGGTGGTCCGTGCCCGACGGTATGGGACACAGGCACGGCAGACGTCATCGTGCAGGGCTTCAAGGTGGACGACCCGGAAGCACTGGAGACCATGGACTACAACGACAAGGGTGAATTTCTCGGGGCGCAGCGAGAGCCGGAATCCGACGCTGACAAGTGGCTGAGCATCAGGGATACCGCGCTTGCTGAGGCCGTGCCGTTCGCTGAGTGGTGGGCGGAGCACGGCAGCGAGTGACCAAAGACATCGGGAAAGTCCTCCGGGAACTGCGAGAGGCCAGCGGGATGGAGGCCAAAGCGGTTGCCCGGAGCGCTGTCGTGTCCGCATCGAAACTAAGCCGGATTGAGACCGGTAAGGCGACTCCGGCCGCGATGGATGTTGAGCGCATACTCACGGCTATTGGCGTGTCGGAGGAGATTCGGGCCGAACTGTCAGAGGTGGCCCGTAAGGCGGCTACAGAGGCCGTTGCATGGCGCCTCTACCGTCGTATGGGGTTCGCACAGCAACCAAGACGCCATTGGGGCCGTCGAAGCCGAGACGGAGACGCAGAGGCTCTTTCAGCCGTCTTGCATGCCCGGCTTGACTCAGACCCCGGAGTACGTACGGGCAATCCTTGCTCGAAAGAACCTCACTGAGGAAATGCTGTCGCGCACGGTCGGGGCACGGCTTGAGCGCCAGCGGGTGCTCTATCAGACTGAGAAGTCATTCCGTTTCATCATCACGGAATCCGTGCTGCGTTGGCGCCTGCTCTCGCTGCCTGAGATGGCAATGCAGATTGATCGCCTTATCGCTGTGTCACGGCTACCGAATGTATGGATCGGCGTAGTCCCGCTGTCAGCGGACATGGGGGAGGTACCCACGTCGTCATTCGTGCTCTATGATCATCGGTTGGTCATCGTTGAGATTCCACACGCTGAGATCACCACGCGTGAGCCTCGCGATATCGACGTGTACCTTGGCAAGTTCGGGCGGTTCGAGAACGTGAGCCTTGCGGGTCACGACATGCGCGCGTTCGTCGCTGGCATCAGGGATGAGTTTTTGCGGTAACGCGCAATCGGCTAGGACGCTGGTGGTCCCCTGCATAGCCTGAAAGCCAATCTCACAGGGCAGAGGGGGCCGAACCCGTGCAGAGTACGAAAGGCGACAGGCAGCGACGGCAGCACTTTGCTGACGTAGCGTCAGGGCACGCCCGGCTGTTGCCCGGGGAGACAGAAATGGGGAAGCTCTGTTTCCTCAGCACGGACGGCAGACCGAGTGTGCTTTCCCGACTCGCTGACCAAATGGAAACAATTCAGCTGGGCGCTGACGTGCTCAAGGCAGCGTCCAAGGACGAGGCTCGCAGGCGCGGAGTCGGCCAGGGCGCGTCCCGACGAGGAGGTTGGTGAGGATGGGTAACCGCCGGGACCACACCTACACGATTCGGCCGTCGATCGGTGGGCCGCCGATCCTCACCACGGTGGTCGACCGCAACGCCAGGACGCTGACGTTCACCACCGCGAACCGCGAAACGTTGACCGTCAACGTGGCAACCGCCCGCGCGATGTGGATCACCATCCAGGAGTCGGTCTACCAGGAACGGTCACTGGCACCGGACGGGTCGATGCTCACCACTACCGTCGACCGGGGCACCGGCCAGCCCACGGCCGGACGGCGAGGTTCGTGGGACGCGCCACCGTTCCCGGAGTGATCTCAGTCGAGGTCGTCACGACACATGATGAGGAGCTTGTGACGCCTCCACCAAGACCCCGATTCCATGGAAAGGCAACGACGTGAAGTACATCGAGGTCGAGCAGAAGTACGCCCTGGACGACCCGGCCCCACTCCAGGCCCGGCTCAAGGAACTGGGCGGCACACCGGAGCGGACCAGCCGACAGGTCGACACGTACTACAACGCGCCACACCGCGACTTCCTCGCCCCAACCGTGATCTCCGAATGGCTACGGCTACGCGAATCCGATCATGGCGCCTCGGTGAACTACAAGCGGTGGCTCCCAGAAGACGCGGAGATCAAGACCCACTGCGACGAGTACGAACCAGCCGTCGCCGACATCGAGGCGATGCGACGCACCCTCGCGGCGCTCAACTTCACCGAGATGGTCACCGTGGACAAGCAGCGGGAGGAGTGGACCGTTCCCGGGCAGGTGGTCGTGGCGTTCGACACCGTGGCCACAGCAGGGTGCTTCGTGGAGTTCGAGTTCAAGGGCGACGCGGCCGACGCCGAGGACGCGATCGAGAGACTGCAGAAGTGGGTCGCGGACCTTGGGGTGGACCTCGGCGAGCGGATCAACAAGGGATACCCGCACATGCTCCTCGGCCGCTGAGCCTGCCGTAGCCGCCGAGCACCTCGGCACCGACCGGGCCGCCCCAGCGCCAACGTCTGCGGGCGACCCCGCGGCTCATACACCGGCCCGCCGTAGCGCTATTTCCGGTACGCCGGGCGCCGGCCGACATGCGATTGTGTGCCGGTGAACGAGATCCACGGGGACTTCGAGATCCACCTGACCGTGTGGGAGCGGGCCGCGGACCGGCTCGCCGACTTCGCGACCCGCCACGGGCTGACGTACACCGAGATCGTGCTCGACCGGGGTGAGCAGCCGGTGCAGCCGATGCTCAACGTCCGGTGCCGGGGCACCCTGCAGGACGCGTTGCGGACGGCGCGACACTGGCGGGACGAGCTGCGCGGCGCGCGGCTGGACGTCAGCCGTACCAAACTGGAGGCGGCGCCGTGGAACACTGGGGTGCCGGGTACCGATGCCGGGGCCGCCGGCGAGCCCCGCGACCGCTACTTCGAGCACCACGTGAAGCTGCTGCTCCCGGACGCCCGGACGGCGCGGCTGGTCGGACTCACCGAGCTGGTGACGCCGCACCAGGCCCGGTTGTCCCACAATGCCCGGCGGGTACGCGACGACGGCCGCCAGGAGCGGTTCGTCACCCAGCGCTGCCACCGGGTCGGCCGGGAGACCGCGCGGCGGCGGCTCGACGCACTGCTGGCCGCGCTGCGCCAGGCCGGGCACGAGCCGCTGAGCGTGGAGCAGGAGTACGTGGTCTCCGACAACGCGCTCACCATGGACCGCGGCTGGATCGAGCCGGCGACGGGCGCCCTGGACCCGTACGAGGACACGGCCCGTAAGGCCCCGGCTTGGCGGCCCGGCTACCCCGGCTCGTACCAGCCGCTGCCGGATCGGAACGGTGTCCGGCAGCGGGCCGCGTTCGACCCGGCGCTGAAGCAGTTCACTCACGCCTACCGGGCGGGCGAGCCCCATTTCGCGGACGCGGTGGCGGGGCAGGCCTGGCGCGCGGCCCGGACAGCGGCGATGCATCACGTCCTCGCGGTCCTCGCCGGCTCGCCGTGGGCCGGGCACTTGGTGCTGCGCGGCAGCGTACCGCTGCAGGCGTGGCTGGGCTGGGCCGCGCGGGAGCCGCATGACCTCGACTTCGTCGTCATGCCACATACCTGGCCGCACAAGGGAGACGAGGCGTCGCGGCTGCTCGACGGAGTGGTGGACGCGATCCGCGCAACGCCCGGCGCGGGGCTGGATCCGGAGCCGGTGGCCGCGGAGGACATCTGGACGTACGAGCGGGCGGCCGGGAGCCGGCTGGTGTTCCGGTTCGCGACCGACGGGCTGCCCCCGGGCTCCGTACAGCTGGATTTCGTGTTCCAGGAGCCGCTGCCGGTGCCCCCGGTGGAGCTGCGAATGCCGCCGCTGGAGGCGCCGGTGCTTACCGCGCCGCCCGAGCTGGCGCTGGCGTGGAAGCTGCTGTGGCTGGAGACCGACGGGTACCCGCAGGGCAAGGACCTCTACGACGCCGCCCTGCTCGCCGAGTACGCCCGGCCCCGTCCCGACCTGATCTGTGAGGTGCTGCGTACCGAGTTGGCGGGTGACGCCGAGCGATTCGGCCCCGGGTCGGTGCTGCGTTGGGCGGTGGACTGGCAGAACTTCCGCGACGAGTACCCCGATGTCGAGGGCGACGCCGACCACTGGCAGCACCGGCTGGCGCTCGCTCTGGCGCCCGCGTACGAGTAGCTGCTTTTCGGTACGCGGGCCGCGCGCCCGCGTGCCATGGAGTGCCGGTGAACCACATCAGCGGGGCAGCGCCGGGCGGAAGTCAGCCTTCGGACTTCAACTCGACGTTGTCGAAGTTGACGGTGGTGGCCTCGGCGAGCGCGGGGGTCTCGTTCTGCTCGCCGTGGCGGGGGAAATCGGGGACGCCGATCTCGGCCTTCAGGGTGTACGTGCCGTCCGGCACCGAGAAGTTGTTGGCGTAGTGGAAGAACTCGCCGTAGATGAAGTGAAGCGCGTCGGAATCGACCACCTTGCCGCTGGCGTCGACCACCGAGAGCTTGATCGGTACGTCGGGCACGATCCGCCCGGTCGCCGCCTCGATCGGGATGATCTCGATGTGGAAGGTCTCGCCCGGCTTCACCGCCCGGTAGCTCGACGTACCGCCGGCCACCTCGTGCCACGGCTCGGCGCCCTCCACGATGTACGCGATCCGCCACTCGCCGACCTTCTGCTCGCCACCCTCGGCGGCGATCTCCTTCTCCAGCGTGGCGTACTGGGCGGCGACACCCTTGGGCACCGAGGGCTCTTTGCGGTCGGCACCGGACGCGGGCTTGGAGCTCCCCGAACCGCAGCCGGCAAGGGCCAACAGGCCGGCGAGGGTGATCACGGGGGCGTAGAGATGGCGACGCATGCGAGACTCCTGATCCGCTAAGTTAGGTGAGCCTTACCTAACCACACCCCATCAAGGCACGACAAGCTCACTGGCCGGTGCGAAGGATCGCCGAGCGCCACGCCCGATCGCGGCGCCCCCGGGGTGGGCAGGCTCAGGCGTCGGGAGTGGACAGGCGCTCGACCAGCGCGTCGGCGGCGGCGCGTTCGCTGGTGAACTCGGTGGCGTACGCCAGTTCGGCCGCTTTCGCCGCCGCCTGGCGGGCGTCGTCGGGGGCGCCGGTGGCGGCTAGCGCCTCGGCGTACACCCGGTGGGCGAATACCCCGCTGCGGACGTCTTCTGCCGGCATCCCGAGCGCCCGGCGGGCGGCGGTCAGGGCCTCGTCGGTCCGGTCGGCGTCGAGCAGTGCGGCGGCGTACGCGGCGACCGCCTGGCGCCGTGGGAACAGCAGTGACTCGCACACCGAGCAGCCGGCGACCTCCGCCAGCAGCTCCACCGCGGCGCCGGCGTCGCCCCGCATCCGCTGCGCCTCGGCCAGCAGCACCCGGGGCGCCACCCGGGCGGCCTCCCGCAGGTCGTACCCGTCGACCAGCTCCAGGGTCTGCCGGGCGTCGGCCTCGGCGTCGTCGGCGTCACCCCGGTCCAGGTGGCAGTATCCCCGGGCGGTACGCACCATGCCCCCCAGGAACGCGTGGCTGGCCCGCTCGGCGGCGCGTTCGGCCCGGTCGAAGAGCCGGATCGCCTTGCGCGGCTCGCCGCGGCCGCGTACCACCACACCGCGTACCACCAGGGCGAAACCACGGCCCCAGTTGTCGCCGATCGCGTCGAAGTCCCGGTACGCCTCCCGCGCCTGCTGCTCGGCCTCGTCCAGCTCGCCCAGCTCGGCGGCGGCGAACCCGGCGACCGCGCGCAGCGTGGCCACCGCCCAGCGTTCGCCGACCCGCTCCCCGAACGGCAGGAACGCGTACGCCAGCCGCTTCGCCTCGGCGAACCTGCCCGCGAAGAGCCGGGTGAACGCGGTGGCGCCCCGGATCCAGGACCGCCCCACCGGGTCGTGCAGCTCCGCGAACAGCCGCGCCGCCTGCCCCAGCGCGGCGTCGGCGACCGCGAAGTCGCCGCGGGTGGTGTTGGCCCACGCCAGGTGCTGCAGCGCCCACGCCTGACCCGGTACGTCGTCGGCGTCGGCGGCCAGCTCGTACGCCCGCTCGAACCTCCGCTGCGACTCCTCCAGCCGGCCGGCGAGGTAGTCGGCCATCCCCAGCCGGTACGTCGCCTCCACCCGGTCCCGGGGTTGGGTGGCGACCTCCAGCACCTCCCGCCACGCCTCGGCGGCGGCGCCGGAGTCGCCGAGCGCGCGGTGCGCCTCACCGAGCAGCAGCAGCGCACTGACCCGATCTTCGACGGAGTTGGCGGCGGTGTTGGCGACCAGCTTCTCCGCGACCGTACGGGCCTGTTCGGCGCGGCCGAGCTGCAGCAGTGCGCGGGCGTGCACCAGCCGGTCCGCGGAGTCCAGGCTGCCGCCGGCCAGCGTCATCGCCCGCTCGTCCAGCTCGGCGGCGTCCGACGGCTCCCCCGCGGCC
>JBOGDE010000196.1:0-10814 GCA_050701695.1 Micromonosporaceae bacterium
TCCGGGGGTACGAAGGCGATCGTCGCCGCGCTGCTGGCCAACCTGGGCATCGCGGTCACCAAGTTCATCGCGTGGGCGTTGACGCTGTCCTCGTCGATGCTGGCCGAGGCGATCCACTCCGTCGCGGACTCCGGCAACCAGCTGCTGCTGCTGATCGGCGGCCGCCGGGCGCAGCGCCGGGCCACCCCGCAGCACCCCTTCGGGTACGGCCGCGAGCGCTATATCTACGCGTTCATCGTCTCGATCGTGCTGTTCAGCGTGGGCGGCCTGTTCGCGCTCTACGAGGCGTACCACAAGTTCCTGGAGCCACACGCGATCGAGTCCTGGCACTGGGTCCCGGTGTTGGTCCTGGTGGTGGCGATCGGATTGGAGGGCTTCTCGTTCCGTACCGCGATCGTGGAGTCCAACCAGATCCGGGGCAACGCCTCCTGGAAGGACTTCGTACGCCGCGCCAAGGCGCCGGAGCTGCCAGTGGTGCTGCTGGAGGACGCGGGCGCGCTGATCGGCCTGGTGCTGGCTCTGATCGGGGTGACGATGACGCTGCTGACCGGCAACGGCATGTGGGACGCGGCCGGCACCGCGGCGATCGGGATCCTGCTGGTGGTGATCGCGGTGATCCTGGCGGTGGAGATGAAGAGCCTGCTGATCGGCGAATCGGCCACCGACGAGCACGTCGCCGCGATCGAGCGGGCGATCACCGGCGGTGGCGAGGTGGACCGGCTCATCCACATGCGCACCATGCACGTCGGCCCCGAGGAGCTGCTGGTGGCGGCGAAGGTGGCGGTACGCCACGACTACACCGCCGCCGACGTGGCCCGGCACATCGACGCCATCGAGACCCGGGTACGCGCCGCGGTGCCGATCGCCCGGATGATCTACCTGGAGCCTGACATCTACACCGCCGGCAAGCCGAGGAGCGAGCCCGCGAGCGGCCCGGACGGCGAGCCGGGCCAGCCGCTGGGCGTCTCCGAGCACGAGGCCGGGGGAGCATAGCGGCGGTGTGGCGCCTGGAGGGCCGGATCCGGCCGTACGCCTGGGGCTCGCGTACCGGGATCGCGGCGCTGCAGGGCCGGCCGGCGCCGAGCCCGGGGCCGGAGGCGGAGCTGTGGCTGGGCGCCCACCCGGACGACCCGTCGCTGCTGGTCCGCGAGGGCGACACCACGTTGGGCGCCCCCCGCGGGGGCGACACCACGCTGGGCGCCCACCGCGAGGGCGACACCACGTTGCTGGCCGCGATCGAGGCCGACCCGGAGGGGATGCTCGGCGCCGGTACGGTCAAGCGGTTCGGGCCGCGGCTGCCGTACCTGCTGAAACTGCTGGCCGCCGAGGCGCCGCTGTCGTTGCAGGCGCACCCGGATCTGGCGCAGGCTCGGGCGGGGTACGCCGCGGAGCAGGCCGCCCGGGTGCCGCTGTCCGCACCGGTGCGCAACTACTCGGATCCGAACCACAAGCCGGAGCTGCTGGTGGCGGTCGGCGAGTTCGTGGCGCTGTGCGGGTTCCGCCCGGTGGCGGGCGCGGCCGCGCTGCTGGACGGGCTGCGGCTGCCGGTGCTGTCGGCCACTGTGGACCGCCTGGCGGCCGGTGAGCTGCGTACCGCGGTGACCGGCCTGTACCGCCTGGACGCTGCCTCTCGGGCCGAGCTGGTCGCCGGTGTCGCCGCCGGCAGCGCACAGCGGGCCACGACGGCACCCGAGTACGCCGAGGCGGCGGCGCTCGCGGCCCGCTACCCGGGCGACGTCGGCGTGGTGGTCTCGTTCCTGCTGAACCGGGTGGTGCTGGCCCCGGGGGAGGCGATCTTCATGCCGGCGGGCAACCCGCACGCGTACCTGCGCGGGGTCGGCGTCGAGGTGATGGCCTCCAGCGACAACGTGCTGCGCGGTGGGCTGACCAGCAAGCACGTGGACGTGCCGGAGCTGCTGCGAGTGCTGCGATTCACCGAGCTGGACGAGCCCCGGGTGGCGGCGCGGCCGGTGGCCGAGCCGCTCGCGCGGCCGGTGGCCGAGCCGCCACCGGTTGCGCGGCCGGTGGCCGAGGGCGTGGTCTGGTGGCCGGTCCCGGTGCCGGACTTCCGGCTGCTGCACGCTCGGTTGACCGGGGGCGAGGTGACCCTGCCGGTGCCCGGTGACCCCAGCCCGAGAATCGTGTTCTGCCTCACCGGCGAGGTACGACTGGCCGGTGCCGCCGGGGAGCTCACCCTGACCGCGGGGCAGGCGGGGTTCGCGCCGCCGACCACCGAGCCGGTCGTCCTGTCGGGCACCGGCGAGGTCTTCCAGGCCACCACGGCGTAGCTGGGCTGTCCTGTCCGAAGTATTTCGTACGCGAGGTATCTCCAGATTTCGCTTGACAAGACGTACACAGAGTGTGAGTCTTTAACCACGCAACGTCATTGCCGATCGAGGCAAGGAGTGTTGCGAGCGCAATCCGAGCCACGCGCGGGGGAATTGAACCGGGGGGATGCGCGGGACGGACGATCGGCGGATGGGGTGTCCGGCGATAGCCCGTCCCGCGCGCATGTCCGCGCCCGGACGGCGCGGGTCCGCATTCTGACAGCCGGACCGACCCGGCGCGCGAAGCTGCCACCTCGGCCCCGTGTTAATCTCGCGCCTCAGATGGGCATGTCGGCGCGGCCTGGAATGCGACGGCCCCGACACGCCGCCAACCGGGCCTCATGATCGAGGAGATTTCATGACGAGCACCCTCCCGCAGCCTGTCGACGGCGGCGCCACCCGCCGCCCGCAGACCCTCGCCGAGGGTGACTTCAAGGTTGCGGATCTGTCGCTGGCCGGGTTCGGGCGTAAGGAGATCACGCTCGCCGAGCACGAGATGCCGGGCCTGATGGCCACCCGCGCCGAGTACGCCGAGGCGCAGCCGTTGCGCGGTGCGCGGATCATGGGTTCGCTGCACATGACGGTGCAGACCGCCGTACTGATCGAGACCCTGGTGGCGCTCGGCGCCGAGGTGCGCTGGGTCAGCTGCAACATCTTCTCGACCCAGGACCACGCCGCCGCCGCGGTCGTCGTCGGCCCCGGCGGCACCCCGGAGAACCCGCAGGGCGTGCCGGTGTACGCGTGGAAGGGCGAGACCCTCGACGAGTACTGGTGGTGCACCGAGCAGGCGCTGACCTGGCCCGGCGGCGACGGCCCCGCAGGGTCCACGGTTGGGACCGCAAGCGGCCCCAACATGATTCTCGACGACGGCGGCGACGCCACGCTGCTGGTGCACAAGGGCGCCGAGTACGAGAAGCTCGGCGCGGTCCCCAGCCCGGACACCACGGAGAACGAGGAGTTCAAGATCGTCCTCGCGCTGCTGGGCCGGACCATCAAGGAGGACCCGAAGAAGTGGTCCACCATCGCCACCGGCATCAAGGGCGTCACCGAGGAGACCACCACCGGCGTACACCGGCTGTACGAGATGCACCGTGACGGCACGCTGCTGTTCCCGGCGATCAACGTCAACGACTCGGTCACCAAGAGCAAGTTCGACAACAAGTACGGCTGCCGCCACTCCGTGATCGACGGGCTTAACCGCGCCACCGACGTCCTGATCGGCGGCAAGGTCGCGGTGGTCTGCGGGTACGGCGACGTCGGCAAGGGCTGCGCCGAGGCGCTCAAGGGGCAGGGCGCCCGCGTGATCGTCACCGAGATCGACCCGATCTGCGCGCTGCAGGCGGCGATGGACGGCTTCCAGGTCACCACCCTGGAGGACATCGTGGAGACCGCCGACATCTTCGTCTCCACCACCGGCAACTTCCACATCATCACCGCCGACCACATGAGCCGGATGAAGCACCAGGCGATCGTGAGCAACATCGGTCACTTCGACAACGAGATCGACATGGCCGGCCTGGCCAAGATCCCCGGCATCGTGAAGGACGAGGTCAAGCCGCAGGTCCACACCTGGGCCTTCCCCGACGGCAAGACGATCATCGTGCTCGCCGAGGGCCGGCTGATGAACCTGGGCTGTGCCACCGGCCACCCCAGCTTCGTGATGTCCAACAGCTTCACCAACCAGGTGATCGCCCAGATCGAGCTGTTCGGCAAGACCGACGAGTACCAGTTGGGCGTACACGTACTGCCCAAGCACCTCGACGAGAAGGTGGCCCGGCTGCACCTCGACGCGCTCGGGGTCAAGCTCACCGAGCTCACCAAGGAGCAGGCCGAGTACATCGGCGTCCCGGTGGAAGGCCCGTACAAAGCGGACCACTACCGCTACTGAGCCCCCGCACCCCGCACTCTTCAAGATCATGGCTCCCGCCACGTTGTCCCCACAGCATGGCGGGAGCCATGATCATGGAAGCGGGGGGGAGCGGCGGCGGCTGCGTACCGGCTTCCTGGTCGCCTGCCTGGCGTTCTGGCTGATCGGGGCGGGGTGGGCGTTCGCGCTGCCGGTCGACGGCACGTACGACGAGAGCCAGCACCTGATCCGGGCGTACGGGGCGGCCAGCGGCCAGCTCTACTCGCCCCCGGCGAAGGCGGCCCGCGGCGGGGGAGCCTGGTACGACGTACCGCGCAGCCTGCTGCCGGACAACGTCAACTGCCCGTGGAAGGGCGAGGACCCGTCCGACAAGCAGGACGCCTCCTGCCAGCACGCCGCGTCGTCCGACCACACCCGGGTGCGGACCGGCACCACCGCGGGGCGCTACAACCCGGTCTACTACCTGCCGGTGGGCGTGCCGATGGTGCTCTCGCCGGACCGGGCCGGGATCGTCGGCGCCCGGCTGGTCTCCAGCCTGCTCTCGGCGCTGCTGCTCGCCTCCGCCGTGGTGATCGCGCTGCGGCTGCGGAGCCGGCTGATGCTGGCCGCGGTCGTGCTCGCCACCACGCCGATGGCCGCCAACCTGAACGGCTCCATCAACCCCAACGGCTTCGAGATCGCCGCCGGAGTGCTGCTCTGGGCGACATTGCTGGCGCTGCTGCGTACCCCCGAAGGAACCTGGGACGAACGGACCGTGCGGCGGCTGCTGGTGCTGGGCGCGGTGGCTGCCTCGCTGCTTTTGACGGTACGTGCGCTGGGCCCGGTGTGGCTCGCCGGCATCGCGGTATTCGCCCTGGTCACAGCGTTGCCGGGGCGGTTGGGGGTGCTGCTGCGGCGTCGCGACACCCGGCTGCTGCTGGGCGGAGTGTCCGCGGTGGCGGTCTATGCGGTGGTCTGGATGCTGGTCTCAGGCGCCATGGTCGCGGTGCCGACCCGCGGCGGCTCCGAGGGCTTCGTGGACATGATCCGGCTGATGACCGTGGACCGGTCGTCGTTCTGGACCGACCAGATCATCGGCCAGTTCAGCTACGGCGAGACGACGCTGCCGTCCTGGCTGATCGTCTCCTGGTACGCGATGGTCGCCGCCCTGGTGCTGCCCGCCGCCCTGCTGGCCTCGCGCCGGGACCGGCGAGCGCTGATCGGCCTCGGGGTCGCCTCGGCGTTCGCGCTGGTGTTCTTCGAGGTGGTCTACTACCCGACCCTCAACTGGGCGCAGCACGGCCGGTACGTGATGCCGTTCGGCGCCGGCCTGCTGCTGCTCGCCGCGGTGGCCGGTCGCTACCCCGCCGCGCTCGGCGATGCCGGCCAGGCCGCGCTGCTGCGCCTGGTGGCAACCGCGACGGCGCCGCTGCACCTGTACGCGCTCGCCCTGGTGATGACCCGGTTCCAGTCCGGCCCCGAGGCGCCGATCAACCCCTTCACCGGCGCCTGGCTGCCGCCGGCGGGTCCGCTGGTCCCGCTCCTCGCGCTCACCGCCGGCGTCACCCTCCTCGCCTGGTACGCGTGGCGGCTGGAAACCCCTCACGCCCTCGTGGAGGACGCTGCGGAGGGGTAGGTTTGCCGCGCGGAGGCGGGCCGGTGAACGACGATCTCGCCCCGGGATGGAATGCTTGGGCGCATGAGAGCGCGCGTACTGGTGGTCGACGACGATCCCGCGCTTGCCGAGATGCTGGGCATCGTGCTGCGCAGCGAGGGGTTCATGCCCTCGTTCGTGGCTGACGGCGAGCGGGCTCTCGCGGCGTTCCGCGAGACCCGTCCGGAGATCGTGCTGCTCGACCTGATGCTGCCCGGGATGAGCGGGATCGACGTGTGTCGAGCGATCCGCGCCGAGTCCGGGCTGCCTATTGTCATGCTCACCGCGAAGAGCGACACGGTCGACGTGGTGCTGGGGCTGGAGTCCGGCGCCGACGACTACGTGGTGAAGCCGTTCAAGCCCAAGGAGCTGATCGCCCGGATGCGGGCCCGGCTGCGGCGCGGTGAGGACGCCGCCCCGGAGCAGTTGACCATCGGTCCCCCGGGGGCCCAGCTGACCATCGACGTGCCGGCGCACACCGTGTCGCGCAACGGCTCGGAGATCAAGCTGACCCCGCTGGAGTTCGACCTGCTGGTGGCGCTGGCCCGCAAGCCGCGACAGGTGTTCACCCGGGAGGTGCTGCTGGAGCAGGTCTGGGGCTACCGGCACGCCGCCGACACCCGGCTGGTCAACGTCCACGTGCAGCGGCTGCGCGCCAAGATCGAGCGGGACCCGGAGCGTCCCGAGATCATCCTGACCGTGCGCGGTGTCGGGTACAAGGCAGGCACCGGGTAGCAGACGTGGGTACGCGGCTGCGTGACCGGCTCGCCGGGCCGGCTTCCGGGTCCGCGGGGGTCTGGCGACGGCTGCGCGGGTCCGCCCTCGGATGGTTGCCAGCCGGGCGGCGCGCTGGCGCAGCCGGGCGCGCTGGGCCAGCCGGGTGGCGCGCTGGGCCATCCCGGTGGCGTACCAGGCTGACGGGGATCCGCGCCGGGTTCGGCCGCTGGTTCGGCCCCGGGCTGCGGGCGGTGCGCCGTACCCGCGCCTGGCAGGAGACCCGGCGGGTGCTGCAGGGCGGGCTCCGCCGCTGGCGCGGGTCGCTGCAGTTGCGGATCGTGACGATCACCCTGGTGCTGTCGGGGCTGCTGGTCGCGGGGTTCGGGTTCGTGGTGGCCGAGCGGATCACACAGGGTCTGGTGGACGCGAAGCTGCAGAGCGCGCTCGACCGCGTCGAGTACGCCCGTCAGGAGACCGAGCGGGAGCTGTCGAGCCTCGCCGGCGCCGGCGACCCCGACCTCACCGACACCCTGGACACGTTGATCAGCACGCTCGCCGACGTACCCGGGCAGCCCGGTGAGTTCGAGGTGGTGCTGAGCCCGTCCAGCCGGGAGCTGGGCATCGACCCGCGGTCCGGACCCCCGGCCAACGACGCGGCGACCAAGTCCGTACCGACGCGGCTGCGTGACCTGGTACGCGACCAGGCGGTGATCGGGCACCAGTTCACCCGGGCGGATCCGGACGGCGCGGGGCTGCGCCCGTTCCTGGTGGTCGGCACGGTGGTGCAGCTCGGCTGGGGCGGCTTCGAGCTGTATCTGCTGTTCCCTCTCGACGCCGAGGTCGAGGCGGCGGCGCTGGTGCGTACCACGGTGCTGGTCACCGGCGTCACGCTGGTGCTGCTGCTGGCGCTGATCGCGTGGATCGTGACCCGGATGGTGGTCAACCCGGTACGGATCGCGGCGCGTACCGCCCAGCGGCTCTCGGCCGGGCTGCTGCACGAGCGGATGGCGGTGCGCGGTCAGGACGACCTGGCCAAGCTCGCCGCCTCGTTCAACCAGATGGCGTCCAACCTGCAGCAACAGATCGTGCAGTTGGAGGAGCTGTCCCGGCTGCAGCGCCGGTTCACCTCCGACGTCTCGCACGAGCTGCGTACCCCGCTGACCACGGTGCGGATGGCCGCGGACATGCTGCACACCGCGCGGGAGGAGTTCACCCCCGACGTGGCCCGCAGCGCGGAGCTGCTGTACGCCGAGCTGGACCGGTTCGAGAGCCTGCTCACCGACCTGCTCGAGATCAGCAGGTTCGACGCCGGGTTCGCCCAGCTGGAGTCCGACGCGGTGGACATCACCCCGATCGTGCGGCGCGCCGTGGACACCCTGCGGCCGCTGGCGCAGCGGCAGCGCGTACCGGTGGAGGTGGTGGCACCGGCCGAGCCGGTGATCGCGGAGGCGGACGCCCGGCGGGTGGAACGGATCCTGCGCAACCTGATCGGCAACGCGATCGAGCACGGTGAGGCGCGAGGGGTCACCGTCACCCTGGCCTGTGACGCGCGGGCGGTGGCGATCACCGTACGGGACCGGGGCGTGGGGCTGAAACCCGGCGAGGAGAGCCTGGTGTTCAACCGGTTCTGGCGCGCCGACCCGTCCCGGGCCCGGCACACCGGCGGCACCGGGCTGGGTTTGTCGATCAGCCTGGAGGACGCCCGGCTGCACGGCGGGTGGCTGGAGGCGTGGGGTGCGCCGGGCCGCGGTTCCCAGTTCCGGCTCACCCTTCCGGTACGTGCCGGCGGCAGGGTCGACGCCTCGCCGTTACGCCTGGTCCCCGAGAACGCCGACCGACCGATCAGGGAGTCTCCTGCCAGCGAGTCCTCGGTCGGCGTGGCCGAGGTCGGAGGTGAATCGTGATCCGGTTCCGGGGATCCGCTGTCGCGGTGGTGCTGGCCGCGTCGCTGGTCGGGGTCGCCGGCTGTGGCGTACCGGACTCGGGTGCGCCGGTGGTGGACAGCACACCGCGTCCGGTGCTCGGCCCGGACGACGACACCAAGGCGGCCGTACCGGTGGCGCCGGAGGACGCCAGCAACAGCCAGGAGGCAGTGACGAACTACTTCCACGCCGCGTCCACCGAATGGAGTGGGCTGCAGGCGCAGGTGAAGCGGTTCACCGTCTCCGGCGCGCCGCCGCCGGCGGCGCGGCCCAACCACATCGCGGTGATCCGCCTCAGCGAGATCAGCGATCCGGTGATCGTCGATCCCGCACACCACCGGATCGCGGTGGCGGGTACCCGGGCCGGCAACCTGACCGAGGCGGGCCTGCTGCTTCCCCAGACCGGCAGGTTCACCCACACCTTCCAGCTGCGGCTGGTCGACAACGTATGGCTGATCGAGAACCCCCCGGCCGGCTACGTGCTCTCGGTCGCTGCGCTGAGTGACAGGTACGAGGTGCTGCCGCTCTACTTCACCAATCACTGGAACGTCGCCTCGCTGGTCCCCGACGTGCGCTACCTGCCACTGGCGATGGACTGGGGGAAGCAGCGTTCGGTGCTGGTCGACCGGCTGCTGCAGGGCCCCGCACCCTGGCTCACGTCGGTCGCCGCGCGCGGCTTCCCCGCCGGGACCAAACGCAATGGCAGCGTGTACGTCACGAAGGCGGGCGTCACCGTCGTCAACCTCACCAGCGAAGCCAATGGGTACGACCGCAAGGACCTGATGCTGGCGCAGCTGCTGTGGACTCTGCGGCTGCGGCTCAACGGCGAGTTGCAGATGCGCATCGAGGACCGGCCGATCAGCGTACGGGGGCACACCACCCATGCGGTGTCGTCGGCGCAGGGGCTGAACGCGGTGGCCAACCTGCCCCAGGACGACCGTGCCTACTACATCGACGACGCCGCGCGGCTGGCGCCGCTGTCCGAGCAGGGGCTTCCGTCGGTGCTCTGTTCGGACCAGGCCCCCGACCGCCGATGCAAGGTGGGGTCGGAATCGCAGGCGGCACGGGTCTACAACCTCGGCGTGGAGGCGGCCACCGCCAGCTGGTCCGGCGACCTGGTGGCGCTGCTGCGGCGTACCGCAGAGGGGCCCGGTCTGGTGGTGGGTCAGCTGAAGCGACGCTCGGATGGCCCCCCGGCCATCCTGTTCCAGAGCGTGGCCGGACTGCCCTCCGCGGGCGCGATCGGTCGGCCGGTTTGGGTCGGCACCTCGGCCCGCAGATGGATGCTGTTCGCCGCCGCGGACGGGCTGTACGAGGTCAACCTGCAGCGACTACGGGCACGCCGGATCGCGGTGCCCGGGTTGACCACGGTGCAGGCCGTCTCGGTGGCCCCCGACGGGTTCCGGATCGCGCTGGTCTCCCATGGCCGGCTGTACGTCGCGGAGCTGCCGGTGCAGGCCGCCGGGCTCGCGGTGGAGTCGGTACGGCTGGTCACCGACCAGCTGACCGATGCCGTGGACGTGGCGTGGAGCAGCGAGCGCCATCTGGCCGCGGCGGCCCGCAGCGGCCTGCGGGAGGTCAGCATCGACGGCGTCGAGCTCGAGAAGCTGCCGACGCTCACCGGTGGCCCGGTCGACCACGTCGCGGCGTACCCGAAGGTGACCGGGCAGGGCTCGCTGAGCTCGACCCCGCACGGCCGGGTGCTGTTCACCCAGGGCGGCCGGGTCTACCAGGCGTTCTCGAACTCCGCCGGGCAGCCGGCCCCGCTGAAGACCGCCCCCGACGGAGCCATCCCGTTCTTCGCGTTCTGACAACACCGTTCTACAGCCGCGCCGTTCTCCGGCCGCGCCGTTCTACAGCCGCGCCGTTCTACAGCCGCGCCGGGCCGAGAACCCCGTTATCCACAGCCGGGCGGCGCCGGGTTGCGGCGGCCGCGGCGGTACGGCGAGGCTGATCCGGTGTGGATCGGGCTGCGGGATCTGGTGCTGCCGGCACCCTGCCCGGCATGCCGCCGGGAGGCGTCATCCGGGGGGCTCTGCGCGGACTGCGCCGCCACTGTGGTGCGCCGGACTCCGCACCGGGTGTGGCCGCGCCCGGTCCCGCCGGGGCTGCCGCCGTGCTGGGCCGCCGGACCGTACGCCGGTCCGCTGAAGGACGCGGTGATCAGCTACAAGGAACGCGGCCGGTACGGGCTGGCCGCCCCGCTGGGGGCACGGCTGGCGACGGTGGTGGCGAGCGCGGTACCCCACGGCCGGTTGCTGCTGGTCCCGGTGCCCGCCACCGCGCAGGCGGTACGCCGCCGCCGTGGCGACCACATGCTGCGGCTGGCGCGTCGCGCGGTGCGGGAG
>JBOGDE010000197.1:0-10770 GCA_050701695.1 Micromonosporaceae bacterium
CCACTGACGTTGCCGGTGTCCGGGCGAGGTCCAGGGCGGCGCTGGCAACGTCGTTCTGGACCCGGCCGGGCCCGGTGAACGTCAGTGGCCACCGCACTAGGCTGTAGCCGACATCGCCAGACGACGGGACAGGGGTCCATGGTCAGTTCGGTCGGTACCAAGATTGCGCACCTGTTCCGGGGCGGTCTGATCGGCGTCGCGGAGGGCATCCCGGGCGTCAGCGGCGGCACCATCGCGCTGGTCGTCGGGGTGTACGAGATCCTGATCACCTCCGCCGGCCACCTGGTCAGCGGGGTACGGCTGGCCGTCACCGACCTGGTACGCGGCCGCGGCCCGGCCCGGGCGCGCGAGGAGTTCCGCCAGGTGCGCTGGGACGTGGTGATCCCGGTGGCGATCGGCATGCTCACCATGCTGGTGATCGCGGCGAAGCTGCTCGAACCGCTGCTGGAGCACTACCCGGCGCCGATGCGCGGGCTGTTCCTCGGCCTGGTGCTCGCCTCGGTGTGGGTGCCGGTGTCGATGATCCGGGCGCCGTGGCGGCCCCGCGAGATCGTGGCGGCGGTCCTGGCGGGGGTGGCCGCGTTCGTGCTCACCGGCCTGCCGCCCGGCAACGTCACCCCGACCCCGGTGGTGGTCTTCTTCGCCGCCGCGGTCGCGATCACCGCGCTGACCCTGCCGGGCGTCTCCGGTTCGTTCCTGCTGCTCACCATGGGCCTGTACGCCCCCACCATCGCTGCGGTGAACGACCGTGACCTCGGGTATCTCGCGATCTTCGCCGCCGGCGCCCTGCTCGGGCTGGCGGTGTTCGTCAAGGTGCTGCAGTGGCTGCTGGAGCACCGGCACCGGATCACCCTCGCCGTGATGACCGGGCTGATCGTGGGCTCCCTGCGCGCGTTGTGGCCGTGGCAGGACGACCACCGCGCGCTGCAGGCGCCCGGTGACCAGCTCGGCGTCACGGTGCTGCTGTTCGTGGTCGGTGCCTCGGTGGTGATCGGGCTGATGCTGGTGGAGCGCCGGGTCGCCGGCAGCGCGGCCGCGTTCGCCCGGGTGGACGGCGAGTCCGGCGACACCGACGAGGCCGCCGAGGACACCCGTACCCCTGTGCCGTGAGCCGATGCTGGCGCTGACCGCGATCGGGTTCGGGCTGGCCTGGTGGCTCGGGCTCTACCTGATCGCACGCGACCCGGCCAAGCCGGTGCTGCGCCGGGTCGGCATCGGCCTGCTCGGGTACGCCCTGGCGCTGGCCTGCCTCACTCTCGGCGCCACCGATGCTCTCGGCGCCACCGATGCTCTCGGTGCCTCCGATCTCTGGTGGGCAGCGCTGGGCAGCGGGCTGCTGTGCGTACCGGCGGTGGCCTGGACCGGTGTGCTGCTGCGGCTGGTCCCCGAGGCGGTGAGCTGGCGGGATACCGCCGACGTGTGGTGGCGCCGGTTCCTGGTGCCGCTCAGTGTGCTGGCGCTCGCCGCGTTGGTGGCGGCGGGTGGTTTCTCCGGCGCCGGCTCGCCGCCGCTGCCGGCTCCGGCACGGGCCCTGGTGGTGCCGGTGGTCGCCGTACTGGTGCTGCTGCCGCTCGTGGGCGGCTTCGCCGGGCTGCTAGCGGCGTACCGCGCGGTGCGGCCGGCCCCGGTCGGCGGCCTGGTGCTGGTCGCCACCCTGCTGATCGGGTTGGGTACGTCGGCGCTGCTGCTCGGGCTGGGATGGCTGCCGCCCTGGCTCGTGCTGGCGGGGATCGGCGCCGACCTGGTGGTGCTGGGGGCGGCGGTCGCGGTGGTGGACGCGTTCGACGAGGGCGAGACGCTGCGGCCGGACATGCGGCGTTCGGCCGTCGCCGCGACGGTGGCGGCGGTGCTGTTCGGTGGGCAGGTCGCCGCGGCGATGCTGGTGGCCTCGCGTACCCCGGCGCTGGTGGCACTGCTGTTCGGCGGGATCGCGGCGGCGGTGACGGTGCAGGTACTGGCGAACCCGCTGCACCGGGTGCTGGACCGGGTCTCGCTGCGCGGCCGGGGCCGGGTACGTCAGGAGCGCGCCGCGCTGCGGGACGTGGCCGAGGCACTCCCCCGGCGCGCCGAGCCACCGCATGCCCTGGCGAACCTCGACGAGGCCGAGTTCGTACGGCTGACCCGGCGGGCGCTGACCCACTACGGCGACCTGGCGCGGCTGGTCACCAGCCCGCTGACGGAGCTGCCGGCGGTGACCGCCCGGCTCGGTGACGGGGCCTCCCCGCTGGACCGGGTGACCGCGTTGAAGGCGTTGCTGCTGCAGAGCGTCACCCGGCTCAAGCCGCCCGACGGGGAGTTCGGCACCAGTGACGAGTGGCGGCACTACAACGCGCTCTACTTCCCGTACGTGGTCGGGCTGCGGCCGTACAGCCAGCGCGCCCGGCACGCCGGGCTGCCGGCGACGGCACGTACGGCGCTGCGGTGGTTCCAGACCCAGGTGCCCGAGCGGACGCTGCACAACTGGCAGAACGCGGCCGCGAAACTGGTCGCCGACGATCTCCGTACCGGGAATTTTGACCGGGTTTGACCGGTACGTCGGCGAAACTGGCAGCGGTTGGCAGTGCTTCGTGTCGTCGTGGCAGTGGTAGCGCCGCAGCGTGGGGTCATCCGAACACCACGACACGGAGGTTGATCCTCATGACGAGCACCATCGCCACCAGCCGTACCACTACCGACGGGTTCCTGCGCAACGTGCTGCGGCTGGACGCGGTCGCATCCGGGCTGAGCGGCCTGGGCGCCCTCGCTGGTGTGGGCTTCCTGCCGGGCCTGCTCGGCACGCCGACCACCCTGCTGATCCCGGTCGGGATCTTCCTGCTGGTGTGGGCCGCGGCACTGGGCTACCTGTCGACCCGGGCCCGGATCACGCCCGCCGCGACCTGGGGGGTGATCGTGCTGAACCTGATCTGGGTGCTCGACAGCGCGGTGACCGCCTTCGCCGGCTGGTTCCCGCTGACCACACTCGGCGTCGGCTACATCCTGCTGCAGGCCGCCGCGGTCGCGGTCTTCGCCGAGCTGCAGTACGTGGGACTGCGCCGCACCCGATAAGCGTGATGCCGGAGCCCCGGGACCGGGTCCCGGGGCTCCAGCGGTCCCGGGGCTCCAGCGGCCCCGGGCTCCGGCAGTCAGGGCATTGGACGCTGCCTAAGACAGATCTGGCTCGACCGTCTATGCACGCGTCCAATGCACAGACCGGCCCCGGATACGCGACTCACTCCGCCGGCGTCAGGAATTCCAGCCGGTTGCCGAACGGGTCGCCGGCGTAGAAGCGGCGCATCCCCGGGAAGTCCCCGTCCCAGTGGACCGGGTGTCCCGCCGCCTCCAGACGGCCGGCCAGGGCGTCGAGGTCGTCCCAGAGCAGACCGGGATGGGCCTTGACGGCGGGTTGGAAGTCGGCGACCGGGCTGACGTGCAGTTCGATCCCGCCGCCGCGGAACCAGCACCCGCCGCGGGCGGCGAGCACCGGTGGTTTGGGGACCTCCCGAAGGCCGAGTACCCCGGCGTAGAACGCGCGCATCGTGGGCTCGGAGTCGGCCGGGCCGAGCAGCTGTACGTGGTGGATTCCGTTCACGTCCCACAGCCTGGCACGGGGTTGCGCGCCAAACAAGACGGACGTACGGTTTGTTGCAGCGGCGCCGCCGGCGACCAAGGTTGACCTAAGCCTGCGGGACCGGCGGCGGTGCGCGAGACTGCAGAAACAGACACGACCCGAGGAGTACGACGTGGCGAGCCTCGACAGCTTCGGCGCGAAGACCCGACTCACCGTCGGTGACGCGACGTACGACATCTACCAGCTCGACAAGGTCGAAGGGCAGGAACGCCTGCCGTACAGCCTGAAGATCCTGCTGGAGAACCTGCTGCGCACCGAGGACGGCGCCAACATCACCGCCGACCACATCCGTGCGCTCGGCGGCTGGGATCCGGCGGCGGAGCCGAGCGTGGAGATCCAGTTCACCCCCTCGCGGGTGCTGATGCAGGACTTCACCGGCGTGCCGTGCGTGGTCGACCTCGCCACCATGCGGGAGGCGGTACGCGACCTGGCGGGCGACACCGGCAAGGTCAACCCGCTCGCCCCCGCCGAGCTGGTGATCGACCACTCGGTGATCGCCGACTTCTTCGGGCGCGAGGACGCGCTCGCCCGCAACATCGATCTCGAATACCAGCGCAACCGGGAGCGCTACCAGTTCCTGCGCTGGGGTCAGGGCGCGTTCGACGAGTTCAAGGTGGTGCCGCCCGGCACCGGGATCGTGCACCAGGTCAACATCGAGTACCTGGCCCGCGTGGTGTTCGACCGCGACGGCGTGGCGTACCCGGACACCCTGGTCGGCACCGACTCGCACACCACGATGGTCAACGGGCTGGGCGTACTCGGCTGGGGCGTCGGCGGGATCGAGGCCGAGGCGGCGATGCTGGGCCAGCCGGTCAGCATGCTGATCCCCCGGGTGGTGGGCTTCAAGCTGAACGGCGAGCTGCCCGAGGGCGCCACCGCCACCGACCTGGTGCTCACGATCACCGAGATGCTGCGCCGGCACGGCGTGGTCGGCAAGTTCGTGGAGTTCTACGGCCCCGGCGTCGGCGCGGTGCCGCTGGCCAACCGGGCCACCATCGGCAACATGAGCCCCGAGTACGGCTCCACCGCCGCGATCTTCCCGATCGACGACGAGACCATCCACTACCTGAAGCTCACCGGCCGCGACGACACCCAGGTCGCCCTGGTCGAGGCGTACGCCAAGGCGCAGGGGCTGTGGCACGACCCGGCCGCGGAGCCGGCGTACTCGGAGACCCTGGAGCTGGATCTGTCCACTGTGGAGCCATCCCTGGCCGGGCCGAAGCGGCCGCAGGACCGGGTGCCGCTGCGGATCGCCAAGCAGGGCTTCCGGCAGGCACTGACCAACTACGTCGACGGCGACGGCATCGAGTCCGGGCTCGACGAGGCGTCTTCGGAGTCGTTCCCCGCCAGCGACTCGCCCGCGTTCCACGGCAACGACGGTGACGGCAAGCCGCACCTGATCTCCGCAGCCGCCGGCGCGGACGGCCGCCCCACCGACCCCACGCACGTCACCCTCGACGACGGTACGGAGTTCGAGCTGGACCACGGCGCCGTGGTGATCGCCGCCATCACCTCCTGCACCAACACCTCCAACCCGCACGTCATGGTGGGCGCCGCCCTGGTGGCGAAGAAGGCGGTGGAGAAGGGCATCACCCGCAAGCCGTGGGTGAAGACGACGCTCGCCCCCGGCTCCAAGGTCGTGATGGACTACTACGAGCGCGCCGGGCTGACCCCGTACCTGGACAAGATCGGTTTCAACCTCGTCGGGTACGGCTGCACCACCTGCATCGGCAACTCCGGCCCGCTGCAGCCCGAGATCAGCAAGGCCGTCAACGACAACGATCTGACCGTGGTCTCGGTGCTGTCCGGCAACCGCAACTTCGAGGGCCGGATCAACCCGGACGTGAAGATGAACTACCTGGCGTCCCCGCCGCTGGTGGTGGCGTACGCACTCGCGGGCACGATGGACATCGACCTGGCCACCGAGCCGCTCGGCACCGGGTCGGACGGGAAGCCGGTGTTCCTGAAGGACGTCTGGCCGACCTCGCTGGAGATCGAGGAGGTCACCGGTACGGCGATCGCGTCGGAGATGTTCACTCGCGACTACGCCGACGTGTTCGCCGGCGACGACGCGTGGCGGGAGCTGCCGACGCCGACCGGGGACACCTTCGAGTGGGACGCGGAGTCGACCTACGTACGCAAGCCGCCGTACTTCGAGGGGATGACGCCCGAGCCGCAGCCGGTGACCGACATCGACGGCGCTCGCGTGCTCGCCAAGCTGGGTGACTCGGTGACCACCGACCACATCTCCCCGGCCGGCGCGATCAAGGCCGACTCCCCCGCCGGCAGCTATCTGACCGAGCACGGCGTGCAGCGCAAGGACTTCAACTCCTACGGCTCCCGGCGCGGCAACCACGAGGTGATGATCCGCGGCACGTTCGCCAACATCCGGCTCCGCAACCAGCTCGCCCCCGGCACCGAGGGCGGCGTCACGGTGAACCACCTCACCGGCGAGCAGACCACCATCTACGACGCGGCGGTCGCGTACGCCGAGGCCGGCACTCCACTGGTGGTGCTCGCCGGCAAGGAGTACGGCTCCGGCTCGTCGCGGGACTGGGCCGCGAAGGGCACCAAGCTGTTGGGTGTACGGGCGGTGATCGCCGAGTCGTACGAGCGGATCCACCGGTCCAACCTGATCGGCATGGGCGTACTGCCGCTGCAGTACCCCGAGGGCCAGAACGCCGACTCGCTCGGCCTGACCGGCACCGAGACCTTCTCGGTCACCGGCGTCACCGCACTCAACGACGGCGAGTCGCCGCGCACCGTCACCGTCACCGCCGACGACAAGACCTTCGACGCGGTGCTGCGGATCGACACCCCTGGCGAGGCCGACTACTACCGCCACGGCGGCATCCTGCAGTACGTCCTCCGCAAGATGCTCGCCAGCTAGTCCCCACGCCGGGTAGTTCGGACGGAGCATTGGACGCTTGCTTACGAAGTAAGCGACTCGTTTCGTAAGCAAGCGTCCAACGCCCCGATACCACCCGGCGCTACCGCCCAGGGCTACTGGTCGAGCAGGTGGTCGAACTCGCCGTTCTTGGCCCCGTCCAGGAACGCGTCCAACTCGTCGAGGCGGAATCGCAGGATCGGGCCGGCGCCCTTGTCCTTCGTATCGCGCAACTCAATCATCCCGTCCCGCCGCCGCAGCTCGACGCAGCTGCCTTCCGACCCGCCGCTACGACGTGCCTTGACCCACGGTGTGTCTGCGGTACTCATGGTGAAACTCCTTGAGGGGTACGGACTGCACATACAGCAGGTCCCAGATCTGCTGGTAGGCGGCGTAGTCGGCGTGCTTCTGCAAGTGGCTCGCCCCGCCGTGGGACTCCAGGTACACAATGTTCGGGTCGTCCGGGTCGGCGAAGTCGAGGATCCGGAACGCACCCTCCATTCCCGCATGGGCGCCCGCCGAAAACGGGAGCACCCTGATCTCAGTCTTTCGCCGACGGTCGAGCTGACGCAGGTGATCGAGCTGCGCCTGGAAGAGGTCCGGACCGCCCACCTGACGGGAGAGCAATTCCTCGCCGAGCACGTTGAGTACGCGCGGCGCCGGGTTGGCGGTGAACAGTCGGTGCTGGCGTTCCATGCGGAGCCGGACCTGGTGCTCAATCGCCGCATCCGAGTCATGCGGTGGGCCGGCCTGGAACACGGCACGGGCGTACTCCGCGGTCTGTAGGTAGCCAGGAATCGCCGTGACCTGATACGAGCGGATCACGGAGGCCAGCGGCTCCAGGTCGCGGTACAGCTGGAACCAGTGAGGGATCGTGGCATCGCTGGTGTTCTGGGTGGCTAGGGCCATTGCGGTGAGGCGGGACATCTCGTCGTTCTCGACGCCCAGGTACTTGCAGAGGGCGGTGATGTCCTGGGGTTTGACGGGGTGTTCACCGGCTTCGAGCCGGTAGAGCTTGGCGCGGGAGATGCTCAGTTCACTGTGGGCGACCACCTGGTCGACCGAGATTCCGGCGGCGGTACGCAGCCGCTTGAGAGCGCGGCCGAGCTGGCGGCGTACCACGGTTGGGCCGGCGAGTGTCACCGTCGTGCCTCCTGTCACGGGGTCCATCTTGTCTCATGGCGAGATCGGCTCCCAAGCGGGTAAGCCCGGCACCGGCGTGGGTCACGGATGGGACATCCGGGCCGAACGCTGGCGTGTGCGATTCGCAGATCGGATGCTAGTCACATGAACCACACCACGGGAAGTAACGACACCCCTAGCCCTACTCGATGGACGCTGCCAGCCTGTTCTACGAACTCGGACGGGAGGTACAGGCGGTCGCCCTGTTGATGCGCAAGCACGAGATCGTCCAGGCACAGCGGATCTGCGCCTGTGGGCGGCTGCCCGTACACACACTGCCGTTGTTCGGGCCGCGATGTGACGTGGCGGGTGAGCGTTGGGCACGTGCGGACGCGGCGATGCGCCGGGTGCTGGCGCAGCCGGTGGCACCGCGCGCGATCGGCCGGGCGGAGGTGGTCCGGTGATCGCGCTGGCGTCCACTGTGGATCGTGCTGCGGAGTTGAGTGCCGAGCTGCCCCGGCTGTTCGCGCTGCGGCGGCACGTCGATCTCGGCGGCGTCAGCGGCATCGGGCTGGTCGCCTACGGGACGCTCTACCCGCCGACCGGCACCGTGACGCTGTGCTGGCTGGGGCGCACCACCGGCCATTCCAGCGTCGGGGTGTACGACTCACTCGACGCCGTGCGCACCATCCACGGCCACCACGGCTACACCGAGATCGTCTGGCTCAGCCCACGGGCGGCTCAGCCACCGACTCCCGACCGGCCGCAGCATCCGGGCCAGCATCCGGGCCAGCCGATGGGCCAGCCGCCGGACGCCGGCGGGACAGCAGGGCGAGGCCGCCGGCCAGCAGCGCGGCGCCGACCACGATCAGGGTGACGCCGCCGGCGAGCGAGCTGTCGAACAGCACCACCACCGCGGAGGTGGGCACCAGCAGCGCGATCAGCACCGCCGCGACCAGCACCGGCCACTGCCGGTCGCGGGCGAAACTGACGAAGCAGGCCACCACGAACGCCGCGCCGATCAGCAGCCCCACGAGCGCCAGCGACCTGCTGTACGTCGCCAGGTACTCGGCGCCGACCAGACCCGCCGCGCCACCGAGGAACCCGGCGGCACCTGACTCCGGCACCAGCCGTGCCACCGCGACGCTGAGCCAGATCGCGCCGTACGCCGCCATCAGCCAACCCCACGACCAGATCCCCCGGTCGGGCGCGAGCTGCTGCCCCAGCTCCACCATGAGGGCGGCGCCGGCATACCAGACGGCGAGCAGCAGCGGCACCCTCCGGAAAGCGGCATACAAAGGTACGGCGACCAGTGCCACGCCGAGGCCCTGGAAGCCGAACAGCCAGTCGTCGGCGTACCGGTCGACGAGGAGTTCCCGCAGCAGCTCCGCGGCGCCGCCGGCCACCAGCGCGGCGAACGCTCCGAGGGTGGAGGCGAGCCGGCCGCGTACCGGTGAATCGGCGAGCCGGCCCCGGGACAGGCCCGCCAGCAGCGCGGCCACCACCAGCACCAACGTCGCCCCGAGCGCGACGCCAAGCCGGGTCAGATTCGACAGGTCGTCCCAGAAGTACGAGACCACCAGGCCGGCACCACCGGCCACCAGCGCACCGCCGACGTACCCGCCGGCCTCGATCACGGCACGGCTCGCCCCGGCGGGCACCACCGCGTCGGCGCGCAGCACCTGCGCGACCCGGTGTGCCTGATCCGGGGTGAGCGTGCCCTCGTCCACCAGTGCGCCCAGCGCGGTGGTGAGCCGGTCATCGTCAGCCATGCCCCATCGTCGCGGCACCGCGCCGGCACCGCACGAGTCTTGGTACTCACCCGGCGATGGGTAGTAATCCCCATACGGCCGGCTTCCGCGCGCGAGCATGGAGCGGTGGGGGTACAGGCCGGGGTGGCGCAGCGGTGCGAGGATCGCTCCGTGGCGTTCGAGGTGCCGTTCTGGCGGGCGTTGGCGGTGTTCCGGCTCGCCGCGCTGGCGTACTCCGGCACCGTCACCGCGATCAACCTGCGCGGGTACGACCATCCGATCGTCGGCGGGATCGTGCTCGGCATCATGGTGGCCTGGACCCTCGCCGCCAGCTACGGGTACGCCGACCCGACCCGCCGCCGGTGGCCACTGCTGGTCGCCGACCTGGCCGTCAGCGGCGGCTGCCTGCTCGCCACCGGTTGGGTGGTACGCCCGGAAGGCATCCACTTCTACGAGTCCACACTGCCCGGGATCTGGGTGGGGGCGCCGGTGCTCGCCTGGGCGATCTCCGGTGGCCGGAGGCGCGGCACCGTGGCGGGGTTGCTGCTCGGTGCCGCCGATATCTCCATCCGCGGTGGGCTGGACCCCCGCAACCTGTCCGGCACCGCGCTGATGGTGCTCGCCGGCCTGGTGGTCGGACACGTCAGCCGGCTCGCGTTCGACGCCGAGGAACGGCTGCAGCAGGCCACCCAGCGGGAGGCGGCGATCCGGGAACGGGAACGGCTCGCCCGCCACATCCATGACTCGGTGCTGCAGGTGCTGGCGCTGGTGCAGCGGCGCGGCACCGAGCTGGGCGGTGACGCCGCCGACCTCGGCCGGCTCGCCGGCGAGCAGGAGGCGGCGTTGCGTGCCCTGGTCAGCACCGGGGAGTTCCACCCGCCCGAGTCCGGGCTCGCCGATCTGCGTACCGCGCTGAGCCGGTACGCCTCCCCCACCGTCACCGTGGTCTCGCCCGCCGACCCGGTGTCGCTGCCGACCCGTACCGCCGACGAGGTGGTCGCCGCCGTCGCCGGCGCGCTGGACAACATCGACCGGCACTGTCCGCCGGGCACCCGTGCCTGGGTGGTGCTGGAGGCCGAGCCGGACGAAATCGTGGTGACCGTACGCGACGACGGCCCCGGCATCCCCGACGGCAGACTGGCCGAGGCCGCGGCGGCGGGCCGGCTCGGCGTCGCCCAGTCGATCCGGGGACGGATCGCCGACCTGGGCGGCACGGTGGCGATCAGCTCCGCCCCGGACGCGGGCACCGAGGTCGAGCTGCGATTCCCGGTAGCTGGCTAGTGCGGTGGCCACTAACGTTGCCGGTGTCCGGGCGAGGTCCAGGGCGGCGCTGGGAGCGTGGGATCTTGGCTCCGATACCGGTGTTGTATCGGGGCCAAGATCCGACGTTGCCAGCGTCGTTC
>JBOGDE010000198.1:0-10648 GCA_050701695.1 Micromonosporaceae bacterium
GCCCGGCACCGCCCGGTGCGGCGCCACCCGGCTCAGTTCCGCCTGCCGCCGCGCCGTCCGACCCCACGCCGTCCGACCCCATGCCGGCCGGCCCGGGGCCGTAGCCGCCGCAGGTGAGCTGGATCCTGGGCCACAGCTCCTCGGCGACCAGTGCGAACGGCAGCGCGGTGAAGCCGGCGAGCAGCTGCGAGGGCTGCAGCTGGCGGCGCTGCCGTTCCGCGCACACCTCGCAGCTGGCGATGTGGCGCGCCAGCCGTTTGCGCAGCAGCGCGGTGAGCTGTCCGTCCCAGCCGGCGAGCATCGTGCCCAGCTCCGGGCAGTCGGCCGTACCGGTACGTGCCACCAGCAGCGCGCCGAGCGAACGCTCCAGACTGGCGCGGGCCCGGGACAGCCGGGCGTGGGCGTGGTCGGGGGAGACCCCCAGCACCGAAGCCACGTCGGGCGCGGACAGGTCGTGCCGGATCGCCAGCTCGATCACTTCCCGGTCGCCGTCGGCGAGGCCGGCGCTGGCGGTGTGGACCAGCTCGCGCAGCTGCTCCGCCCGTACCCCCGCCGCGAAGTCGACCGGTTCGCCGCTCATCTCGGCCGCCGCTTCCAACGGTGCCTGGCGCCGCTGGGTACGCAGGATCCGCAGACACTCGTTGCGGGCGATGGCGTACAACCAGGCGCGCAGCCGGCCCGGGTCGCGCAGCTCGCCGGCGCGCTGGCTGGCCACCACGTACGTGTCGTGCACCGCGTCCGAGGCCGCGGCGGCGTCGTGCACGATCGACCGGCAGTACGCGCGCAGCCGGTCGGCGTACCGGCGGTAGGCGTCCTCCAGACCACGCGGGTCGCCGGCCGCGAGGGCACGGGCGATCGCGGCGTCGACGGCCGCGGCCGGACCCTGTCCGGCTGGGGCGCGGCCCCGGGACGGCGGCACGCTGGGCGATGGCTGCACGCGAGGCAGGGTAGCGGGCCGGCGTCCTGCCGGGCCCGCATCTGATCGGCATCCGACAGATTCATGGTCGCTCCTCGTCGGTTCACTCACACCGGTGTGATCCACGAGGCGCCCGTACCCCAACAGAAAATTCTTCCGGGAAAGTGTTTGGTTCCGCGCTGACCCGTCCTCTCAGCGGTGTCCGGCAACCACGCCGGCCCCGAGAGGAGCCAGTCAGATGAGACTCAGCACCCCCGCCACCACGTCGCGGTCCCACCTGATCCGCCGCTTCACGACCCGCCGGTACGTCGGTCTGCACCGCGCCACCGCGTCCAACGGGCAGCCCGGGCAGCCCGGGCTGGCCTGGCCGGTCGGTGAACGCCGCTACATCGCCCTGCCCCACGGCGCCACCGAGCGCCGGGCCACCCACAAAGCCGCCACCGACAAAGGCGCCACCCACAAGGGCCTCGCGCGGCGGGGCAAGGGCATCAGCCTCTGGCGAGGCGGGAAGGGCGTTGGAATCGCGGCAGCGGTGGCGGGCGTCGTCGCCGCTGCCGTGGTGGCACCGCTGCTCACCGCCCCGGTACAGGCCCATCCGGGGCTACCATCCGCGGTCTTCGACCCTCCCTCGGTCAGCTGGGCGTCGATCCGCGACTATTCGAGCGCGGCGTACGGCAGCGCGCTCACCTCGTACCAGAGCAAGGGTTTCATCCCCGTCGACATCGAGATCACCACCGACGCCGGCTACCGCGCCGGCGCGGCGTTCCAGAAGAACCTCGACAACCGGCAGTGGCGGGTGCACCGCGACCTGACCGGCACCCAGTACTCCAATGCGTGGTCCGCCGCGAAGGCCGACGGGTTCCGGGTCGCCGACCAGGAGAGCTACCTGCTGGGCGGCACCCGCCGCTGGGCCGGCCTGTTCGTGAAGAACACCGAGTCGTACAGCTGGGCGTCGTACCGCGGCCTGACCGACACCGAGCTGCACGACAAGACGATCGCGCACCGCGACGCCGGCCGGATGCCGGTCGACATCGACACCTACCTGGTCAGCGGCCGGGCCCAGCACGACGTGGTCTTCGTACGCAACGCCGAGGGCCTGAAGTGGCAGCTGCGGGTCAACCTGACAAGCGCCGGCTTCTCCCAGGACTTCGCCACCTTCTCCGACGCCGGCTACCGGATGCTCGGCTTCGACTCGTACCAGGCCAGCTCCGGACAGCGTTACGACGGGCTGTGGGTGCAGAACGCCAACGGCCGGCAGTGGCGGGAACGCCGCGACCTGACCGCCAGCCAGTACGCCAACTGGTGGCACCGCTACTCCGACGAGGGCTTCCGGGTGATCGGCTCCTACCGCTACCAGACCGCCAACGGCACCCGGTACGCGATGATCCTGCGCCAGAACAGCGACCGCCCCACCTGGTCCCTGAAATCGCAGGTCGACAACCGGATCCA
Organism: Micromonosporaceae bacterium; assembly: GCA_050701695.1. Classification (GTDB taxonomy): domain Bacteria; phylum Actinomycetota; class Actinomycetes; order Mycobacteriales; family Micromonosporaceae; genus WHSM01. The sequence goes on from JBOGDE010000198.1 coordinate 2,366, forward strand.
GACCGAGATGACCACGTACAACGTGCCCGGCATGAGCGTCGCGGTGATCCAGAACGGCCAGTTCCGCTACCTGCGCGGCTTCGGCCACGCCGACGTCGGCGACAACGTGTGGCTGGACTCCGGTCACGTACAGCGCCTGGCATCGGTGAGCAAGGCGGTCGGCGGCACGCTCACCATGGACATGGTCGAAGCCGGCCTCCTGGAGCTGACCGACACCTCGCGGAGCCTGGTGCCGCAGATGCCAGACCACCACACCCACACCGTCGGCCAGCTCGCCAGCAACCGCAGCTGCGTACGGCACTACGGGGAGGGCACCAACGGCGCCACCAACCCGCCGTACGAGACCGCGCTGGAAGCCGCCGAGGACATCTGGGACGACCCGCTGGTGTGCCCGGTCGGCACCTGGCACTACAGCACGCACGGCTACACCATCCTGGGCGCCGACCTGGAGGCCGCCGGTGGCGCGTCGGTCAACACCCTGCTGGCCAACCGGATCACCACGCCGCTCGGGCTGAGCACGATGCGTACCGAGGACCAGAGCGACACCAGCGTGCGCCGTACCTCCTTCTACGCCACCGACAACACCGAGATCACCCCCGGTGACATCAGCTGGAAGGTGCTCGGCGGCGGCCTGGAGTCCTCGGTGGCCGACCTCGCCCGGTTCGGCTACAAGGTGGCCGACGGTCAGCTGCTCGGGACGGACGCGCTCGACACCCTGTGGACCAAGCCGGACAACCAGAAGAACTACGCGTACGGCTGGAACGTCGGCACCGAGAACGGTCACCGCGTGGTCGCCAAGGACGGCAACACCACCGGTTCCCGGGCCTACCTGCGGGTGTACCCGGACGACGGGATCGCGATCGCGGTGATGAGCAACCGTAACGGCGGCGGCCACAGTGCCAGCGCGGTCGCCACGTACATCGGCAGCCTGATGATCTGACCTTCCTCCTTCCCCCGAAGCAGGGGCGCTCCCACCCGGGGGCGCCCCTGCGATACTGCGGTGCCTCCGCCAGCCCGGTGCACCTACGCTGCGTGGCATGTCGCTCACGTACCCGCCCAAGCCGAAGCCGGGTGACCGGGTCGCGGTCGTCTCACCCTCCAGCGGGGCGCCGGAAATCTTCCCCGAGGTGTACGAGCAGGGCCTGTGCCGGCTCCGCGAGGTGTACGAGTTGGAGCCCGTGGAGTACCCGACCACCCGCCGCATGGGCTCCTCCCCGGCCGACCGGGCGCGCGACGTGAACGCCGCCTTCGCCGACCCTTCGATCAAGGCTGTGCTGGCGAGCATCGGCGGCGACGATCAGCTCACCGTGCTGCCGTACCTGGACGCCGAGCTGATCCGGGCCAACCCGAAGCCGTACTTCGGCTACAGCGACAACACCAACCTGCTGACGTACCTGTGGCGGCTGGGTGTGGTCAGCTACCACGGTGGCTCGGTGATGGTGCACCTGGGACGCGGCGGCGGGCTGCACCCGTACACCCGGGATTCGCTGCGGACCGCGCTGTTCGATTCCGGCGAGGTGGAGGTGACCGCGCCCGGCGAGTCCACCGACGAGGTGATCGAGTGGACCACCCCGGAGGCGCTGTCCACCGCGGCGCCGATGCGCCCGAACGCCGGCTGGAGCTGGCACCACGCCGACCGGGTGGTCGAGGGCGTGACCTTCGGTGGCTGCCTGGAGATCCTGGACTGGCAGCTCGCGGTCCGTCGCTGGCTCGCCCCTTTCCCCGAGTACGACGGCGCCGTGCTGCTGATCGAGACCTCCGAGGAGCTGCCGCCGGCGACCCAGGTCTACCGGATCCTGCGCAACGCCGGCGAGGCCGGCCTGCTCGGGCGCTTCGACGCGGTGCTGGTCGGTCGCGCCGTGGCATGGAACATCGACCGCCACACCAGCCTCGCCGAGCGGGAGAGCTTCGCCGCGGAGCAGCGCGAGGCCGTGCTGCGCGCGCTGGCCGAGTACAACCCGTCCGTGTTGGCCGTCTTCGACGTCGACTACGGGCACACCGACCCGCAGCTGATCATCCCGAACGGCGGGAGGATCCGCATCGACGGGCCGGCGCGGCGGATCTGGCTGACGTACTGACGCGCGGCCGGCGCGGCGGCTCAGGCTGACCTTCTGGCGCGCGGTCGGCGCGGCGGCTCAGGCGAACAGGCGCTGCAGCCGGCCGACGCCCTCGGCCAGGTCGTCGTCGCCCAGGGCGTACGAGAGGCGTACGTAACCGGGGCTGCCGAACGCCTCGCCGGGCACGATCGCCACCTCGGCCTGCTCCAGCGCCAGGGCGGCCAGCTCCGCCGAACTCTGCGCGGTCTTCCCGCCGAACTCGCGCCCCAGCAACCCTTTCACCGACGGGTACGCGTAGAACGCGCCCTGCGGCTCCGGGCAGACCACGCCGTCGATCGCCGAGAGCATCTCCACCATGGTGCGGCGCCGCCGGTCGAACGCCGCCCGCATCTCGGCGACCGCGTCGAGCGGCCCGCTGACCGCGGCGAGCGCGGCGGACTGCGCCACGTTGCAAACGTTGGAAGTGGCGTGCGACTGCAGGTTGGCGGCGGCCTTCACCACGTCGGTGGGGCCCACCATCCAGCCCACCCGCCAGCCGGTCATGGCGTACGTCTTCGCCACCCCGTTGACCACCACACAGGTGTCGGCGAGCTCCGGCACCGCGACCGGCATCGAGACGTGCTCGGCGTCGCCGTACACCAGGTGTTCGTAGATCTCGTCGGTGACCACCCAGATGCCGTGCTCGACCGCCCAGCGGCCGATCGCCGCCACCTGCTCCGGCGGGTAGATCGCGCCGGTCGGGTTGGACGGGGAGCAGAACAGCACCACCTTGGTCCGGTCGGTACGCGCCGCCTCCAACTGCGCGACACCGACCAGGTACCCCGAGGTCTCGTCGCTGGGCACCGTGACGGTCACCCCGCCGGCCAGCCCGATCGCCTCCGGGTACGTGGTCCAGTACGGCGCCGGCAGCAGCACCTCGTCGCCCGGGTCGATCAGGGTGGCGAAGGCTTCGTAGACCGCCTGCTTGCCGCCGTTGGTGATCAGCACCTGTTCCGGCTTGACCTGGTAACCGGAGTCCCGGGCGGTCTTCTCGGCGACGGCGGTACGCAGCTCGGGCAGCCCGCCGGCCGGGGAGTAGCGGTGGAACCTCGGCTCGGCGCAGGCGGCCTGCGCGGCTTCTACGATGTAGCCCGGCGTCGGGAAGTCCGGCTCGCCGGCGCCGAAGCCGATGACCGGCTTGCCGGCGGCCTTCATCGCCTTCGCGGTGGCGTCCACGGCGAGGGTCGCGGACGGGGCGATGCCACCGATGCGACGGGAGATGCGGCGAGTACCGGAGGTGGGCCTGACGGCGGTCATTGGGGACATGTTTCCAGACGGTCACGGTCACCGGATCGCCACCCCGGCGGTACGCCCTGGCGGGTCGCCGGCCCGGTTGGGATAATCGAACCGCAACCCGTACACTGGTCGCTCTGGGGGTGAGTAGCCCCTGCTCCGGCGTGCCCGATTCGGGTGTCGCCGGGGTGGGTTCTCGCCCCCGGCGTATGACGCGGCCAGCTCCGGCGGTGGCCACCACGGGTGGTCGTCGGCGGGCAGACCGCGGAGGGGCGTGGCGCAATTGGCAGCGCAGCGGTCTCCAAAACCGCAGGTTGCAGGTTCGAGTCCTGTCGCCCCTGCGCCGACGGCATTACCGGCACTGCCGGGCAGACCCGAAAGAGGGCGAATTGGCCAGGAGAAACCGGCGTGACGACGCCGACGACGAGCGACTCGAGGCTGAGACCGACGAGGCGCTGGATTCGGCTGCCGAGGAGCTGGACGACGACGCTCTCGACGAGCTCGACGACGACGACCCGGACGAGGTCGACGACGTCGATCGCGACGAGGACGACGAAGACGACGAGGACGACGTAGCTTCGACACGGCGTCGCTCCCGTACCGCGGTGAAGATGTCCAAGGCCGACGCGGACGAGAAGTCCTCGAAGGCCAGGACCCGTCCCGGCAAGGGCAGGTCGGAGAAGTCCGAGAAGGCCAAGCGCCCCGCTCGGATGGGCCCGATCGGCCGGCTGGTCGACTTCTTCCGCGAGGTGGTCGCCGAGCTCCGCAAGGTGATCTGGCCGACCCGCAAGGAGCTGCTGACCTACACCGTCGTGGTGGTGGTCTTCGTGGTCGTCATGCTGGGCATCATCGCCCTCTACGACCTCGGCTTCGCCCGCGCGATGCTGTGGGTGTTCGGCAGCAAGTCGGGCGAGTCGCCCGAGTAAGTACGCGTCCGGGCCCGCCCGGCGTGCCCGACGTACCGATAACCGCACGGAAGTGAGCAGACGTGTCTGACTACGACGAGATCGCCCGGCCCGCGGAGGGGAAGTCCGCGTCCGGCGAGGCCACGTCGGTCGACAACACCGGATCGGAGACGATCGAGGACACCGCGCCGGCCGACAGCCTGGCCGCCGACGTTGCGCCCGAGGCCGACGTGGCGTCCGAGGCCGAGCAGCCGCCAGCCGATACTGAGCCGGCGCCGGTCGAGGTGGTGCCCGTCGAGATCGGCGAAGCGGAGGAAGCCGACCCGGTCCAGGAGTTGCGGGAGGCGCTCAAGCGGGCTCCCGGCGAGTGGTATGTGGTCCACTCGTACGCCGGCTACGAGAACAAGGTCAAGACCAACCTGGAGAGCCGCACCTCCAGCCTCGACATGGAGGACTACATCTTCCAGATCGAGGTGCCGACCCAGCAGGTCACCGAGGTCAAGAACGGCAAGCGGCAGCAGGTGGAGGCCAAGGTCTTCCCCGGCTACATCCTGGTCCGGATGGACCTCATCCCGGAGTCGTACTCCTGCGTGCGCAACACGCCGGGCGTGACGGGATTCGTCGGCGCCACCGACCGCGCCGACCGGCCTTCTCCGCTGTCCATCGACGAGGTAATCAAGTGGCTCGCCCCGGCGGTGGAGAAGGAGAAGGAGAAGGCCGAGGTCAAGGTCGTGGACTTCGAGGTCGGCGACTCCGTCACGGTCACCGACGGGCCGTTCGCCTCGATGCCGGCGACGATCAGCGAGATCAACGCCGATCAGCAGAAGCTCAAGGTGCTGGTCTCGATCTTCGGTCGGGAGACGCCGGTCGAGCTCAACTTCAACCAGGCCGCGAAGCTCTAGCGGCTGCCCGATAGACGTCCGGAAAGCGAAACACAGCCCAGGAAGTTCACCATGCCTCCGAAGAAGAAGAAGCTCGTCACCACGTTCAAGCTGGAGCTCGCGGGTGGTCAGGCCACCCCGGCCCCGCCGGTCGGCCCCGCGCTGGGTCAGCACGGTGTGAACATCATGGAGTTCTGCAAGGCGTACAACGCCGCGACCGAGCAGAACCGCGGCGAGATCGTGCCCGCCGAGATCAGCGTGTACGAGGACCGCTCGTTCACCTTCATCCTCAAGACCCCGCCGGCGGCGAAACTGCTACTCAAGGCCGCGGGCATCGACAAGGGCTCCGGCGAACCCCACGTCAACAAGGTGGGATCGGTCAACCGGTCTCAGGTGCGGGAGATCGCCGAGCGCAAGATGGCCGACCTCAATGCCGTCGACCTGGACCAGGCCGAGAAGATCATCGCCGGCACCGCCCGTTCCATGGGCATCACCGTCAAGGACTGACACCGCAGTACGTGGGAGAGCCGGCGCGGCTCGCACCACACCACCCGAAACGAGGGATGAGCAATGAAGCGCAGCAAGACCTACCGGAAGTTGGACGAGCAGGTCGACAAGGCCAAGCTGTACGCCCCGCTGGAGGCGACGAAGCTGGCCAAGGAGACCAACCCGGCGAAGTTCGACGCCACCGTCGAGGTCGCGATGCGGCTCGGGGTCGACCCCCGCAAAGCCGACCAGATGGTACGCGGCACGGTCAGCCTGCCGCACGGTACCGGCAAGACCGTACGCGTGATCGTGTTCGCCGCCGGTGAGAAGGCCGAAGAGGCCCGCGCCGCCGGTGCCGACGAGGTCGGCGCGGAGGAGTTGATCGCCCGGGTGCAGGGGGGTTGGCTGGACTTCGACGCCGCCATCGCCACCCCGGACCAGATGGCCAAGGTCGGCCGGATCGCGCGGATCCTGGGCCCGCGCGGGCTGATGCCCAACCCGAAGACCGGCACCGTCACCATGGACGTGTCGAAGGCGGTGCAGGACATCAAGGGCGGCAAGATCTCCTTCCGGGTGGACAAGCACTCCAACCTGCACACCATGATCGGCAAGGCCAGCTTCAGCGCGCAGCAGCTCGCTGAGAACTACGCCGCCGTACTCGACGAGGTGCTGCGGCTCAAGCCCTCCTCGGCGAAGGGGAAGTACCTGAAGAAGGTCACCCTCTCCACCACCATGGGACCGGGCATCCAGATCGACCCGAACCGCACCCGCGGCATCGCCGAGGACGACGGCTCGGCCTGAGCCACTGGGCACAACTGAGGGGAGCGGCTTCGCACCGCTCCCGTCACCGCGTTCGTAGGGGGCCGCGGCCCGGCGAGCGGTTGACTACGGTGTAGTTCTCGACGGGGTGTGGAGGACAGGTGGTACGACGGTCACGTGGGCGTGCGCTGCGTGGGGTCGCCACTGTCGGAGCCATGCTCCTGCTCGCGGTGGTGGCGGGGATCGGCGCCGGGGCATTCTGGCAGCCGCGGCCGGCGCAGGCCGAGACCATCCGCGAGCTCTCCTGGTACCTCGACGCCATGCACGTCGAGTCGGCGCACCGGATCTCCAAAGGCAACGGCGTGGTGGTCGCGGTGGTGGACTCCGGGGTCGACTCCAGCCACCCCGACCTGCAGGGCCGGGTGCTCAAGGGCGGTGTGGTCGGTGAGGACCCCGACGAGAAGGTCTCCGGTGACGGCCGGGACGACGAAGACGGCCACGGCACCGGGATGGCCAGCCTGATCGCAGGCACCGGCAAGGGGGCCAACAGCATCCTGGGCGTCGCGCCCGAAGCCAAGATCCTTCCGGTGCGCCTGGAGCAGAACTCCGAAGGTTCGTTCCGCCCCGAGTACGTCTACCGCGGGGTGCGCTGGGCCATCGACCACGGCGCCAAGATCGTCAACATGTCGCTGGGCGGTGGGCGCAGCACCGACGCGCCGTGGAAGAAGGAGCTGATCGACTACGCGATCGAGAAGGACGTGGTCCTGATCGCGGCCGCCGGCAACGTCGACCAGGGTGACACCCAGGTCGCCGAGCCCGCCTCGATCCCGGGTGTGGTCGCGGTCAGTGGCGTGACCGAGGACGGCACGTTCTGGGACGGTTCCGCGAAGGGCCCCGAAGTGGTGCTCTCCGCGCCGGCGGAGCAGCTGCCCGCCGCGGCGCCACACGGACTGAAGGACAGCACCGGGTACGTCCTGGCCGACGGCACCAGCGGCGCCACCGCCCTGGTCTCCGGGGTGGCCGCGCTGATCCGTTCGGCGTTCCCGGACGCGTCGGCCAGCGAGGTGGTGAACCGGCTGATCCGTACCGCCGAGGACCGGGGCAAGTCCGGCCGGGACGACCAGTACGGGTTCGGCGTGGTCGACGCCCGGGCGGCACTGGAGGGTGACGTACCGAAGGTGAACCATCACCCGCTGGTCTCCCCGGAGGCCGCCAAGTCGGACGAGGCCGCGGCCGCCCGCCGCGAACGCAGCCGGGCCCGCAACGGCGCGCTGTACGTGGTCAGTGCGTTCATCGGTGGCGCAATCCTGCTGCTGGTCGGTGGCTACCTGGTGGTGCTGGCGCGCCGGTCGCGCCGGGTCGTGGTCGCCGGGATGGCGCCCGGTGGCGCGCCGGTGGCGATGTCGGCCGGCGCGCTCTGGGGTCAGCGAGGCAGCCCCGACTGGCCGACCGCGCCCCCGGGGGCACCGCAGTACGCCGTTCCTGGCCAGCCCGGCCCACCCGGACCGTTCGGCCAGCCTGCCCAGTTCGGCCAACCCACGCCGTTCGGCCATCCTGGGCAGTTCACGCCTGGGCAGTCTGCGCCGCCTGGGCAGGCCGCGCCGCCGGGTTGGTCCGGACCGTCCGGTCAGCCCGGGCAGGCGGGTCCGCCTAGTCCACCGGGGCAGGTCGCTCCGCCGGGCCCACCCGGCTATCCCGGTGGCCAGCCGTTGGTCCCGGCCACCGGTGCCGCACCGTGGGGCGGCGCGTCGCCCCCGTACCCGCCGGGTACCCCTCAGCCGCCCGCGTACCCCCCGAATGCGCCCGGGGGCTATCCGCCGCAGCCGGGCGGCGTACCGCAGCCTGCCGCCGGCAGCGGGCAGTTCCCCTCCTGGCCTCCGAACGCCGCGCCACCCGGTCCCGCCACCCCCGGTACGGAGGGCC
>JBOGDE010000199.1:0-10642 GCA_050701695.1 Micromonosporaceae bacterium
GGGTGCCACCACGGCACCCAGCCCCGACTTCTTCTCGCGATCTTGTGGCCCTGATGGGCATACGGCCCGCTGGGACCACAAGATCGCGAGGGAAGGTGTCGATGTGGCGTGCCGCCGTTCGTCATCACGGTGAGAATCGACTCGAATGAAGGAGGGCCAGATGAGATACCTCTTGCTGCTGTACGGCGACGAGCCGGCCGAGCTCGCGATGACCGAGGAGGAGCTCACGCGCGTCATCGAGGCGCACGGCGCGCTGGTCGAGCAGCTGCGCGCCGAGGGCCGCTACCACGCTGGTGCCGGGCTGGAGCCCAGCTCCAACGCCACAGTGGTACGCCGCTCCGCCGACAGCGCCGACCAGGTCACCGACGGCCCGTACGCCGAGAGCAAGGAACAGATCGGCGGCCTCTACCTGATCGACTGCGCGGACCTGGACGAGGCCCTGGAGGTGGCGAAGCGGATCCCGCTCAGCCCCGGACTGGCGGTCGAGGTGCGCCCTGCCCCGTACTGATCGCTGAGGTGCACGCCGCTGATGACTGAGGTGCACGCCGCGCTGGCGGCCGCCCATACCGAGCACTGGGGGCGGCTGCTGGCGCTGCTCACCGGCCAGCTGCGCAGCCTGGATCTCGCCGAGGAGGCGCTGGCCGAGGCGTACGCCCGGGCGCTGACCGCGTGGCGCGAGGAGGTCCCGCGGCGGCCGGCGGCCTGGCTGCTCACCGTGGCCCGCCGGCACGGGCTGGACCAGCTGCGCCGGCAGGCCACGCTGGCCCGCAAACTCCCACTGCTGGTGGTCCCCGATCCCGTGCCCGACCCGCCGGAGGTCGAGGTGGAGCCGACCACGATTCCCGACGAGCGGCTGCGACTGCTGATCACCTGCTGCCACCCCGCGCTGGCGCCGGCGGCCCGGGTGGCGCTGACCCTGCGCTGCGTCGCCGGGTTGACCACGGCGGAGATCGCGCGGGCGTACCTGGTGAGCGAGTCCACGATGGCGGCCCGGATCACCCGCGCCAAACGGAAGATCGCCGCGGCCCGCATCCCGTACCGGGTGCCGGGCGACGCGGAGCTTCCGGAGCGGCTGGACGGCGTACTCACCGTGCTCTATCTGATCTTCAACGAGGGGTACGCCGCCAGCGCGGGCGAGGCGCCGATCCGGCACGAGCTGTGTGCCGAGGCGATCCGGCTGGCGCGGGTGCTCGCCGGGCTGATGCCGGACGAGGCCGAGGCGCTGGGGCTGCTGGCGTTGCTGCTGCTGCAGCACTCCCGGCGCGCGACCCGGCTGGACCCCGGCGGCGGGCTGGTGCTGCTGCCCGACCAGGACCGCACCCGCTGGGACGCCGCCGCGATCGCCGAAGGCCTTTCCCTGGTACGCCACGCGGTGCGCCGCGGCAACCCCGGCCGGTACGTGCTGCAGGCCGCGATCGCCGCCGAGCACGCCAGGGCGCGGCACGCCGAGGACACCGACTGGCCCGCGATCGCCGGCCTGTACGGCGACCTGGAGACGCTCACCGGCTCCCCGGTGGTACGACTCAACCGGGCCGTCGCGGTCGCGGAGGCGGCCGGCCCCGCCGCCGGTCTGGCGCTGCTCGACGGTCTCGACACCGCGCTGGCCGGCTACCACCTGCTCCCCGCCGTACGCGCCGACCTGCTCCGCCGCCTGGGCCGCCACTCCGAGGCCGCGGCCGGATACCGGGCGGCGTTGGCGATCACCACCAACCCCGCGGAACAAATTCACCTGCGGCGCCGGCTCGCCGAGCTCTAGTGTGCTGCGGATGCGACCGGGGCAGGGTGAGGTGCTGCACTTCTCGGAAGACCCGACGATCACCGAGTTCGTCCCGCACGTGGCCGCCTCCGCGCGGCAGCCGGAGGCGTACGTGTGGGCGGTGGACGCCGACCGGGCACCGGACTACTGGTTCCCACGACAGTGCCCACGCGCCCTGGCCTGGGTGGTCGACTCCACCTCGCCGGCCGATCGGGAGCATCTCCTCGGCCCGGCCTGCGAGCGGGTGCACGCGATCGAGTACGGCTGGGTCAAGCCCTTGCTCGACACCGAGCTGTACGCGTACCGGCTGCCCGCCGCCGCGTTCCACCCGTTCGGCACCCCGGTGCACGCCCTGGTGGCCATCGAGCCGGTGAAGCCGCTCGGCCCGCCAGAGCCCGTCGGCGACCTGCTCGCCGTGCACGCCGCGGCCGGCATCCAACTACGGGTCCTCGACAACCTCTGGCCGTACTGGGACGCCGTGGTGTCCAGCACCCTCGGCTTCAGCGGCATCCGCCTCCGCAACGCCACCCCCCGCCCCACCTGAAGCCGGTCAGGTACGCCCCTCGGCCTCCTGCGCCTCGAAGAGGGTGGGTGCCGACACCGGATCGAGGGCCCAGTCGGCGCGCATGACGGTGAAGCCGGCCCCGGTGGCGGCGGCGCAGACCGCTTCGTCGTCGTCGACCAGGATCGCGACCGGACGCTCGGCGGCGAGCCGGCGCAGCCGGCGCAGCTTCATCGCCGCCGCCGGGCTGCGGTCGTGCTCGCTGCGCATCAGCAGCCGTCCCGCCGGCAGACCGTACTGGTCCAGCCAGCGCTGGGTGAGGCGCCGGATGCGTTCCGGGCGGCCGGTGAGGTAGACGATCTCGTGCGCCTCGGCGAGCGTCTCGGCGACCGCCAGTCCCTCCGGCAGCGGCTCGTCGGCGCCGGCGGCGGCGAAGAACGCTTCCCACTGTCTGGGACGGCGGCGCAGGTGGTGCAGCCGGTGCCGTACGTCGGAGAGCGTCGCGTCGATGTCGAGCACGGCGTACGGCAGTGTCACCAACGCACTCCATCCTCAGTGGACGGTTACAGAGGGGTTCGACGTCCCAGGATAGTCGCCACACTCCGTAGTGGCGCGGTAAGGAATTGTCACATCGATGCCACGGAAGTTGAACGTACGACCGTCGGCGCGCGACGATAAGCGGCGATCACATCTAAACATCCCGATGCCCCGGATCTGCCGCCTGCGACAGGAGGAAGCCCATGGACTTCTCCCTGGGCGGCAGCGATTCCGACTACCCACGGGTAGCTCGCGATATCGGAGAGCGTATCGGCAAAGACACGCTGGCGAGGGATCGCACCGGAGAGTTCCACCATTCGGGGTGGCGCGAGCTGGCCGCCGCCGGGCTCACCGGGCTCTGCGTACCGACCCGGTACGGCGGCCGGCAGCTCACCGCCACCGACACCGTCGCCGTGCTGGAAGCACTCGGTGGGAGCTGTGTCGACAATGGACTGATGTTCGCACTCGGCGCCCACCTGTGGGCGTGTACCTACCCGCTCGTACGATTCGGCGACGACGCCCAGCGGGAGCGCTGGCTGCCGGGGCTGGCCAGCGGCGGGCTGATCGGGGCACACGCCGCCACCGAGCCCGGCGCCGGCTCGGACGCGGCGGCGATCCGTACCACCGCGATCCGCACCGACACCGGCTGGGTGCTCAACGGCACCAAGACCTTCATCACCAACGCACCCGTGGCGGGGCTCTTCCTGGTCACCGCGGTCACCGAGCCCGACCACGGCGCGATGGGGATCTCCGGTTTCCTGGTCCCCGCCGGCGCGCCCGGCCTCACCGCCGGGCCGGTGGTCGAGAAGTCGGGGCTGCGTACCGCCCTGATGGCCGAGGTACGGCTCGCCGACTGCCAGGTCGGGCCGGACGCGCTGCTCGGCTCCCCCGGCTCCGGGATGGCGCTGTTCACCGCCGCGATGACCGCCGAACGCGGCTTCATCCTGGCCCCGGCGGTCGGCACCCTGCACCGGCTCGCCGAGCAGTGCGCGGCGTACGCGAAGCGGCGCCGCCAGTTCGGCTCACCGCTGTCCGGATTCCAGGCGGTGTCGCACCGGATCGCCGACATGCGGCTCCGGGCGCAGAGCGCGCGGCTGCTGGCGTACTGGGTGGCAGGGCTGACCGACCAGCGGAAGGTACGCCCGCACCACGCCGCGATGGCCAAGCTGCAACTTTCCGAATCCCTGCTGGCCAGCGCACTGGACGCGGTGCAGCTGCACGGCGGGGCCGGCTACACCACTGAGCTCGAGCTGGAGCGGATGGTGCGCGACGCGATGGGCGCGCGCGTCTACTCCGGCACCTCGGAGATCCAACGCGACCTGATCGCCCGAGCCAACCCCGGAGGAGAACACCCGTGAGCGAGCCTGCGAGCGAACCATCAGCACAGTGCGTGCGCGAAGCGCACGACATCGCGGAGCGAGGTCGTGCGATGAGTGTGCAGGATGACATCCGTCGCTACATCGTCGACGAGATCGGCTGGACCGGCGATGTCACGACCCTGACCGACGACCTTGATCTGATCGGACAGCGGGTGATCGACTCGCTGTCGGTCGTCGAGCTGAGCACCCTGCTCGAACAGTGGTACGGCATCCAGGTCGACGCCGCCGAGCTGGTCTACCGCAACTTCAGCAGCATCGGCGCGATCGCGGAGTTCGTAGCGGCCAAGCGCATCGCGGTGTCATGACCATGCCGGCTGGCACTCGCTGCGCTCGTGCGGGTCATGTGGCTTCTAGCCGCCCTGTAGCCGGCCCTGCGGCTCGGTCGCTGCGCTCCCTCACCTCCAGGCCGGCTGCGGGCGGCGCCGCATGACCACTTTGCTGGACTATCTGTCCGCCGCGGCCGAGGGCGCCGCGACGGCGGTCGAGGCCGACGGACAGGTGCTGTCGTACCAGGAGCTGGACCTGCGGGCCGGTACCCTCGCCGCCGACCTGCAGCAGCTCGGCGCCGGGCCGGGGGAACGCGTCGCGCTGCAGCTCGGCCCCGGCACCGACACCGTGGTCGCGGTCTGGGCGGTGCTGAAGACCGGGGCGGCGTACGTGCCGCTGGACCCCACCGCTCCGGCGGCCCGCAACGCGACCATCCTGGACCGGATCAAGCCCCGGGCCGTGGTCAGCGACGGCACCGCGGTCAGCCCGGCACCGGAGCTGCCGGCGCTCGACGTGCGCCGCGCCCGGCGGGATCCGGTGACTCCGCGCCCGGCACCGGTACGGCCCGAGGATCCGGCATACGTGCTGCACACCTCCGGCTCGACCGGGACCCCGAAGGGGGTCGTGCTGACCCATCGCAACGCGGTCGCGTTCGCCGACTGGGCCGCCGACACGTTCGCGCTGACCGGCGACGACCGGGTCGCCGGCCACGCCCCGAGCCACTTCGACCTCTCCACGTTCGACCTGTTCGCCACCGCGCGGGCGGCGGCCATGCTGGTCCCGGTGCCGCCGGCGGCCCGGGTGCTGCCCGGCGAGCTGGCGGCGTTCCTGCGGCAGGCGCAGGCCACGGTGCTGTACTGCGTACCGAGTGCGCTGACCATGCTCAGCCGCTCCGCTCCCGAGGGCAGCCTCGACACCCTGCGCGCCGTGCTGTTCGCCGGCGAGGTGTGTCCCCCCTCGACGCTGCGGCGGATGCACGAGCTGGCCCCCACCGCGCGGTACGCCAACCTGTACGGCCCCACCGAGACCAACGTGTGCACGTACCACGACGTGACCGCCGAGGACCTGGAGCGGCCCGCACTCCCGATCGGGCGCGCTGTCACCGACCAGACCGCGCTGACCGTGATGGCGGCCCCAGACCAGGAGGCCGAGCCCGGTGAGCCCGGCGAGCTGTACGTGGCCGGCCCCACCGTGGCACTCGGCTACTGGGACGACCCGGAGCTGACCGCGGAACGGTTCGGCTCGCGGCGCTCCGCGACCGGGCGTTCCTACCGGACCGGGGACATCGTGGTACGCGACGCCGACGGGCTGCTGCACTTCCGGGGCCGCCAGGACCGGCAGATCAAGACCCGGGGCCACCGGGTGGAACTCGAGGAGGTGGAGGGCGTGCTGCGCTCCCACCCGGCGGTGGGCGAAGCGGTGGTGCTCGCCGTACCGGACGAGACGATCACCAACCGGCTGGTCGCCGCGGTGGTCACCAGCCGCCCCACCACGCCGGCGCAGCTGCGGCGTACCTGCGCCGCGGCGCTGCCCAGCTACGCGCTGCCCACCATCCACGTGGTACGCGAGCTGCCCCTGACCAGCAATGGCAAGCTCGACCGCGCCGCGCTGGAGGCCACCCTGACCCGAGGAGCGACCACGTGAGCGAGCTTGCGAGCGAACCAATGGGGCACAGCACGCCCGGTCACGGGCGCCCCGAGCGTCAGCGAGGTGCGCACGTGACGGACCACGACTGCGACGTGCTGATCGCCGGTGGCGGCCCGGCCGGCTCCACCCTCGCCACGCTGCTCGCCCAGGCCGGGCTGAAGACCGTACTGCTGGAGGCAGAGCACTTCCCGCGGCACCACATCGGGGAGTCGCTGGTGCCGGCGGTGATGTCGGTGCTGGAGCAGACCGGCGCACTCGGCAAGGTCGCCACCGCCGGGTTCCCGATCAAGCGCGGCGCCTGCTGGACCACCAGCAACCCGTTCCCGCGGAGCGGGACAGGGCAGCAGAGCCCGCGGAGCGGGACAGGGCAGCAGAGCCCACAGAGCCGTACCAAGCAGAGCGACCGGCCGTTCCGGCACGTCACGATGCACTTCGGGGAGCGGGCCCGGGACGACGCCGAGGTGACGTACACGTATCACGTGGAGCGGGCGCGCTTCGACCTGATGCTGCTGCAGCACGCCGCCGAGCAGGGCGCGATCGTGATGCAGGGGGTACGCGCTATCGAGCCCCGGTTCGACGCCGACGGGGTCACCGTGACCGCGCGGGCGGGTGGGCCCGACGGCGTGAGCTGGCCGATCCGGGCCCGGATGCTGGCCGACGCGACCGGCCGCGCCACGCTGCTCGGCTCGCAGCTCAAGCTCAAGGTCAAGGACCCGGTGTTCGACCAGTACGCGACGTACACCTGGTTCGAAGGGTTGGACCGGGCGGCGCTGACGCCGGGCCCGGACGAGGCCGACTACATCGCGATCCACTTCCTGCCCGACCGCAACGCCTGGATCTGGCAGATCCCGATCAGCGACACGGTCACCAGTGTCGGGGTGGTGGCCCAGAAGTCGCTGTTCAAGGAGCACGGCGGCGACCGGGAAGGCTTCTTCTGGAAGATGGTGGGGCTTCGCCCCGAGCTGGAGGCCGAGCTACGCAAGGCCACCGTCGCCGACCGTTGGCGGACCGAGGGCGACTACTCGTACAGCATGCGGCAGATCTGCGGCGACCGGTACGTGATGGTCGGCGACGCCGCCCGGTTCGTCGACCCGATCTTCTCCTCCGGGGTGTCGATCGCGCTGCAGAGCGCCCGGTTCGCCGCCGCCGACATTGTCGCCGGCTTCGAGTCCGGGGACCTGTCACGGGCCGCGTTCACCAGCTTCGAGACCACGGTACGGCGGGGGGTACGCAACTGGTACGAGTTCATCTCCCTGTACTACCGGCTGAACATCCTGTTCACCGCGTTCACCTACGACAAGCGGTACCGCACCGACCTGATCAAACTGCTGCAGGGCGACCTGTACGACGACGACGCACCACCGGCGCTGGTCGCGATGCGCCGGGTGGTCAACGAGGTGGAGCACAACCCGGACCACATCTGGCATCCGTACCTGGGGAGTCTCAAGACGTCCGCACCACTGCTCTGACCAACGTCCACATAGGAGTGTGCCCATGACCGCCCGACCCGTGCACATCGCCGTCATCGGGGGCGGCCCCGCCGGCTCCACCTGCGCCACGCTGCTGGCGCGCGCCGGCCACACCGTCACGCTGTACGAGAAGTCCCGGTTCCCGCGCTACCACATCGGGGAGAGCCTGGCGCCGGCCGCGCAGCCGATCCTGGAGCTGTCCGGAGCGTTACCCAAAGTGGAGGCCGCCGGCTTCCTGGTGAAGCTCGGCGGTCTGATGCGGTGGGGCGGCGAGGATTTCGCCATCCAGTGGGAGTCGGTGTTCGGCAAAGGGCTCTACACCTGGCAGGTGGAGCGCGAGCTGTTCGACAAGGTGCTGCTCGACCACGCCCGCGACTGCGGGGTGAAGGTGCACGAGGAGTGCGCCGTACGCCGCATCGAGTTCGAGGACGACCGTCCGGTGGCGGTGGAGTGGCAGGCCCAGTCCGGGGCGTCCGGGATCGACGCCTGCGACTACCTGGTCGACGCGTCCGGCCGGGCAGGCGTCGTCTCCGCACAGCGCGGGCTGCAGCGCGAGGTCCACGAGGTGTTCCGCAACGTCGCGATCTGGGGCTACTGGACCGGTGCCGAGCTGCTCCCCGGCACCCCGGGCGGCGGGCTGGACGCGGTCTCCTGCGACACCGGCTGGTACTGGACCATCCCGCTGCGCGACGACCGGTTCTCGATCGGCTTCGTCACCCACCGCGACCACTTCCGGGAGCGCCGCGCCTCCTACTCCTCGGTGGAGCACCTACTCCACGGGTACGTCGACGAGAACGAGGACATGCGGCAGATCCTGCGCAACGCGCGCTACGTCGGGCCCACCCGGGTGGAGACCGACTACTCCTACGTCACCGAGCGCTTCAGCGGCCCCGGGTACGTGATGATCGGCGACGCCGCCTGCTTCCTCGACCCGCTGCTGTCCACCGGCACCCACCTCGCGCTGTACTCGGCGGTGCTGGGCGCGGCGGCGATCGCGGCGGCGTCGGGCGGCACCGTACCGGAGACGGAGGCGATCGAGTTCTTCGAACGCCGCTACCGGCACGTCTACCAGCGCTATCTGTCGATGGTGTCGCTGATGTACCAGCAGTACCGGGGCAAGGAGACGTACTTCTGGCATGCCCAGCGGCTGCTCAAGGACGGCGAGCGGCGACAGGTGTCCCGGGCGGCGTTCACCAAGCTGATCTCCGGCATGGCCGACCTGCGCGAGGCCGGGTACGCCGAAGACGGGCGTACCTTCACCACACCGCAGATCCCGTCCAGTGCGGTCTCCGACGCGCCCGGCGGCCTGCGCCTGGTGACCGAGCCGACCCTCGGCCTGGCGCCTGCGTGAGCGAAGCTTGCGAGCGAACCATGTGAACAGCACCCCGCACGGCCTCCGCCACCGGCGGCTGTGGGGGGTGGTCGCCGGGGTCGTGGCGGTGACCACCGGGGTGCTGCTGCACCTGCCGGACGTCAACCGTGCCGTCGAGCATGCCCGGATGGGCATGCCCGGGATGGCCGGCATGTCGATGTGGACGCCCTCGATGGCCGCCGGGATGGCGCTGCTGGTCGGCGGGGTCGGGATCGCCGCGCTCTCGCTGCTGTGGCGGATGCCGCCGCCGTCCGGCGATCGGCTGCCGGTGGACGCGATCGAGCACGGCCGACTCGGCCCGCGGTACTGGCTGACCTGCCTCGCGCTCACCGTCGCGCTGGTGATCGACATCATGAAGCCGCTCACCCTCGGCTTCGTGGTGCCCGGGATGAGCCGGGAATACGGACTGCCGCTGGACACCGTCGCGGTGCTGCCGATGGTGGCACTGACCGGCACCGTACTCGGCTCGGTGGTGTGGGGCCTGCTCGGCGACCGGTACGGCCGCCGGCCCGCGTTCGTCCTGGCCACGGTGGTGTTCGTGGCCACCTCCGCGTGCGGCGCGATGCCGACGTTCGGGTGGAACCTGGTGATGTGCTTCGTGATGGGCACCTCCGCCGGCGGCCTGCTGCCATTGGCGTTCACCCTGATCGCGGAGCTGGCGCCGCGCCGGCACCGGGGCTGGCTGGCGGTCGCGGTCGGCGGTGCCGGCGGGATCGGCGGCTACCTGGCGGCCAGCACCGCGGCGTACCAGCTGGAGCCGGTGTTCGGCTGGCGGGCGCTGTGGCTGGTCGGGCTGCCGACCGGACTGCTGCTGCTGGCGCTGATGCCGTTGATCCCGGAGTCACCGCTGTTCCTGCTGCGGCACGGCCGGCGCAAGGCCGCCGAACAGATCCTCCACCGGTACGGCGCGCACCTCGGCGCGCCGGTCGCGGCACCCGCCGGGCAGCCGGCCACGGCCCGGGTCGGCGTCGGTACGCTGCTGCGCCGCTACCCCGTACTCACCGCCGTGGTCGGGACCGTGGGTACGGCCTGGGGCCTGGTCAACTTCGGCTTCCTGGTGATGCTGCCGGCCCAACTGCGGGAGAGCGGGATGGCGTCGGCGGCCGTCACCGGGCTGCTCGCCAGGTCGGCGCTGTACTCCGCACCGGCTCTGATCCTGGTGGTGCTGCTGTACGCGGCCTGGAGCGGGCGCCGCAGCCTGGCACTGTTCGTCGCGGCGACCGGCCTGGCGCTGGTCGGGGTGGCGGCGTGGGCGAGCTGGGGGGCCGTTCCGGAGCTGCTCGTGGTCTCCGTCGGCACCCTGGTGCTGGCGCTGTCGGCGGTGAACGCGATCCTGCTGCCGTACAGCGCGGAGCTGTATCCGACCGCGCTGCGCGCCACCGGCTCCGGGTTCGTCGCCGCCACCACCAAGGCCGGCGGGCTGCTCGGCCCGTTCGCGATCCTGGCGACGCTGCGGGTCGGATCGGGCACGTCGCCGCTGGTCGTCAGCGCCACCGCGATGGCCGCGCTCAGCCTGCTCGCCGCCGGCCTGATGCTGCGCTACGGCACCGAACCGCCGCCGAACGTCGACCCCGAACCGGCGCGGTTCGCCGGTGCCGGCGTCTCAGCGGGCGGTTAGAGGCTGTCGTGATACCTCGGGTCGAGCGAGGCGGAGTCCAGGCGGCGATCCGGCAAGGCGGAGGTTTGCCCGGATACCGGTGTTGTATCCGGGTG
>JBOGDE010000200.1:0-10622 GCA_050701695.1 Micromonosporaceae bacterium
GTACAGCACGGTGCCGTCGGGGCGCACCAGCGCGGCGTACGCGTGGCCGCGACGCAGCCAGCAGTGCAGCTCGGTGCCGGACCGGGCGAGCAGCAGGACCGCGCCGCGCCGTGCGATCCGGGCGCGCTCGGGGGCCGTCGGCGCGACCGCGGTGACCACAGCGAACCTCCCGGCGGCGACCTGGTCGTAGCGGCGGCCGTCGTCGAGGACAGCGTTGGGGCACAGGGTGCCGGCGAGGCCGCGCCGTAGCCGGGGGCGTACGACGAGGTCGGAGCGGTGCAGGGCGGGGGTCTCGCTGCTGAGGATGCGTTCCCGCAGCCCCGGCACCAGGTGCAGCCGCGGCACCACCGCGGCGCGGACCAGGTTGCCGGGCCCGCCGCCTCCGGTCATCAGAGTGCCGACCAGTGTCGCCAGCCGGATCAGGGCTCGGGCGTGTGGCGCGCGTTCGGCCTGGTAGCTGTCCAGGGTGGACTCGGGCAGCTCTCCGGCGAGGATCCCGGCCAGTTTCCAGGACAGGTTGGCCGTGTCCCGCAGCCCGGATCCCAGGCCCTGCCCGATGAAGGGCGGCGTGAGGTGGGCCGCGTCGCCGAGCAGGAAGACCCGGCGGTCCCGCCACCGGTCGGCGACCTGGGCTCGGAAGGTGTATTCGGCGAGGCGTACCAGCCGCAGCGCGGTGACCGGGATGTCCCCGGTCCACGGCGAGACCAGCGGATGCAGCCGGCCCGGGTCGCGGTAGTGCTCGGCGGTCTCGCCGGCCGCGAGCCGGAACTCCCACCGGTAGCGGGTCCGGCCGACCCGCATGTAGGTGGCGGCACGGGCCGGGTCGCACACCTGGTGTACGCCCTCCCACTCGCCGAGCTCCGCGCTGGTGTCGACGTCGGCGACGAGCCAGCGCTGGGCCCGGCCGAGATCGCGCATGGTGGCGCCGATCGCCGCCCGGGTGAGACTGTTCGCGCCGTCGCAGCCCAGCAGGTACCTGGCGTGCAGCGGCTCGCCGGTGGCGAGGTCGAGACGTACCAGGGAATCGTCCTGGGTCACGGCGGTGACTTCCGCATCGCCGCGCACCGCCACGGTGTCGTACCGCCGCAGGTTGGTACGCAGCAACGCCTCCAGCTCTGGCTGGTCGAACATGTTCGCCTCGGGGTAGCCGTGCCGCCCCCGGTCGGTGCCGCGCTGGAACTCCGCCAGCACCCGCCGCCGCCGGTCGAGCAGCCGCAGCCCGTGACACGGCCAGGAGATGGCCGCGAACTCGTCGGCGACGCCGAGCCGGCCCAGGATCCGGTAGACCTCGTCGTCGAGGTGCACCGCCCGGGGCTGCGGGTACGGGGTGTCCCGCCGGTCCAGCACCAGGCACCGTACGCCGTACTGGCCGAGCAGGGTCGCCGCGGCCAGCCCGGTGGGGCCGGCCCCGACGATGACCACATCGACCACACGGAACACTATCGCGGACCCGGTCGGCGGCCCGGTCAGTGCCGCCCCGCCAGCCGGTCGGCGGCCGGAAGCGTCTCGTACATCCGGGTGGCGACCACCAGGCCGGAGGCGGCGGTGATGGCGGCGACGAGCCACACCGCGGCGCGGAGCCCGAACAGGTCGGCGGTGACCCCGGCGACCAGGGCGCCGACGGCGTAGCCGCTGTCGCGCCAGAGCCGGTAGACGCCGATGGCGCGGGCCCGCCAGGCGGGGTGGGCGACGTCGCCGATCACGGCGAGCAAGGTGGGGTAGACCAGGGCGGTGCCGATGCCCATCAACGTCGCGGCCACCGCCCAGCCGGCGAAGTCGTCGGCGGTGGCAGCCAGTGCGATGCCGGCGGCCTGGGTGAGCATGCCGGTGACGATCAGCGGCTTGCGGCCGGTGCGGTCGGAGAGGGCTCCGGTGACGGTCTGGCCGGCGCCCCAGATCAGCGGGTAGATGGCGGCGAGCAGCCCGATCTCGGCGACCGGCAGACCGGAGGTGGCGAACAGGATCGGCAGCAGGCCCCAGGCGAGCGCGTCGTTGAGGTTGTTGACCAGGCCGGCCTGGCTGGCGGCCGACAGCGCGGGCTCGCGGGCACTGGTCAGGGTGAACACCTGCCGGTTGGTCAGCGCGCCGTCGCCGCTGTGGCCGGCGGCTTCGTGCCGGGCGTGGCCGTGGGTCTCCCGTACCGCGAGGGTGGACAGCCCGAGGCCCAGCGCGGCGAAGGCGACGCCGAGCCAGAACGGAGCGGGCCGCAGCCCGTACGCCGCGGCCAGCCAGCCGGTGGCCAGCATGGTCAGCGCGACCGCGCCGTATCCGGCGGCTTCGTTGAGCCCCATGGCGAGCCCGCGCCGGGCCGGTCCCACCAGGTCGATCTTCATGATGATGGTGACCGACCAGGTCAGCCCCTGGTTGATGCCGAGCAGCACGTTGGCGGCCACCACCCAGCCCCAGTGCGGTGCCCACATCAGCAGCAGCGGCACGGGGGCGCCGATCAGCCAGCCGGCGATCAGTACGGGCTTGCGGCCGTACCGGTCGGCGAGCGCGCCGGTGGCCAGGTTGGTGAGGGCCTTGGTGGCGCCGAACGCCAGGATGTAGGTCAGCCCCGAGGTGAACGCGGCGATCTCGAACACCTGCTCGGCCAGCAGCGGCAGCACCACGCGTTCCTGCCCGATCATCCCGCCGACCAGGGCGTTGACCGCCACCAGCAGGCTGAACTGGGCGAGGTTGACCCGCAGCCCCAGCCGCGGAGCCGTCATTCGCCGGTCCGCAGCGCTTGACCGCGGGCGGCGGCGAGCTCGGCGGGTCCACCGGCGAGCACTCCGACCGTACGCCCGGATGCGGCGAGCAGGCTGGCGGCGGTCATGGCGCGCTCCCCGTGCCCGCACATCGTCAGCAGGGGACCGGTGGCATCCAGGTCGCTGGTCACGGCGCCGAGCTCGGCGTGGACCGAGCCGGGCAGGTGACCGGCGGCGTACTCGGCGGTCTGCCGTACGTCGAGCACCACCGCGTCGCTGCCGGCGGCCCGGGCGGGGTCGAGGACGTCGATGGTGGCCACGGGACGCCGGTCGGCGGTCCACCCGGCGATGCCACCGTCGAGCTCCCCGAGCAGATTCTCGAACCCGACCTTGAGCGCCTGCATGGCGATCTCGGTGGGGTCCTGGTCCGGGTCCCGTACGAAGATCAGCGGTGTCGCCAGGTCCAGCAGCCAACCCAGCCAGGTGGCGAACTGCGGCCTCAGCGGGTTCGACAGCGATCCCGGGACGTGCCCCGCGCCGAAGTGGCGGATCGGCCGGACGTCGACCACGGTCGCGTGCATCGAATGAACCTGATCGGGCCGCAGCCGCCGCAGGCGTACCGGTCCCTCCAGCAGGGTGGGCCCGGCCCGGTTGACCTCGGCGAGCCGGTCGAAGTAGCGGGGGTAGGACCCGAGCCCGCCCAGCAGCCGTGCGGTGAAGGTGTCCTCGTCGACGATCCCGCCGGCGGTGTCGGTGAGCAGCGGGTTGCCGGCCCGCTCGGCGCCGATCGTGCTGACCCGTTCCACCCCGGGTGGCGCCGAGCAGAACGACCCGGCCCCGTGGGTGGGCCACACCCGTACCTCGCCGGGTAGCTCCAGCAGCCGGCGCAGGGAGCGGTACTGCGCCCGTGCCAGCTGCTCGGTACGGTCCGGGTCGACCAGGTCGGTACGTGCCGCCGAGGCCACCAGCAACGATCCGCCGGTGAACACCCCGAGCGGCCTGGTGCCGTCCAGCAGCAGGTACGCCAGGTGCTCGTCGGTGTGCCCGGGGGTGGCCAGCGCGCGCAGCGTCAACCCGCCCAGCTCGACCTCGTCCCCGTCGTCGAGGCCGTGGTGCCCGAACCGCCGCAGCCCGGCCCGGGAGGCCAGCACCGTGGCGCCCTCGTCGGTGGCCAGATGGCGCGCTCCGGAGACGAAGTCGGCGTGCAGGTGGGTCTCCGCGGCGTACCCGACGGTCAGCCCCGCGCGGCTCGCGGCGGCCCGCAGCCCTCGCAGGTCCCGTGAGGCGTCCACCGCGAGGCACCGGCCGTCGCCGAGGTCGAGCAGGTGGACGCTGTTTCCCAGCCCCTCGTCCACCAGGATGATCGGCTCACTCATCCGTACACACTAATCCATAGTTCTTTGGAAAAACAGAAGATGTGTGTACGGTGGGCAGAGATCGAGACGAGGGACCACCATGAGTGACGCCGACGGCAAGGCAGCGCTGTTCGACCAGCTGGCCCGGGTGGGCAAGGCCCTGGCCAGCGGCAAGCGGCTCGCACTGCTCGACCTGTTGGCGCAGGGCGAGCGCACCGTGGACGGGCTGGCCCGCGCCGCCGGGCTGGGCGTGACCACCACCTCGGCGCACCTGCAGATCCTCA
The DNA here is from genome assembly GCA_050701695.1 of Micromonosporaceae bacterium. Lineage (GTDB taxonomy): Bacteria > Actinomycetota > Actinomycetes > Mycobacteriales > Micromonosporaceae > WHSM01. The sequence continues at coordinate 4,330 of JBOGDE010000200.1, forward strand.
AGCAGGCACACCTGGTCGCCACCCGCCGCGACGGGGTGCGGGTGTTCCACCGACTCGCCGACCAGGACGTGGCCGCGCTGTACGTGCGGCTGCGGGACGTGGCCACCGCCCACCTCGCCGATGCCGCCGCCGCCCGCGACGCGTACCTCGGGCCGGGCGCCGAGCAGATCACCAGGGAGGAGCTGCTGGCGCGGGTGCGGGCCGGCGACGCGATGGTGCTCGACGTACGCCCGGTCGAGGAGTACGCCGCCGGCCACCTCCCCGGGGCGGTCAACATCCCGGTCGAGGAGCTGCCGGCGCGGCTGGCCGAGCTGCCGGCCGATGTCGAGATCGTGGCGTACTGCCGGGGCGCGCACTGTGTCTTCGCCCATGACGCCGTGCGGTACCTCACCGGTGCGGGCCGCGCCGCCAGCCGGCTCTCCGACGGGATCCTCGAATGGCGCCTGGCCGGCCACCCCGTCGAGGCCGGCAGCTGAAGGGAGTCTCCGTGGACAGAGGATGCCCGATCCGAATCGACCGCCGGGAAGCTCTCGCCCGGCTGGTCGCCGCGGGTCTGCTGGTCCCTGGCGGCGCGCTGCTCGCCGGATGCGGCGACGGCCCGATGGGCGGCCCGGACGACGACGGTATGGGGATGTCCGGGGACATGCCGGACTGGATGATGAGCGAGGGCGGGATGGGCGGCGCGATGATGCGCGACATGCGCGTGATCCGCGGGCTGCTCGACAACCACCTCGAGATCCAACGCGACGTCACCGACGTGCCCGGTGGGATCCGATCCGTGACCACCAGCGCCGACGGCGAGGTCGCGGCGGCGATCCGTACCCACGTCGACCAGATGCGGCAGCGCATCGAGCAGGGCGCCACGATCCGCCACATGGACCCGCTGTTCCGGGAGATCTTCGAACACCACGAGAAGATCGAGATGAAGGTCGAGGAGATCGAAGGTGGGGTACGTGTGGTCGAGACCTCCAGCGACCCGCAGGTGGTACTGCTGATCCGGCAACACGCCCGTCGCGCGGTCTCCGAGTTCGTCGCCACCGGCATGGACCGCGCCATGCGACCCACACCCTTGCCGGACGGCTACCGCGCCTGACCCCGCCCTGATCGCCCGCCGCGGCCGGCCGTGCCAGTGCTATGTGGACGGCCCACGGGCTCGGGTGAGTCCCAGCGGCGGCACCCGGGTCGGGTCGGCGAGTACGCGTTGCAGGGCGGCGTACGCTCCGCCGAGGGCGGCGGCGGTGAATCCTAGGTGGGAGAGCTCGACCCGGCAGGCCGCGGCGTCGGGTGCGACCACCCGGTCGGCGAGCTCGCGGCGTACCCCCGGCAGCAGGTACTGGCCGAGTGCGGCGAAGTAGCCGCCGAGCACCAGCACCGCGGGGTTGACCATGTTGACCAGCACGGAGGCGCCGAGGCCGAGCCCGGTGGCGATCTGGTCGAGCGCGGCGAGCGTACGGGCGTCGCCGGCGGCGGCACGGCGGTGCAGCTCGGCGAGCCGGTCTTCGAGGTCGCGTTCCGGGTCGTGCACCGGGTCGCCGGGGTCGGCGGCGAGCCGCAGCAGCGCGCCGAGACCGACCATCGTCTCCCAGCAGCCGCGCCGGCCGCACGGGCAGGCCGCGGGCTCGGGGTTGAGCGGCAGGTGCCCGATCTCACCGGAGTGGCCCTGGGCGCCGCGCAGCAGCCGGCCCTGCTCGACCACCACCCCGGCACCGACGCCCATCTCGCCGGACAGGTACGCCAGGTGCGGGGTGCCGGCGGCGACGCCCAGGGCGTACTCGGCGATCGCGGAGAGTTGCACGTCGTTGCCGACCTCGACGGGTCCGGCCTGCTCACCGAGCCGCGTGGTCAGCTCGGTCACCACCGGTACGCCGGACCAGCCGATGGTCGGTGCGTACTCGACGCGACCGGAGCCGGCGTCGACGTTGCCGGGGGTCGCCACGCCCAGGCCGGACGGCCACCCGCCTACCGCGCCGACGGCGTCGGCGACCAGCGCGCCGACCGCGTCCAGCGTCTGCGCCGGCGTGGACCTCGGGACGTCGTACGCACGGCGCTGGTTGACGCGTACCGCACCGGAGAGGTCGAGCACGATCACGCTGAGGTAGTCGACGCTGATCTCGGCGCCGACGCCGTACACCCGGTCGGAGAGTTCGTACCACTGGCCCGGGCGGCCGGAACCACCGGTGGGTCGCAGCTCCCCTTCGTGCAGCAGACCTCGGGTGACCAGGTCGGCCACCAGGCTCGACACCGTCGCCCTGGTCAGGCCGGTCTCCGCGGCGATCCGGGCCCGGGAGCGGGGCCCGGCGTCCCGGATCCGCCGCAGCACCAGCGACAGGTTGCCGCGGCGCACGTCCGCCTGCTCCGCCGGTTGATCGTTCATCGCCCACGAGCTAACCACAGCCGAACGCGGCACCGGCGGAGCAGGGACTGCCGTCAGGTGATCGTCCAGTGCTGCAGCGCGCCGTTGGTGTCGGCCTGTTGCGTGACGAGTGCCCCGTTGCTGGTGGAGGCGGTGGTGAGCAGCAGACCGCTGTGCTTGGCGGCGATGGTGTACGTGCCGCCGGAGCGCGCAGTGACGATCCACCGTTGGTTGCCGCCTCCGTTGCAGCTCCACTGGACCACCTTGCCGCCGGAGGCCGTGGAGTAGTCGCTGACGTCCAGGCACAGCTGCGACTCGCCGTTGGCGATCTGGTACGAGCCGTCGTCGTGCCGGGTGAACACCCAGCTCTGGTTCACGCCGCCGTTCGAGGTCCAGGTGATCATCTGGGTCCCCCCGACCATGGAGTGGCCGGGGTTGTCGAGCGCCTTGCCCGAGGTGACCACGGTGTGCGTGCCGGTCAGGCTTCCGACGGTGCCGGGGTTCTCGACCGCCAGTGTGAACGCGGCGCTGCCGGTGGCGCTGCCCGAGCTGGCGGTGAGGGTGACGGTGCGGCTGCCGGCGGTGGTCGGCGTACCGGAGATCAGGCCGGAGGAGCTGATCGACAGCCCCGGCGGCAGTCCGGTCGCGGAGAACGTCAGCGCCCTGCCCTGCGAGTCGGTCGCACCGACCTGCCGGGAGTACGCCGTACCGGTGGTGGCGGTCTGCGGTCCGGGGTTGGTGACGAGTACCGTCTCGGCGCTGGTGAACGTGAGGAGCTGCTCGGCGGCGGTACGGGTGCCGCCGACGGTGCTGCCGGTGGTGTTGGTCCAGTCCCGGTGCGGGGTGGTCTCGGCGAGCCGGCTGGGGTTCGCCGACATCCCGAGCACCAGCCCGCCGTAGCGGTTGACCAGCCGGTACGTGCCACGCGCCGCCCGGTTCTCGACCACGAACCACTGCTGCCCGACGGTCGGATTCGTACCGAGCGTGGTGGCGGTCGGCCTGGTGCCCCAGGCCCGGTTGCCGGTGCTCGCCGAGCCGACACCGAGCGCCTGCCCGGTGGCGACGTTGGTGATCCGGTACGAGCCGTCGCCGTTGCCGGCGAACCGCCACTGCTCCCGGCTCGAACCGGTGGCGGTGCCGACCGAGGTGGTGGCGGTGCTGCCGGAGACCTGGGCGAGCAGCCGCCCCTCGCCGCTGCGGATGGTGTACGCCTTCGAGGTGTCAACCGGCGGCGGGGCCGGCGTGGTGGAGCTGATCGTGAGGTTGACGTACTCCCCGCTGGAGTTCGCGCACGCGATCGCGCAGTACGACCGGAACGACTTGCCGATGATCGTGGAGCTGGTCCGGTTCGCGCTGTCGACGAACCAGCGGTACCAGGAGCCCGAGGTGTAGCTGCCGGTGTCGCCGATCAGCCGCCACTTCTGCGTGGCCAGGTCGTCGGTGACGTAGAACCGCTGCGGCTCGTCGCCGGACTGCCGAACCGCCTCCGGTTCGCCGACGTAGAGCCCGAGGTAGGCGTTGTACGCGATGTTCATCACGAACAGGTCGGACTTCGGCGGCAGCTCACCCGCGGCGACCTGCTGGTCGGCGTTGCCGGTGTTCGCCGGGTCGTAGTCGTCGGCCACGGGTGTGTAGCCGTTGGGGTTGGCGGCGGTGACCGGCACCATGTTGCTCTCCTTGCCGCCCACCCCCGGCTGCGACCAGGAGCCGTTGTGCCACTTCTGCCAGGAACCGGTCGCCAGCTTCGACCCGATCGGTGCCCGCGCGACGTGGGCCAGCCCGACCATGCCGCCGCCGGCACCGGCCTTCGGCACGATCCGCGAGCCGTAGTACACGTAGAAGTAGCCCGATGCCGGGTCCACGAACAGCCGCGGGTCCCCGTCGCCGTAGTCGAAGGTCTGGTGCGGGAACGCCGTGGTGTCGCCCCGCTTCGTGCTGTACGGCGAGGTGATCGCGTGCCCCTTGATCGTCCACACCCGACCCTGGTTGGTCGAGACCGCCCAGTCCAGCGCGTCGTAGTGCGAGAACGAGTACGCCCCGAACGGCTCCGGGGTGAATTCGTTGTGTACGAGCCCGTACCAGTGGCCGGTGTCCGGGTCCACCCACGTCCCGACCAGGTCGCAGAAGTTGCGCTGCGAGTAGCCCGACCCGGCCGGCGCGTATGTGGAGTCCACGCCGGTGACGCTGTGGTTGCACCGCCACGTGGTGTCGTTGTTCTTGTCCGCGGTGTTGCCCGGGTTCACCGCGCTGCTGATCGTGGTCGACTTGGTCGCGGTGTCAAAGTTGGTCCCGGTGTAGAAGTCCCACTTGCGCGGCTGGGTGGAGCCGTACAGCGCCGCGGACTGCTGGAAGTAGAAAGTGCCGTCCTTGTCGATGTACGCCGCCGCCGGGGTGTCGGTCGGGTACGCGTACGAGCCGGTCGACCCGACCGTGACCGTGTACGTGGCCTCCGTGTACGTGCCCTCCGTGTACGTGCCCTCTGTGTACGTGGCCTCCGTGGTCGCCGATGCGGGCATCGTGATCGCGGCGAGCGCCGTGGCGACCGCCGCGGCGGCCAGGGTCCTTCGGCGTGCAAGCACGGGAATCATCCTCTCGGGCAGACGCCCCACCCGCCGTCGATCCGGCGGTCGGCGTACCGACGTGGTCCCCGTGAGAGGAAAGTTTTGGCCCTAAACAAACCTCTGTCAAGACCCGGCCCCGGCCAACTCCGTACAACGCGGGAAACCCCGCGCCGTTCGGCCGCAACCGCCGCGCTGGCCAGCGGGACAACGGGCTGGCCAGCGGGACAACTCTGGTGCAAGTCGGGTGCAACTCCGCACCGGCACCCTTTCGAAGCCTCCTGTTGGTTCTCAGAAAGGGTTGATCCCGTTGAATTTCTCGACGAGGCGCCTCCGCGCGCGGTGGCTGCTCCCGGTCGGGGCCGTAGTGGCCGCGTTCGGGCTGCTCTTCGCCGTCGCCCCGGCCCACGCTGACATCACGTACACCAAGGAGATCTCGACCTGGGCGTCGAGCAACGACTCCGGTGGCCGCGACGCGTCGGCCAGGCTGCGAGCCTCGAACGGCGACGTCCACTACAAAGCGCTGTTTCGGGCGTACGACGAGGTGATCCACGTCTACGACTACTACGACGAAGGAAGCCGTGACTACCAGGCCTTTGTCGAGATTAACGTCTACGACAAGAGCAACCAGATCGTTAGCAGTGGGCACCACCTCTACACCACCCCGCCCGGCGGCTCGTACGCGAGATTCGAGATCCACCTGGACGGGTACGGCTACAACGTTCCCGAGGGCTGGAAGATCCAGATGCGGCTGTGCCGGGACAGCTACTACAGCGGACCCTGCACCGGATGGGTGTACGGCATCGCCTGACGCCGTTTCCTGACTCGGCCACCTCGGAGGCTTCGGATCCGCCCCGATCCGGAGCCTCCGAGGCTGTCTCACTGGGCGAACACGGATTCGCGCCTGGCTGAGCACGTAGCGTGCCCGCCTATCCTGGGACCCGTTGAGCGGGAGGCGGGCGGACACGGTGATGCGGTTCCAGGTGTTGGGGCCGCTCGCGGCGTACACACAGCAGGGGCCGGTGGCGCTCGGACCCGCACGGCAGCGCACCGTGCTGGCGGCGCTGCTGGCCGAGCCGGGCACGGCCGTCAGCTTCGAGCAGCTGATCGACCGGGTGTGGGGCGACGCACCGCCGCGCCGGGCGCGGGAGACCATGCACGCCTATCTCTCCCGGCTGCGTACGGTCCTCGGCGGCGCCGGCGGGCCGAGCCTGGTACGGCGGGCCCGCAGCTACGCGCTGGACGTGCCGCCGGAGGCGGTGGATCTCTACCGGTTCCGCGCGCTGGCGCGGCAGGCGCGGGCCGCTGACGACGACCACGGTGCCGAGCTGTGGCGCCAGGCGCTGGCGCTGTGGCGGGGCGCGCCGCTGGCGGAGCTGGAC
>JBOGDE010000201.1:0-10607 GCA_050701695.1 Micromonosporaceae bacterium
CCCGACGCCGACGCGACCGTCGCGTCCCCGGCCACGCAGGCCCCGCCGCAACCAGCAGCGCCCGCACTGGCAAGCCCCCTGGCGGACCTGTGGCCACCCGCCGGACTCGGTCTCGTCGGGCCCGGCGCCGAAGCCGCAGCCCGCGGCCTGCTCGTCTCAGCACTAGCCGCCGGCGCCGACGACGGGCCCGAAGAACGCGGACGCCTCGTCGTCGCCGCCACCACCCTCGCGACCCTGCTCGGCGCCGCCGCCGTGGACCTGCCGGCCAACCCGCGCCTGATCATCACCGACGACCTGCCCGAGGCCCTCGCCGCATGCGAAGAGCAGGCACTGCACCGCAGCCGCGTCCTCTACACCCACGAGGTCGACAACGTCGCCGCACTCCGCGACGCCGACCCCTTCGCCGACCCGCTGCCGCCGATGACGCTGCTCGCCGACGCCACCGCCCGCCACGAACGCGCCCGCATCGCCGCGCTACTCGCCCAGGGCCAGCGCCTGGACATCCACGGCGTCCTGCTCGGCGCCTGGCCCGAAGGTGACACCGTCACCGTCACCGACGACGGCGCCGTCGCCCCGGCCGACGCGCACCCCCGGCACGCCGCCCACCCCGCCGACATCGGCCGCCTGAGCGTGCTCACCCCCGACGAAGCCGTCGACCTGCTGTCCACCTTCGCCGAAGCCCACACCGGCGAGCCGCACGCCCCAGCCGCAGCGCCGCGACCAGCCCCGCAGCCGGGCGAGGAGCCCCCCGACGACGAAAGGACCACACCTGCGGGCGAACAACCGCCACCGCAACCAAAGCCGGCCGCAGCGCCGGTCGATGAGGCGGCCCCCGACACCGCGCCGGATGCGACACCGACCACCGGCGAAACCGGCGCCCCCGACACCGCCGACACCCGCGCCGCGTCGCCGGTCGACGCCGCGCCAGGGTCCGCTCCCCGCGTGGACCACAGCCACGACACCACAACGGGCGGCCCGGTGAGCGTGTCCGTCCTCGGCGAACCACACATCCACGGCGCCGGAACCACAACCGGACCGCTGCGCGCCAAGGCACGGGAACTGCTGGTCTACCTCGCCGCCGTCGGCGGCAAAGCCAGCCAGGACACCGTCCTGGAAGACCTGCTGCCCGACGCACCCGCCCGCAAAGCGCCCCACCGGCTACACACCTACGTCTACAACCTGCGCCGCCACCTCACCGCCGTCGGCGGCAAAGCCGCATACCTGCATCACCCCGGCCACCACTACGTCCTCAACACCGACACCCTCGAGGTCGACCTGTGGCAGATGCGCGACGCGCTCGCCGACGCCCAGACCGCGCAGAACCCGGACGCGAAAATCGCCGCGCTGCGCCACGCCATCAGCCTCTACCGCGGCCCACTGGCCGAAGGCTGTCACTACGAATGGATCGAGCCACACCGCGAAGGCGCCCGGCAACAGGCCCTCAACGCCCACCTCGCCCTCGCCGACCTGATCGCCAGCGACCAGCCCGCCGAGGCACTCGCCCTGGCGCAGGCCGCGATCCACGTCGACCCCTACGCCGAGGCCGCGTACCGCCGCGCCATGTCCATCTACGCCGACCTCGGCGACCTCGACGCGATCCGGGCGCTGCGGCGCACCCTCACCCGCCGCATGGCCGAAATCGACGCCGAACCAGACGACGACACCCTCACCCTCGCAGACAGGCTCATCGTCGAACTGCAACGCCGCCGCAAACCCCGCGACAAGGCATCATGACACTCCGACGCGCGACCTGCGCCGACCGGCCAGACACCGCAGCCGACGCCGCCGGGTCTCACCGGTCGCGCAAGTCTCGTGCACCACGCCCACATCGTCGTCACCGAGGCGCTGATCACTCGGCGTGATATCTGGTGGCGGCCCGAGGTGGTGCCAGATGGCCAATGCGCCCAGGGGGGCGGTTTGCTCAGGTCAGGTCGTCGAGCGCCGCGTCAGGGGCGTTGCGCTTGACCGAGTCGATGCCGTTGAGGGCGCTCGCCTTCGACTCGTACGCCTCACCCACGGCGATGACCTGGCCGTTGCTGGCCTTGAGCCGGAACCGGTACTTGCCCGCCTTGTCGGTGTACAGCTCGAACTTGCCGGCCATTGAGGTCCTCCCGACCGCTCCGGGGAATGAGTGTGCACGCTGTTGACGCAGCGTTCACACGGCAGATCATGGCAGATCGCATGGCCAACCCGGTGTCGCCTTGCCGGCAAACGTCCAGCGGGCGCGCAGACGCGACCGTGACCACTGCGGGTCCACCGTCGGTTTCGGCGTCGTGCGGAGGGTGTGGATGATCAAGTGCGGGCGGAGTTTCCGTAGCCTGCCGCCGGTGGCGGGTGCGGCGGCGCAGGTCGGGTACGGGGAGTACACCTGCCCCGCCGCACCCCCGCATGCTAGACGCGGCCAGAGCCGGGTTCCAACCTCGAACCCTGGCCCCAGGTCCCGATGGGCCGGCACGGTTCGGCACACTCTGAGCGGATCCGTCGGACGTGGGTTCGGCGACGGGGAGGAGCAGGGTTCCCTGATTTCAGCCCCCACGCCAAGCACACTGTAAAGATCCGGCAGCGGGGCAACCGAAGCTTCGGCCCCGGCGGCGACTTCGGCGACGCCAACGAGGCCGCCGGCTATCCCGCAACGCCCGGCATCCTGGCTACTCGTGGCACCACCGCCAGGACCGCTCTACGATGCTCCTCGTCCCACGCGATCTGCACGACGCCATCCGTCACACCAGCGGGGTGTCCGTGATCAAGAAGTTCAGAGTGAGGAACACCGATGAGTAGCAACATCACCGGGTCGGGTCCCGTTCTGGCCAACGAGGACCTGGATGCGTTCGAGCGGCGAACCGGACGGGTGATCCCTGCTCCGTACCGCGCGTTCCTCCTCCAGCACAACGGCGGATACCCCGACCCGTCCGACTTCCTGATCAAAGGCGACGGCCAGACGCCGGAGCTCATGGGGACCGTCGAGCAGTTCCTCGGGGTCGGCACCGACGACGAGTACGCCGAAATGGAGCGCTACCTGACCCTGTACAGGGACAGGATTCCCGGCGACTACTTCCCGATCGCGCAGGATCCCGGCGGCAACGTCATCTGCATGGCCACCGAAGGCACCGACGCCGGCAAGATCTACTTCTGGGACCATGAGGAAGAGGCCGAGGAGGGCCAGCCGGCAAGCCGGCAGAACCTGTACCTGGTCGCGTCCGGCTTGGAGGAGTTCCTGCAACACCTTCGGTAGCCGTACCGCGGGACCCCTTTGGGGGCGACGGCCAGCCACAGCGTCATCGGGTCATGAACGAGTTCGCCTGCCTCGCCCGGGGACCTACCGGCAGTGCCGATCACACCGCCAGGCACAGGGCGTGGACATCACAGTGTGAACGGCCAGCCGTACCCATCTGCGTTGGGGCCCGTACGCCGATCGACGTCGACCGTGCGGGGAGACCCGCTGCGCTGTCAGCGGTCAACCAAGCCGCTCGAGCCACCGGCGCACCGTGTCGATGTGGGCGCGGGTCAGTCCGACATGCGGCGCGACTTCAACCAGCAGGGTGGGGTGTTCGTCGGCGGTGCGCTGCTTTGCCCATTCGAGGTCCCTGGGTCCGAGGACGTCGTCGAACCATGCGAACGGGCGGTTGGCGGCCCACTGGCGGATCGGGTCGAGTTTGGTGGACCAGCCGAACCGTACGGTGGCGCCGTAGGGGCCGATGTCGACGTTCGGCATGTCGTCGGGTAGTCCGAGGCGTGGCGCGATCCAGTTCGCCGCCTGCGGACCCCATGAGGTTGCCCAGGCCAGTTCGGCTCCGAGGGCGGCGAGTTCGGCCAGCCATGTCCCGTGTTGTGGGTTGAGCCAGATGTGTCCGTCGACCGTGGCGCCGTGCGGGCCTGGCCCGGTGTAGCGGTGGGTGTGGTATCCGAGCTGCGTGAGGTGCGCGGCACCGAGATCGTCGTGCGGGTTGAGCACGCCGTCAACGTCGATGAAGACCACAGGTCGCGCCGCGCGCCCGTCTCGGGGCGCGGGCCGGGTCATGGGAGTGCTGCCGAGATCCGGCGCGGAGGGTCCCCGTCGTCGCCGGGTGGGTCGACTTCGGCGAAGCCCCACAGCCGCTGCATGAGCTGCAGTGAGGTGGTGGAGTACCGGTCGTGGAAGCCGCGGCAGATCGCTGGTCTGGCGTCGGGGTGTTTGCCGTAGGGGAGGGTGTCGTGGCAGACGGCGAAGGCCCCGTCCCTGCGGGCTTCGGTGGTGATCTTGTTGAGTTGCCCGGTGGCGAGGTGCATGGGGTTGCCGGGTCGGTAGATGCAGGTGTCGCACTGGCGTGAGAGCAGTCGTGACTTGCCGAGATCGTGGTCGGCGACGCTGACCGGTTCGTCCGGGGTCTGGTCGGGAGCGTCGTCGTTGCTGGGCATGCGGTTCATCCTGGTGCCTTTCTGCCTTGGTAGGGAACGACTACTTCTCTGCGTGCCGTCCAGCCAGGGCGTGTGTCGGGTGCCCCGGGCCGCTGCGGTGCAACGGCCCGGGCAGGTGGCGGTCAGGGGTGGGGTCGAAGCGCCGCGGTGGCGGCGTCGGCGATGTGCCGGCCGAGCCGGTCGGGTTGGGTGAGGGTGATGACCCGTGCACCGGTCAGTGGTGCCGCGTTGGGTGGGGTGATCCACAGCAGGCCGCAGCCGTTGCGTGCGAGCCGGTCGAGGCGGGTTTGCGCGGGGGCGCGGTCGGCGTCGGGTAGGTGGCCGTCGGAGATGATGACCAGCAGCCGGGCGGCGTGCCCGGTGGCGGAGAGGCCGAGTTCGTGGTCGAGCGCGTCGACGGCGACGCAGAATCCGGCGGTGTCGGGTTCCAGGTCGAAGATGGGTACGTGGCCGGGTCGTTGGCCTGCCCGGGTGACGGCTTGGACCTTGGCGCCGAAGGTGACGGTGGCGGTGGTGGCGTCGCTGATCCAGGTGGTGGCCTTGGCGGTGGTCCATGCGGCTGAGGCGGCGGGTTTGAGGAACCTGCCCATGGACACCGACACGTCCAGGCAGATCCCGACGCGTAGCGGCGGCTGCGGTATGTGGCGTCGGGTGCTCTGCCGCCACGGTTGGGTGGTGGGTCGCATCCCGAGGGACCGTTGCACCTGTTCGGTCATGGCCTGGCGGGTGTCCAGCCGCCCAGGCGGGGCCGGTGAGTGGTGCACGGTGGTGACCCGTTCGCGGTAGCTGGCCGCACGCAGCGCCGCCGCGAGCCGCCGCGCCCCGTTCGGCGGGGGTGGCTTCCCGCGATCGGTGTGCCGCCGCGACGTGGCGCCGTGCCGGGAAGACCTTCCCGGCTGCGGCCTGTGTCTGTTCGCGGTGGCGGGCCTCGGCGTCGCGGTGGGTGTCGCGTCGCCGTCGGGCGTGGTGGATGCGGGTGGCGTCGGCGACGTCGCCGGCGGTGTCGCGGCTGATCACGACGATGACACCTTCGGCGGCGGCACGCACCGCACCGGCTCCGGTGCCACCGGCCTGGGGTGGTGCCGCGGTGGGTGGAATGTTGAGGGTCCGGCACCAGCGGCGACCCCATTCCAGCATCGCGGCGGCGTCGTGGTCGGCGGTGCGCTGTGCCCGTCGCCACAGTCGGGTGAGTTTGCGTAGGCGTTTGCGGCCGATGACCTTGGTGACGGCTTCGCGTACCGCCCGGGTTTCGGTGGGGTTGAGGACGCTGGTGTCGACGCGGGCGAGTAGGAGCGCGGCGGCGGCGCCTGCGGTCCAGGTGCTGTCGGCGGGTGGGATGTCGTCGAGGATGAGTTTGGTGACCGCGGCGCGCAGCCACCGTCTGTCTTCGGGTCGGCGCCGCAGTTGGGCGGTTTCGGCGCGGGTTTCTTCCAGGAGCGCGGCGGCGTGGCTGGCGGCGGGTTCGGTCGGGTTGCCGAAGCCCCAGCGGCTGTGCGCGGCGTGGGCGGCTTCGTGCACGAGCGCGCCCCACGCCACCGGGTACAGCTCCCGGGCGCCCGGGTCGTGGGGGTTGATGGTGGCCGGGTCGACGCCGAGGAGGTTGCCGTCGATTTCGATGCTGGCGGTGGCCGGTGTGTAGCAGGCCGGTGAGCCGCGGCCGGCGCCGGGTGCGACGGTGACGGTCAGGTCGTCGCGGCCGGCGAGGGCGGGCACCTGGGCGGTGAACGCCTCGGAGATCGCCCGCCACGCGGCGGGCAGCGCCGCCGGCCGGCGTTGGCTGCGGCGGCGGATGTGGCGGCTTACGGCGGTTGTGGTGGTGGCGTTCACAGCTGCCTCCCGAGGGACAGGGCGGGGATGGTGCGGCCGAGGTGGGTGGTGAGGATCTGCGCGACGACGTCGCGGTCCTCGACGGGTGCCACGCCGAGCAGGTTCGCCGCGGCGGCCTCGGCGCCGAGGGCGGTTTCGATGCGCCGCGCGGCGAGCAGTTCCCGCAGTTGCGGCGCCCAGGTGATCTCCCCGGTTTCGGCGCGCGCGGCGAGGTCGCGGGCGGCGCGGACGATGCGCGGGTCGACGCCGATGCGGCGGGCGAGGTCGTAGTCGGTGGACACGTGGATCTGGGCGGAGAACCGGGAGGCGAGGGCGTCGGTGAGTACCGCGCCGTGGACCCCGGGATTGTGACCGGCGACGACGTAGAACCCGGGCTTGGCCTGTACTGCCTTCCCGCCGTGGGCCTTGACGGTGACCTGGCGGCGTCCGTCCATCGCCGGGTACACCACGGCGAGGACCTTCGGGGAGATGAGGGTGGCGTCGTCGATGAACAGGCAGCGGCCTTCGGCCATCGCATTGACCAGGGGCCCGTCGATGAACTCGTAGCGGCCGTCTGCGGTGGGCACGTAGTCGCCGAGCAGGTCCCCGACGGTGGTGTCACCGTCGCCGGCGACGGTGATCAGTTCGTCGCCGAACGCGGCTTCGACCAGTCAGGTTTTGCCGGTGCCGGGCGGCCCGTAGAGCAGTGCGGGGATCTCGGCGGTGCGTAGGTCGCGCAGCACCTGCACGTCGGGGCGGCCGGCGAGCTCGCGCGGGTAGTAGTGCTGCCCGTTGGGCCGCGTGACTGGCCCTGTGGCCGCGCGTGTCGGCGCCGCCGACGCCGACGCGGGGTTCGGGGTAGGGGTGTGGGCTGCCGCGCGCCAGCGGCGGCGCCGGCCGGTGTGTTCGGTGGCGGCGTGGCCGAGTTCGGTGAGCCGCTTGAGCGCGCCCTTGCACCGCGCCGGTGGACCGGTCGCCGAGGGCGCGGGAGATCTCACCGACGCTCCACGCCCGGGTGGGGTCGCCGGTGAGCACGGCGAGGACCTGTTCGCGCAGCTTGCCGGGGCGCAGCACGGGCAGGCCGGTCTTGCCGACCCTGGTTGGCGTGGTCACCGCTTCACCCCTCCTCGGCTGGTGGCGTGGCCCCGCACAGCGGTACCGCCAGGTCGCGGCGTGATCAAGTCGTCGCCTCTGCGGGTGTGGGTGGCGCCGGGTCCGGCCGGACAGCGGCGGCCGGTGGTGCTGGTGGATGTCATGGGTGTGCCTCCCTTGCAGGTCGCGGCGGAACCGGTCCGGCGTCCACCGGTACGGAGCCGCACGGGCAGGTGGTAACCCGCCTCGCGGGCACACGCCGGCCCGCCCGTGCGGGCAGAGGGAGGCGGTGCCCGCGGGACGGGGAAGCCCGACGCACTCTTGGTGCGGTCGGGCGCGGTTTCTGTCGGACCTGGCTCTATACGGCGGCGCGGGTGCCCGCCGCCGACCAGGTCTGGCCGCACCGGGTGCACCGCTGGTGGTGCTCGACGGTGTCGCCGCGGCGCCGGTTGTGCAGGTCGGCGCCGCCGGCGGCGCCGCAGTACGCGCAGCGGGCTCGTTCGGTGTCGAACAGCGGCCCGGGGCGGCGCCTCACGAGGGGGCATCCGGAGCGGTGGCGGTGCGCGTCGAGCACCGCGCGCTGCGGCGAGATCACAGGCTGCTCGTAGGCGGCGCTGCCCGCGATCCACGGGCAGGCGGTGGCGTGGCCGGCGTCGACCGGTTCGCCGCACACGACGCAGCCTGTGGGGCAGCCGCAGCCGGTGCCGCACCGGCAGTCGGTGACACAGGCGGCGGCGGACTCGTCGACGACCGACCAGGTCCACGCCATCGCGCCGACGCCGTACATGCCGTCCAGATCTGGTTCCACGACCTCGACCCAACCGCCGGGGTCGCCGTCGCGGGTGATGCGTACCCGGTTGCCGGCGACGCGTACGACTTCGACCGCCCCGGGCATCACGCCGGCCAGGCGCTGGGTGTCGGCGGCGATGCGTTCGCAAACCTCTCGGCTGAACCTGGGGATGGCCCACCCGTTCCAGGTCCGGCCAATGCGTACCTGGGCGGGGTAGGGACCGAGCAGGTCGTCGATGGCCACCAGCGCCGGCGCCCACCGCACCGGTGGGGGGCCGGTGCGCGGCGGCTTGGTGTGGAACGCGACGACGGGCTCGCGGTCTGAGGCCTCGACGCTGACCCAACCGGCTCCGTGGGCGCTGGCGCGGCGGAGCTGGTCGATGAGCGCCGATCCGTCCGGTCCGGTGGTGCCCAGCGGCAGCAGTACACCGGTTGCCGGGTCGCCGGATTCGTTCTGGTCGCTGAAGACCGCCTCAATAGCGGTGTCCGGTTGCTGTGAGGCCAACAGGTACGGGTTGTGACCGAGGTGGCAGGTCAGTGCTGGCGCGGGTCGGGTCTCGCAGACGTGCCGGGCGAGGGTGAGTACTGCGGTGAGTTCGAACCAGATTCTGGTGGCCATGACGGTCTCCTCTTACGAAGCGGTGCGGACAGAAAGGGACGGCCCCGCGGGCACGAAGGCTGCGCGGGGCCGGGGACTGCTGACGTGTGGCTGTATCGGGGGGAGCGGGTCAGGGACCGGTGGCGCGGTGGTGCCGGGGTTCGGCGTCGACGTTGACGGCGGCGCACTCGGCGGCGATCTGCCCGGTGATCGACTCGGTGTACCCGTCGTGGTAGGCGTCGCTGACCTGCTGACGTTGGGTGGCGGTCAGCGCGTTCCACGGCGGGGCGTCGCTGGCGAGGTCGGCGTAGAACTGTGGCTCACTGCCCGGGTCGGGCGGCAGCGGGCAGGCCGGGAGCGCGTCGAGGATGGCCGGGTCTCCGTCGTCGATGCCGGTCAGCACCCGGCGTGCGACGGCGGCGACATCGCCGCTGGCGCGGCCACCGATCGTGTCCTGCGCCCACCAACCGGCGGCGTCGCGGGCGGCCCCGCGGCCCGCAGTGCGGGCGGCGGTCAGCGTCCGAGGCCAGTCTCGCGGTTCACGGCTGCGCATGGTCGTCTACCTCCTTCGTTTGGGGCGTCCGCCGGCAACACCGGGGACGGATGCGGATTCGGGTGCGTGGCGCCGGGCTCGGTGCGCGTGCGCTGGCTGCGCTCAGTGGGGTCCCAACACCGCACTGAGGGCTTGGCGCCACGGTTCGGTCTGTTGGCGTGCCCTTGACATTGACGCGGGCGTGTCGCCGGTGGACGGCGCCGAGGTCGTGGACCCGGCCTGTTCGTACGCCTCGGCGTCACCGCCGATCAGGTCCTCCATGGCTGTGTCAACCAGAACTGGCCCCGGTGTACAGGGCTATCCGCTCCGGCGTGTCGCCCGGGTGGGGCCAAATCAGATTGCTGCGCCGGGGCCACTTCAGGGTGCCAGGGCCATCCTCCAGCTTCACCATCGCCGTGGCCTTGGTGGTCTCCTTCGATGCGTGGCGGGTAGGCCCCGCTGGGGCGGGGCCTCGTGGCGGTCACTCGGCGGTGCTGGTCGTCTTCGTGGCGTGCTCGGCGTTCTCCGCGAGCAGGACCTTGCGGATCGAGGCAAGTACGCTGATCTGGTCGGTCGCGTCGGCGATCCGGGCGCGGAAGTAGTTGATCTGGTCGGCGTCGTGTTTGGTCCACTGCGTGCAGATCCGGCCGGCGTCCAGTTCCTCGACTTCGCGCCTGGTGGCGGTCGCCAGCGCCTCGTAGCGGTCGCGCAAGTTGCTCTCAGCGGCCTGGACCGTGAACAGCGCGGTTATGAGCTGGGTGTCGACGAGGTTCAGCGTCGGGATGTCCGGGTCGTTGGCCAGGTCTTCGACGGCGGTGACGCCGACTGTGTCGAGCAGGGCCTTCAGCGTGGTGGTGGGGGTCGTCGTCATGGCTGGTGCCTTCTGTCGGACCGGTCGCGCCGGTCTGCGGGTGTCGGGTCTTTTCGGACATGGCTGCGTGTTCCTCCTTCCGCCGCGCGGTCGAACGCGGCCGGCGCACGGCAGATTCGGTCCGCAGGCGCGGCAGGCGGCCCTGCCTGCGGGCTGGTGCGGAGGCAGATGGTGGGTCTACCTCCTTCGTTGGGGGCGTCCGGGCGGGACCACCGCGGACGGATGCAGATTCGGGTTGCGTGGTCCGCCCGGGGTCGGTGCGCATGCGCTGCCCACGCGTCAGGGGCCGGCGGTGGGCGATATTCGAACCGTGTGGTATTCGTCGTGACAGCCGGCGTCGATCACGCTAGGTAGTCAGAACCAGAACCCAGACGAATCGATCGTGACTCCGCGGCCTGCGGCTGGCCTCGGGGCGAAGGACATCGGTCATACCGGCGATACAACGCCCGGGTTCAGCCGGGGTTGTCGCGGGCGTTGAGGTACGGGATCCAGTCGCCGCCGGCGTGTTCGGACCAGCGCAGGAC
>JBOGDE010000202.1:0-10544 GCA_050701695.1 Micromonosporaceae bacterium
GTCGCGGCCCGCTCCATGTCCGGAGCCGGCGGGCCGTGCTCAGCCCGCTCAGCCCGTCAGGTGCTCAGCCCGTCAGGTGCTCAGCCCGTCAGGTGCTCAGCCCGTCAGGTGCGCCACGGCCTCTTCGATGACGTCCGCGTCTGCCAGGATCCGGTTGTGCCCAAGACCTTCCGTGGGTACGAGCCTGCTGCCCGGCCAGGTCTCGGTGATCGCCGCGCCGTCGGCGTACCGGGTCTCGCGATCGGCCCGGTCGTGCAGCACCAGTAGTGGCGGCACCGCCAGCTCGGTGGCCAGCTCCGGGAGGTCGAAGTGCCGGATCGGCAGTCCGACGCGCTCCTCGAGGCGACGTTGCATCCGCTGCCGGATCCGCTCGCCGAAGCCGACCCGTCGCGCGAACTGATGGGTGTACGCCGAGGGCCGGCCCGCCGGCGCGAGGAACACCAGCCGCTTGGCGGCCAGCCCGTCGCGCAGCGCGATGCCGACGGCGGGGCAGCCGAGGGAGTGGGCGATCACCGCGTACGCCGGGCCGTGGGCGGCGACCGCCGTGGTCAGCGCGTCGGCGAACTCCGGGATGCTGGCTCGCCGCGCACCCCAGCGCCCCGGCCCCGACTCGCCGTGGCTCGGCGCGTCCAGCGCGACCACCTGGAAACCCTCCGCCAGCAGCGCCGGTACGAGTTTCGCGAACTGTGTCATCCGCCCGCCCCAGCCGTGCAGCAGGTAGACCGTCTCCGAGGCTCCCGCCTGGTTGCCCCAGATCCGGCCGACCACGGTGCTGCCGCTCACGTCGAGCTGGAACCGCTCGCCGGGCGGCGTGAACGGCCGCGCCCGCGGCGGTGCCGGCACCCGCCACCAGAGCCACTCGGCGACGGCCGCGCCGATCCGCGGCGCGACCACTTCGGCGGCCCGGAACCCCGCGCGGATGCTGGCGTACACAAGGCGGTTAGTAGCACGAACGATCGTGCTTTTCTGGATCGAGGGGAGTGTCATGGGGGTCTCCTGTTTCGTCAGTCGGAAGGGTTCGAAGGGCCGGTGCCGGAAGAGCCGGCGTGGATCCGGGGTCAGCCGGAGCGTGTGTCGGGGGCGCGGGCCGCGGTGAGCAGCGCCTCGAAGCTGCGGTGGGCACGGGTCTCGGCCAGCGGGTCGTCGAGCAGCCGGCTGGTCCAGTGGCAGGCCAGCGTCAGCCCCTGCATGTCCTGGGCGAACTGCAGCGGATCGGCGTCGGCGCGGAACTGGCCCTCGGTGATGCCGGTGGTGAACACCTGCGCCACCAGGTCGTTCCAGTCCCGCTGGTCGGCGACGAGCCGATCACGCACCGGTCCTGGCTGGTCGTCAAGCTCGAAGGAGGCGGCGGCGAAGACGCAGCCGCCCGGCAGCGCCTCCCGATCCCAGGCCAGCCACCGCTCGAACAGCTCCCGCACCCGGGGCTCCCCGCGCGGGGTCGCCAGGGCGGGGCGTACCACCGCGTCGAGGAAGCGCTCCGAAGCGCGGTCCAGCACCTGGATCTGCAACGCTTCCTTGGAACGGAAATGCGCGAACAGCCCACTCTTTGACAGCTGGGTGGCCGCGGCCAGCGAGCCGATGGTCAGCCCGCCCAGCCCGGTCTGGCTGGCCAGCGCCACCGCCTCGTCGAGCACCGCGACCCGGGTCGCCTCACCTTTGCCCATGCCACCTTTTTAGCACGACCGTTCGTTTCCGCCAAGGAGTCAGGCGGTTGCGCGCACGGCCGACATCACCGGGACCTTGGGGCGGAGGGTGATCGTCACGTCCAGGGGGATCCGGTCGGTGATGGCGCGGAACTCGAAGGCGCGTACCAGCGTGGCCAGGATGATCTCCGACTCCAGCATCGAGAAGTGCTGGCCGATGCACGCCCGCGGGCCGGCGCCGAACGGCATCCAGGCGTACCGGTGGCGGGCCTTCTCCCGTTCCGGGGTGAAGCGCTCCGGGTCGAAGGTCTCGGGGTCGTCCCAGAACCCGGGGTGGCGGTGGATCACGTACGGCGCGGTCACCAGATCCACCCCCGCCGGCACCCGGTAGCCGCACAGCTCGCTGTCGACCATGGTGCGCCGGCCCGTCACCGGAGCCGACGGGTAGAGCCGCATCCCCTCTTTCAACACCATCGTGGTGTACGTCAACTCGCGGGCGTGCGCCGCGGTGGGCGTCGCGTCACCGACCACGGCGGAGATCTCCTCGCGTACCCGCCGCTGGATTTCGGGGTGCTGACCGAGCAGGTGCAGCGTGAACGTCAGTGCCGTGGACGTGGTCTCGTGGCCGGCGAGCAGGAAGATCAGCACCTGCTCGCGTACCTCGGTGTCGGAGAGCCGCTCGTCGCCGTCGCGGGCGGCGAGCAGCATGCCGAGGAAGTCGTCGGCGTCGGTGCCGGAGGCCCGGCGGTGGGCGATGATCTCGTCGCAGGCGCCGAACAGCGCGTCCTGAGCCCGGCGGGCCCGCAGGTTCGTCGGGGTGGGCCAGGTCATCGGGGTCCAGATCGGCCCGAAGGTACGCACCCGTGCCGCGTCGCCCAGCACCGGGAACTCCTTGCGTACCACCGGCAGGATCGCGTCGGCGTCCTCGCCGAACAGCACCCGTACCACGATCCGCAGCGTCAGCTTCGTCATCTCCTCATGCAGATCGACCTGCTGCCGCCCGTGCAGTTCGGTGACCAGGCGCGCGGCCTCGTCGGCCATCGCCTCGGCGTAGGAGTTGACGCGCTTGACGGTGAACAGCGGCTGCACGTACCGCTTCTGGCGCAGCCAGTCGCCGTCCTGGCTGGTGAGCAGGCCGTCGCCGACCACACCGCGGATCTCGTTGTAGAACCGGGTGTCCTTGCGGTAGTCCTGCCAGTGGCTGCCGAACACCTGGTGGGCGGCCTCCGGGTGGAACAGTACGGTGATCCCGCGCCCCAGCTTCGGCGGCCCGACCTGGAAGCGCACCAGGTCGCCGTACCGCTGGAAAGCGTCGTAGATGGTGCCGAGGAAGTCTTCCCGGAACGACCGCATCGAGCCCAGCAGTCGCGAGCCCGGCACCAGTGGCGCGTCGGCGAGCTGGTCCGTGGCAGGGGCGGTGAGCGTCATGGCTGTCCCCTCGTGATCTCCGGGTGACATTTCCCTGACGGTAGGTGGAGGCGGTGCCGCCTCACCAGATACCCAGGTAGGAGATCGGGCGCTGTGGGGCGGCGGCCGCCCCACAGTAGCTCGCCGCCCCACAACGCGCATCGCGAGGCCCCGTCACGGCGCTGGTCACGTCCGTGGCGGGGCCTCAGGTCTTCAGTCAGCCCCGGAAGGGGCCGGTCACCTCGTACGTCAGACCACCGCTGGACGAGCCGCTGGTGCCGCGCTGCGAGGAGAAGTAGAGCCGGGTGCCGTCCGGGCTGAACGCCGGACCGCAGATCTCGCTGGAGCCCTGGTCGACCAGCCTGGCGAACACCGAGGTGACCGCCGACGGCTCGATCATGCAGATCTCCATGTTGCCGCCGTCCTCGGCCACGAAGAGATCACCCGATGGGGTGCCGGTGATGTTGTCCACACCGGACAGCGGCGTGCCGTCGTCGTACAGCACGCTCAGCGTGTTCGCCGCCGCGTCGTACGCCCACACCCGGTTGTCGCCCTTGGTGGTGAAGTAGCAGACGCCGTTGCCGTAGTGGCAGCCCTCGCCGCCGCTGAACCGCTTCATCTCCCTTACCTGGCCGCGGGTCGGGCCGCTGCCGCCGGACGGGTCGGGCACCCGTACCCAGGCGATGCTGTTGCGATTCTTGCCCTTGCCGGCGGTCAGCACCTCCAGGGTGCCGGCGGACAGGTCGGGCCAGGACGACGGGGTGTAGCGGTAGAGACCGCCGTCGGTCTCGTCCTCGGTCAGGTAGACCACCTTGCGGTCCGGGTCGACCGCGGCCGCCTCGTGCTTGAACAGCCCCATCGCCGGGTGGCGTACCGCGGCTTTCACTCCGTACGGGTCGGTCTCGAACACGGCACCGTAGGAGACTTCCTCACAGGACAGCCAGGTGCTCCACGGGGTGCTGCCGCCGGCGCAGTTGCGGTTGGTGCGGTCCAGGATCCGGTACGCGCCGGACACCGAGCCGTCGGCGGAGAACCTCAGCGCGCCGACCCCGCCGGAGCCGGAGATCTCGCTGTTCGACACGTAGATCCAGCCGCTGCCGTCGGCGAAACAGGCACCGCCGTCCGGTGCGGGATGCCAGGTGTACGACGTACCGGGCACCTGCTGGCTGGAGCGCGCCACGATGCGGCTGGTGAACCCGCTGGGCAGCTGTACGCCGTTCGCGTCGGCGGGCTGCAGCGGCCCGTACGGTCCGTCGGCGGCCGGGCTGGCGCCCTGCCCGGCGAACGCGCCGCGCCACAGCGAACCGCCGAAGGCCGCGGCACCGACACCGATCACGGCGCCGCGCAACAGTGTGCGTCGTTCCATGTCTCGCTCCTCGTCTCCCCAGGTGTGCGGTACGGCTTACGAGGCTCCCAAGTGTCGCTGAACAGGTGAAGGGTCCCCACGTACCCTGGAAATCCAGTACCCACGGGTAACATCACCTCTGCGGTGGACCGGGGAGAAGGGGTGACGGGTGCCTGGTGAGGAGCGGAGCGACCCCGGGCGGCCCGAGCTGCGGGAGCTGCTGCGCACCGGGCCGTTCCACACCGCGCTGCGCCTGACCATCCACGCCCGCGGGCTGAGCCTGGAGCGGCTGCAGGACCGGCTCGCCCGGTGCGGCCACCGGATCAGCGTCTCCACCCTCAGCAACTGGCAGCGCGGCACCAGCCGGCCCGAGCACGCGCGGTCCCGGGACGCGCTGCGGGCACTGGAGCGGCTGCTCGACGTACCAGAGAATGCTCTGCTGGACCTGCTCGGACCGCGCCGTCCGCGGCTGGCACGCGACGACGCCGACCAGGGCATGACCCGGGGCGACTCGCAGCGGCTACGGCAGCAGCTGGGGGCGCCGCCGCTGGGTGCCGCCGCGCCGCTGAGCGTGCGCGGGGTCCAGGAACGGTACGTCGCCGGTCCGACCCGCAACCGGTGGACCGCACACGTCCGGATCATCGTCGAGGCGAACCAGTCCGGAGTGGACCGTCACATCGTGCTGTTCCACGGCCACTTCGGCGTCTTCCCCGAGGTCGCGGCCGGGCCGACCTGCCAGCTCGGGCGGGTACGCGAGGAAGCGCGCACCGGGATGCTGGCCGTCGAGCTGCTCTTCGACCGGCCGCTATCGCGCGGCGAGACGTACCCGCTGGAGTATCGGCTGACCTGCGCCGACGGCGGCGACACCGGCTACACCGGACGGTGGTTCCGTACCCAGCCGATCAGCTACGACCTGCAGGTCGAGTTCGGCGGCGAGGTGCCGGTCGGCTGCCACCGGATCTGGCGGGTGGAGCCCAGCAGCCCACACAAGGACCTCACCGAGCTGCCGCTGATCCACGGCCGGTACGCCCACTTCTTCGACCCCGAGCTGGAGCCCGGATTCCACGGCATACGGTGGGAGTGGCCGAAGGAGGATCATGAAGGCAGCGGCGTTCACTGAGTACGGCCCACCGTCGGTGCTGCGGCTCATGGAGCTTCCCGATCCGGTGCCAGGCTCCGGCGAGGTACGGGTCCGGGTGCGCGCGGCCGGCGTACAGCCCTTCGACGCGAAGGTACGCCGCGGTGGCTGGGCCGGGCGGATCGACGTGGCGTTCCCCGCGGTGCCCGGCAACGAGTTCGCGGGCGTGGCCGACGGCGCCGCCGGGGGTGAGGTCCTCGGGTTCACGACGTTCGGATGCGCCGCGGAGTACGTGGTGGTGCCGGCATCCCATGTGGTGCCGAAGCCGGCGGAGATGCCGTGGGAGGTCGCGGGCGCGCTCTCGGCGAGCGGCCAGACCGCTCACATGGCGCTACGGGCGATCCGGGTGGGCGCCGGAGACTCGGTGCTGATCCACGCCGCCGCGGGCGGGGTCGGAAGCATGGCGGTGCAGCTCGCCCGCGCCTGGGGCGCCACCGTGATCGGCACCGCTTCCGCGCGCAACCATCCCTACCTCGCCTCGCTCGGCGCGACCCCGGTCGGCTACGGCGACGACCTGGTCGCGGCGGTACGTGAGCTGGCTCCCGGGGGCGTCGACGCGGCGCTGGACTGCGTCGGTGGCGACGCGCTGGCGCAGTGCGTGGAGCTGGTCGACGACCGCGACCGGATCGGCACCCTGGTGGCGTACGACCAGGCCAAGGAGCTCGGCGTGGTGGGGATCGGGGGCTCCGCGACCGCCGAACGGCTCGCCGAGCTGGTCGCGCTCTGGCAGCGCGGCGCGCTGGCGGTGCACGTACGGGCCACGTACCCCCTGGCCGACGCGGCCGGGGCGCACCGCGACGTGGAGTCAGGCCACGGCCGCGGCAAGGTCGTCATCCTGCCCTGAAGCCGGCGCGGTTTTCGGGGTTGTCGTGGTCTTCGCGCGCTCGGAGGCAACCACAACCCTGAAAACCCGTGCATCATCAGCGACGTGGACGACACCTTGAGCGCACCGGTGGGGCGGCGGGACGCGTTGGCGGAGCCGACGGAGCGGGTGCCGGTGCGGTGGACGTTCGGGTTCGCGCTGGCCGTGGTGGCGACCTTCGTCGGGTTCTACGGGCCGTTGCAGATTCTGCTGGCCCGGCAGGCGGAGACCATCGCGCCCGCCCACAAGGAGTCCGTGCTGGCGCTGATCGCCGGGGCGGGCGCGCTGGTCGCGATGGTGGCCAACCCGCTGTGGGGCGCGATCTCGGACCGGACCACCTCGCGGTACGGCCGCCGGGTGCCGTGGGTGGTCGCCGGCGCGGCGGCGGGCGCGGTGAGCCTGGTGCTGCTCGGCTACGCCACGACGGTGGCGATGGTGGTGGCGGGCTGGTGCCTGGTGCAGGCGGCGCTGAACGCCCCGTTCGCCGCGCTGTCGGCGGCGATCCCGGACCAGGTGCCGGTACGCGACCGGGGTGCCGGCGGGGCGTGGTTCGGGGTGGCGCAGATCGTCGGGGTGATGGCCGGCACCGGGCTGGCCACGGTGTTCGGCGGGATCCGCGCCGGGTACCTGGCGTGCGCGGTGTTCGTGGTGGTCGCGGCGCTGCCGTACACCCGGCTGGGGGCGGACAGGGTGCTGCGCCGGGAGCAGCGGCCGGCGTGGGACTGGGCGGGGTTCGTGCGCGGGTTCTGGATCAGCCCGCGGGCGTACCCGGATTTCGCGTGGGCGTGGCTCACCCGGTTCCTGATGAACCTGGGCAACGCGATCTCGCTGCTCTACCTGTTCTTCTTCCTCAAGTACGCCGTCGGCGTCGCGAACCCCGAGGCCGGAGTGCTGGTGCTGACGGTGGTGAACGCGCTGACGCTGCTGGTCACAGTGGTGGTCGGCGGGCTCTGGTCGGACCGGGTGGGGCGGCGCCGGGTGTTCGTGTTCTGGGCCGGCACGGTGATGTCGCTCGCCGCGTTCACGTTGGCGTTCTGGCAGACCTGGCCGGGCGCGATCGTGGCCGCGGTGATCCTCGGGATCGGCTTCGGCGCGTACACCTCGGTGGACTTCGCGCTGATCACCCAGGTGCTGCCGGCGGCGGTGGACCGGGCGAAGGACCTCGGCGTGATCAACGTGGCGAACGCGCTGCCGCAGGTGCTGGCCCCGGTGGTGGCCGCGCCGTTGGTGGCCGGGCTGGGCGGTTACCTCGCGGCGGTCACCGGAGTCGAGAAGACCTTCGCCGGGTACGCCGCACTGTACGTCGCCGCCGGTGTGGTCGGCCTGCTCGGCGCCGGCCTGGTGTACCGCATCCGGTCCGTCCCGTGAACATGCGACGCCGCGCGGGTGGCGGACAGGGTGGGCAGATCGCGCGTGACGGCTTAGCCTGGGGGTTGCGACGGACGTAGGTGGACTCCCCGTACCCGACCTGCGTCCGTCGCACCCTTGTCTGTGCTGGTCTGCTGTGTGCGCTGGTCTGGGTTAGGTTTCCGGGCATGAGTCTGAGCGGAGCGTTCCCGGCCGACTTCGTCTGGGGAGTGTCGGCGGCGGCGTACCAGATCGAAGGGGCGGTCGGCGAGGACGGGCGCGGGCCGTCGGTGTGGGACACCTTCTGTGCGCAGCCGGGGCGGATCCGCAACGGTGAGAGCGGCGCGGTCGCGACCGACCACTACCACCGGTACCGCGAGGACGTCGCGCTGATGCGCGAGCTGGGCGTCGGCAGCTACCGGTTCTCGATCGCGTGGCCGCGGGTCGTACCCACCGGCAGCGGCGCGGTCAACCCGAAGGGCCTCGACTTCTACGACCGGCTGGTCGACGAGCTGTGCGCGGCCGGGATCGCGCCGGCGGCGACGCTGTTCCACTGGGACCTGCCGCAGCCGCTGGAGGACGCCGGCGGCTGGACCTCGCGGGAGACCGCCGAACGCTTCGCCGAGTACGCCACCGTGGTCGGCGAGAAGCTGGGCGACCGGGTCGCGATGTGGATGCCGCTGAACGAGCCGGTGGTGGTCACCATGTTCGGGTACGCCGTCGGCAACCACGCCCCGGGCCGTGCCCTCGGCTTCGAGGCGCTGCCGGTGGCGCACCACCTGCTGCTCGGGCACGGGCTCGCGGTCCAGGCGCTGCGCGCCGCCGGCTGCGGCAACATCGGCATCGCGTCCAACCACGCGCCGACCTGGCCGGCGTCGCGGGACGCCGAGGACGTCGGGGCGGCGCAGGCGTACGACACCCTGGTCAACTGGCTGTTCGCCGACCCACTGCTGACCGGCCGCTACCCCGAGGGGTTCGACCAGGCGATGCCGGGGCCGGTCGCCGACGACCTCGCGGTGATCTCCACACCCCTCGACTGGTACGGCATCAACTACTACCAGCCGGCGCTGGTCGGCGTGGCGGGCGGCGGCCAAGCCGCGGCCGTGGACGGCGCCGCACTGCCGCCGGGGCTGCCGTTCGAGCTGCGCGAGCATCCCGACCGCCCGAAGACCGACTTCGGCTGGTCGATCGTGCCCGAGGGGCTGACGGAGATCCTGACCAGCTTCCGCGACCGGTACGGCACCCGCCTACCCCCGCTGTACGTCACCGAGAGCGGCTGCTCCTACCATGACGCGCCGCCGGTGGACGGCCGGGTCGCCGACCAGCCGCGGATCGACTACCACGACGCGCACATCCGTGCGGTGGCCGACGCCAGGGCGGCCGGTGTCGACGTACGCGGCTATTTCGCCTGGTCCATCATGGACAACTTCGAGTGGGCCGAGGGCTACCGGGAACGCTTCGGCCTGGTGTACGTCGACTACGCGACCCTCACCCGTACCCCCAAGGATTCGTTCTTCTGGTACCGCGACCTGGTCGCCGGCCGCTGAGCTTTCGGCCCGGCTCAGGCGGCGGGTTCGAGGGGGCGGACCGGGGTGGCGAGGTCGGTGGCGGCGGTGACGGCGGCGCGCTCGCGGCGCCGTGCCCGGCGCAGCGCCGGGTGGTCGTGATGCTGGTCGAGGATCAGCCGCAGGCCGGGCCGGTACTCGTCGGTGTGCCGCTGCGCCAGCCGGACCGCGTCCGCGACGTCGTCGCCGGTTTCGACGGCCTGCTCCAGGTGGGCGGTCAGGGTGGTGAACCAGCGCTGCTGCAGCGCCGCGAGCAGCTCACCGAGATCGGCGAACGCGTCGGTGGCACCGGGTACGTCGCGCCATGGCAGCTCCCCGCCGGGGTGGGTCTCGGCGAGCCGGACCACCTGGTTCAGGACGGCGTACCGGCGGTGGTAGGTGCTCCACGTGCTGGTCATGACTGCCTCCTCGGCTCTGAGGTGCGTTGGCTCTCGTCTCTGTTCGTATAGCTCATTCATACGTCCGTTTAAAACGCTTGTCAAGGACGTACGTATGAATTTCTGGTACGGTCTGTACTCATGGGTAGTCGTGAAGACCTGCTGGTCGCGGCCCGGAAGTGCCTGGAGGAGAAGGGCTACAGCCGTACCACCGCGCGTGACCTGGCGGCCGCCTCAGGAGCCAACCTCGCCTCGATCGGATACCACTTCGGCTCCAAGGACGCCCTGCTGAACGAGGCGATCATCGCGGCGTTCGCGGAGTGGACCGAGAACATCCGGTCGCTGACCTTCGCCGATCCCGACGCCAGCACGCTCGAGCGGCTGGTGACGGCGCTGCACGCGATCACCGACCAGGTCCGGCAGAACCGTCCGCTGCTGGTCGCGTTCACCGAGACGATGGCCCAGGTCGACCGCAGCCCCGAGGTACGCGAGCGGCTGGCCGCCGGTTACCGGGGTTGCAAGGACCGGGTGGTTGAGCAGGTGTCCATCCTCTTCCCCACCGATGACCCGAAGCCGGCACAGACCCTGGCCAGCGTGTTCATCGCGCTGTTCGACGGGCTCGCGCTGCAGCAGCTGCTCGACCCCGACTCCGTACCGACCGGCGACGAGCTGGTGACCGCACTGGCCCAGGCCGGCAGCGTCCTCGCCGCCGACCTGACGCCGGACCGCCAGGCGTAGTCGCCGAAACCGTGACGCCGGGCGCGCCGCTCCCGCAACGCGAACACCGCACCGGCCGCGACCTCCAGCGCCCAGCGCCCAGCGCCCAGCGCCCAGCGCCCAGCGCCCAGCGCCCAGCGCCC
>JBOGDE010000203.1:0-10532 GCA_050701695.1 Micromonosporaceae bacterium
GTCACCGTCTTCTGTGCCACTGCGTTATCCCTTCATTGCTGACCTGACGCCGTACGGGGCTAATGAGTGAACAATAACCCACGACACCCGGACGCAACCCGAGACCCGCTGTCACAAGGTGAAATCGGCACCGCAATCACGTAGGGCTCCTCGGCAATCACCGGGGGCCAACGAACAAAGCTGCGGTGCAGCTTACTCGGGACGCACCAGGGGGAACAGGATCGTCTCCCGGATACCGAGGCCGGTGAGCGCCATCAGCAGCCGGTCGACGCCCATTCCCATGCCGCCACTGGGGGGCATTCCGTACTCGATGGCGCGCAGGAAGTCCTCGTCGAGCCGCATCGCCTCGGGATCACCCTTGGCCGCCAGCAGCGACTGCGCCACCAGGCGTTCCCGCTGGACAACCGGGTCGACCAGCTCCGAGTACGCCGTACCGAGCTCGTACCCCTGGATATACAGGTCCCACTTCTCGGCGACCCCGGCGGTGCTCCGGTGCGCCCTGGTCAGCGGGCTGGTGTCGATCGGGTAGTCCCGTACGAATGTGGGCGCCACGAGCTGGTCGACCACCAGCTCCTCGAATATCTCCTCGACGAGTTTCCCGGGCAGCCACTTCGCGTCCCAGGCAATCTCGTGCTTGTCGGCGTACGCCCGGAGTGTCTCCGGTGGGGTGTCGGGGGTCACAGTCTCGCCGAGCGCGTCGGAGACCGCCTCGTAGAGCGTGATCTCGCGCCATTCTCCGCCCAGGTCGTGTTCGGTGCCGTCGTGGTGTCGCACCACGACGGAGCCGAATACCGCTTTGGCCGCGTCTTGCACGAGTTGCCGGGTGAGCGTCGCCATCGTGTTGTAGTCGCCGTAGGCCTCGTACACCTCGAGCATCGCAAACTCCGGTGAGTGCGACGAGTCGACTCCCTCGTTACGGAAGTTGCGATTGATCTCGAAGACCTTCTCGATTCCGCCCACCACGCAGCGTTTGAGATAGAGCTCGGGTGCGATTCGTAGATACAGATCGATATCCAGCGCATTGCTGTGCGTAACAAATGGCCGCGCGGCGGCCCCGCCGTGCAACAGCTGCAGCATCGGCGTCTCCACCTCGGTGAATCCGCGCCGCTGCAACGTCTCGCGCAGGCTGCGCACCACCCCGGCCCGGGTGCGTACGGTCTCGCGGGCGGCGGGGCGCACGATCAGGTCGGCGTAGCGCTGGCGTACCCGTGCCTCTTCGGAGAGGGGTTTGTGCGCCACGGGGAGCGGCCGCAGCGCCTTGGCCGCCATCGACCAGCGGCTGACGAAGACCGAGAGCTCACCGCGCTTGCTGGTGATCACCTCGCCCCGCACCGCCACCAGGTCACCCAGGTCGACCAGCCGCTTCCAGTCATCGAGCGAGTCCTGGCCGACCTCGCCGAGCGAGAGCATCGCCTGCAGCTCGGTGCCGTCGCCTTCCCGCAACGTGGCGAAGCAGAGCTTGCCGGTGTTCCGCGCGAAGATCACCCGTCCGGTGACCGCGACCTGTTCCCCGGTACGGGTGTCGGCCGCCAGCTCGGGGTACCTCTCCCGGATCTCCCGCAACGTGGTGGTGCGGGCCACCTCGACCGGGTACGGCTCGTGGCCGGACTCCAGCATCCGGCTGCGCTTCTCACGCCGGACCCGCATCTGCTCGGGGAGGTCGTCTTCGAGGGGCACAGGCTGATCGGACACGGCATGACTTTCGGCTCGTACGGGGCGGCGCCGATTGACGCCGATTCGCACCGAAGCCTAGCCCCCACCCCGGACCGCTCCACCGGCAATATCCACCGGTCCCCCTGGGGTCCCACCTGGGTCGCCGTAGGGGTCCCACGTGGGCGAGGTCGGCCAATTGATCCGCTGCGGAAAGGTTTGCAGCGGAACTATCTGGGTAGAATGGCCGGATGCCCACCACCGGCACCGACCTGCTGTTCCTGCTCTCGCAGGCCAGCCACGCGCTGGCCACCGAGCTGACGGCCGGGCTCACGGAGCTCGGCATCTCGCCCCGCGAGCACTGTGTGCTGCGGACCGCGACGGCCGGCGAGCTGACCCAGAGCCAGGTCGCGGATCGGTGCGCGCTGGACAAGACCACGATGGTGGTCACGCTGGACAACCTGGAGCGTGCCGGGTATGCCGAACGCCGACTCTCCAGCACCGACCGCCGTGCCCGAATCATCGCGGTGACCGCGTCGGGCAGGCGGATCGTCGCGGCCGGCCAGCGCATCGTCGACGAGATCTTCGCCGACGTGCTCGACGCTCTTCCCGCGAGTGAGCGGAAGGGGCTCCTGGCGGGACTGACCCGCCTGGTGGAGGGCCGGCTCGCGACGCCGGTGGAGTGCGAGAAGCCGATCCGTCGCCGCGCCCCCCGGGTGCCCGCACCCTGAGACATCCGTAAGGAGCGCAGGGTGTCACGTACCTCACAGATTCTCTAATAATAAATCGTCCCGTACGAAACTATCGGCTACGGTCGCACCTGGTTGATCCCCCACAGCCCAGGAGGCGGCATGCCAGCCAGCACGTCACGTACCGACTCCCGATGGATGGCACTGATCGTGCTGTGCGCCGGCATGCTGATGATCATCCTGGACCAGACCATCGTGAACGTCGCCCTGCCGACGATCCAGGACGACCTCGGCTTCACCCAGTCCGGCCTGGCGTGGGTGATCAACGCGTACCTGATCCCGTTCGGTGGGCTGCTGTTGCTCGCGGGACGGCTCGGCGACCTGATCGGGCGCAAGCGGATCTTCCTGGTCGGGCTGACCGCGTTCACCGCCGCGTCGCTGCTGTGCGGCGCCTCGGTGACCCCCGAGATGCTGATCGTGGCCCGGTTCCTGCAGGGCGCCGGCGGCGCCATGGCCACCGCGGTCACCCTCGGGATGATCGTCACGATGTTCCCGGAGCCGAAGGAACAGGCCCGTGCGATCGGGGTGTTCAGCTTCGTCGCCGCGGCCGGGGCGTCGATCGGGCTGCTCGCCGGAGGCGTACTCACCCAGGCGCTGAACTGGCACTGGATCTTCTTCGTCAACCTTCCGATCGGGATCGCGGCGCTGGTGCTGGCGTACCGGCTGATCGGCAACGACCGCGGCATCGGGCTCTCCGAAGGCGCCGACGTGGTCGGGGCGGTGCTGATCACCAGCTCCCTGATGCTCGGGGTCTACACCATCGTGAAGGCCGCCGAGTACGGCTGGGGCTCGCTGCACACCGTCGGACTCGGTGCGGTGGCGCTCGCGTTGTTCGCCGGCTTCGTGGTACGCCAGGCCCGCGCCGCCAAGCCGCTGCTGCCGCTGCGGATCTTCACCTCCCGCAACGTCACCGGCGCCAACCTGATCCAGGTGCTCGCGATCGCGGGGATGTTCGGGATGTTTTTCCTGGGCAGCCTCTACATGGAGCGGGTGCTGGATTACGACGCGCTCCAGATCGGGCTGGCGTTCCTGCCGGTGGCGATCCTGATCGGCACCCTGTCGGTGGGCTTCTCGGCGCGGCTGGGCGAGCGGTTCGGGCTGCGTACCGTCCTGCTGGCGGGGCTCGGGCTGCTGGTGGTGGGCCTGGTGCTGTTCGCCCGGCTGCCGGTCGAAGGCCACTACGTGCCCGACCTGCTGCCCGCGATGGTGGTGCTCGGCACCGGCGCCGGGCTGATGTTCCCGACCCTGATGAACCTCGCCATGTCCTCGGCGACCCCGAGCGACGCGGGGCTGGCCTCCGGGCTGGTCAACACGTCCGCGCAGGTCGGCGGCGCGATCGGGCTGGCGGTGCTGGCGACCCTGTCCAGCGCGCGTACCGGTCGGCTGCTGACCGAGGGCGAGGCCCAGAAGGCGGCGCTCACCAGCGGCTACCACCTGGCGTTCTGGATCGGTGCGGTGCTGGTGGTCGCCTCCGCGGTGATCGCGGTGACCGTACTGCGGCCGGTGCCGGCGTCCGCACCCGCCGAGCAGCTGGAGCCGGTGCTCGAGCCGGTAGCGTGACCGGCGTGGACCCCGACAGCTGGGAAGCTCAACGCAGTTCCTTTGGTACGGCGGCCGCGCTCTACGACCGGGTGCGGCCCCACTACCGCGCCGACGCGATCCGCTGGGCGCTCGCCGACACCGGCGCCGGCGCTGAGGTGGTCGACCTGGGCGCCGGCACCGGGATCCTGTCCCGGCAGCTGATCGAGCTGGGGTACAGCGTCACACCCGTCGAGCCGGACGAGGCGATGCGGGCACAGTGCGACGCCGCGCTGCGGTCAGCCTTCGGGGCCACCGCGCGGACCGCGCTGACCGGCTCGGGCGGCTCGGACGGCTCGGACGGCTCGGGTGAGCGGACCGCCGCGCGGACCGCGCTGGCCGGCTCGGCCGAGCAGATCCCGCTGCCGGACGAGAGCGCCGACGCGGTGATCGCCGGGCAGGCGTACCACTGGTTCGATCCGGCCAAGGCACATCCGGAGATCGCGCGGGTGCTGCGGCCGGGCGGGGTGTTCGCGCCGATCTGGAACATCCGCGACGAGTCGGAGCCGTGGGTGGCGGAGCTGACCCGGGTGCTGCGCAGCCAGGACGGCTCCGGCATCCACGCCGGCTGGCAGGGGGTCACCCTCGAAGACCGGTTCACCGGCACCGAGCAGGCGACCTTCCACCACGCGGTACGCCACACCCCCGACTCGCTGCTGGACCTACTGCGCTCCCGGTCGTACTACCTGACCGGGGATGCCGAACGCCGCAAGCTCTTGGAGCGGGAGCTGCGGGAGCTGATCGCCACCCGGCTGGCCGGCCAGGACGAATTCGACCTGCCGTACGTGACGGTGGCCTACCGCGCCCGCCGCCGCTGATCAGTCGGGCGGCGGGCGCGTCGGCGCGGCTACCTGGGCGTGCCTACTTGAGCGGGCCTTACTTGGGCGGGCCGCCGAGGGTCTGGTCGACCCACGCCCGCAGCTGCGGGTGGGGCTCGTCGCTGAGGTGGTACGCGCTGTAGAAGAGCTTGCAGTCGCCGCGCCCCAGCCGGATCTCGTACCGGCCGCCGACCTGGTCGGAGAAGACCAGTACGTCGAACGAACCCGCCGGTGGCTCGCAGCTCCAGGCCGGCTCCTCCGGTCCCTGCTGGTTGACCAGCCCCCGGGCCTGCTCGGCGCCGTCGGTCACGATCTTGTGGCTGGTCAGGGCCGCCTTGGCGGGATCGGACGAGCTGTACCGGCAGACCGCGACCGCGCGCGCCTCGTACGGCACCGGTGGCGGGTTGCCGGCTTCCTCGCCCCCCGGGCCGATCCCCGCGGCGATCGCGTCGAACTGGGGCCGGTCGCTCTCCTCGCCCACCGGACGGGTCACGCTGGCCGGCTCGGGGCAGCTCGGCTCCGGGATCTGGGCCGGCGGCTCGGCCAGCCGCTGCCGTTCCGCGGCCTTGGCGATCATCGGGACCAGCGCCTGGCCGCCGACGCGTACCTGGTCGCCGATCTGCACCCGGCCGCAGCCGTACGCCTCGATCCGGGCCACGTACCGCCGCCCGTCGGGGTAGGACAGCACCAGGTCGTACAGGATGCCGAGGTCGTCGGTGCAGCCGCCGTCGGACGGCATCGACTCCAGCTTGTTCAGCTCTTTGATGATCTTGTCGACGTCGGTGTGGATGATGATCCGGGCCAGCTGCTCGTCCTTGCCGCCCTCGAAGCCGGGGCGGCCGCCGACGCAGGCCCGGGCCCACTCCGCACCCGTGGGCAGGTCAGGCCAAGCGTCGGCGTCCGGCTCCACGTCGGGCCCTCCGGAGGGCGCCGGGCAGTCGGTGCCGGTCCCGTCGGTGGCCGGCGGGAGGGACTGATCCGGGCGTACGGCGGCGAAGGCCAGCGCCGCGCCGACCACCAGCACGATCACGCCGGCGAACGTACCGAGCATCGCCTGGCGCCGGCGCCGGGCCGCCCGCACCGCCACCTGCCGGTAGCGCTCGGGGTTGTCGTCCAGACCCTCGGCGGTACGCGCCAGGGCGGCTCGCAGAGTGTCCTCGGTCGGCTGGTTCATCGCTCCTCCTCGACGAGCGCGGTCAGGATCGGAGACCGCCGCAGCCGGGCCAGCGCGCGGGCGCACTGACTCTTCACGGTGCCGACCGAACAGCCGAGCAGTGCCGCGGTCTCGGACTCCGTACGGTCCTCGAAGTACCGCAGCACCACCACGGCCCGCTGCCCGGTGCTGAGCTGTGCCAGGGCACGCAGCACCTCGGCGCGCTCGGCAAGCCCGGCGTGGGCGTCGACGCCGGCGTGGGCGTTGACGCCTTCCGGCTCGGACAGCGTGCCGGCCGGCACCTCGGCCCGCCAGCGACGCCGCCACCAGGTCGCGTACGTGGTGTACATGACCCGGCGTACGTACGCCTCGCCGCCGCTGTCCCGCTCCACCCGCGACCACCGCGGCCACGTCTTCGCCAGCGCCGTCTGCAGCAGGTCCTCGGCCTTGCCGGCGTCGCCGGTGAGCAGGTACGCGCTGCGCAGCATCGCCGGCGACCGCGCCGCGACGAACTCCGCGAACGAAACTTCCGGCTCACCCATGGCGACCTCCTACCGCATCAACCACTTGGACGCCCCAGAAGGTTGTCACGCTCCACCCCTGGACCACTTGGTGCGTCATGCGGTGCGCGACACGCCGACGCGCACGGCGTGTCGGACACCGTTCAACGCACCAAGTGAGAGGGCCCCACGGCAGCTGCGCTAGTTGTTCTTGGCGTAGACCATGCGGAGGCCGATCAGGGTGAGGTTGGGTTCGTGGTGGGTGACGGTGTCGCATTCGCCGATCACCAGGGGGGCCAGGCCGCCGGTGGCCACCACCGCTTCGACGTGGCCCAGCTCGTCGACCATGCGGCGTACCAGGCCGTCGACCTGGCCGGCGAAGCCGTAGTACATGCCGGACTGCAGGCACTCCACGGTGTTCTTGCCGATCACGCTGCGCGGCTTGGCCGGCTCCACCCGGCGGAGCTGGGCGGCGCGGGCGGCGAGCGCGTCGAACGAGATCTCGATACCCGGGGCGAACGCGCCGCCGAGGAACTCGCCGCGCTCGCTCACCACGTCGAAGTTGGTGGTGGTGCCGAAGTCGACCACGATGGTGGGGCCGCCGTACAGGGTGTGGGCGGCGAGGGTGTTGACCACCCGGTCGGTGCCCACCTCCTTGGGGTTGTCGATCGCCAGCTGTACGCCGGTGCGTACCCCCGGCTCCACGATCACGTGCGGGATCTCGCCGTAGTAGCGGCGCAGCATGGCGCGCATCTCGCGCAGCACCGACGGCACCGTGGAGCAGACCGCGGCACCGGTGATCTTCACCCCGTCGCCTTCCAGCAGGCCGCGGTAGATCAGCGCCAGCTCGTCGGCGGTGGCGCGGGCGTCGGTCTTGATCCGCCAGGAGTGCACCAGCTCGTCGCCCTCGAAGGTGGCGAGCACGGTGTTGGTGTTCCCGGCGTCGATACAGAGCAGCACAGCTACCTCCCGGCGCCGGATGCGGGGCCGACCCCCGGGCCGGCCTGGCGCGGTCGAAGATCCAGAGCGATGTCCAGGATCGGGGACGAGTGGGTCAACGCGCCGACCGACAGGTAGTCGACGCCGGTCTCGGCGTACCGGCGGGCGAGGTCGACGGTGAGCCCGCCGGTGGCTTCCAGCTCGGCCTTGCCACCCACCGCGGCGACCACCTCGCGCAGCCGCGACGGGGTCATGTTGTCGCAGAGCAGGAAGTCGGCTCCGGCCTCGACGGCTTCCACAGCCTCGCCCACGGTGGTCACCTCGACCTGCACGGTGACCTGCGGAAACTCCCGCTTCACGGCCTGGTAAGCGGCGGTGATCGAGCCCGCCGCGAGCTTGTGGTTGTCCTTGATCATCGCGACGTCGTACAGCCCCATGCGCTTGTTGGTGCCGCCGCCGGCGCGGACCGCGTACTTCTCCAGGATCCGCAGCCCCGGGGTGGTCTTGCGGGTGTCGAGCACCCGCGCCTTGGTGCCTTCCAGGGCGTCGGCCCAGGCCCGCGTATGGGTCGCCACGCCACTGAGACGGCACAGCAGGTTCAGCGCGGTCCGCTCCGCGGTGAGCAGCGCCCGGGTCGGGCCGGCAACCACGGCCAGCACGTCGCCGCGACGTACCACCGCACCATCTGCCGCATGCGCGTCGAACCGCACCGCGCCCCCGGACGCGAGATCGAAGACGGCGGCCGCGACCGCCAGCCCGGCCACCACGCCGCCGGCCCGCGCCACCAGCTCGGCGGTGTCGGTCTGTTCCGGCGGGATGGTCGCCCGGCTGGTCACGTCCAGACCGTCCGGGCCGAGATCCTCGGCCAGCGCGGTGCCTACGATCGCCTCGACCGCGGCCGGCTGCAGCCCCGCCGCCTCCAGGGCGTCCACAGTGGACTGCTTCATTTCAGCTCCTCGAAGCTCACGTCCAGCTCCCCGGCGGGATTCAGGGTGGTCACCAGATGACCGCGCCAGCGGTCCACGGCGTCCGGGAAATCCTCCCGCCAGTGACATCCCCGGGTCTCTTCCCGGGTGTACGCCGCCAGCGCCAACGCCGCCGCCACGGTGAACAGGTTGACCATCTCCCAGGTGGCGGTGTCCGGCGTACCCCCGGACGTGCCTAGTTCTTCCAGCTCGGTGAGGACGGCGCGCAACGTCTCGGCGGACCGCACCACGCCCGCCCCGTGGGTCATCGCCTTCCGCAGCCGCGCCCGCGCGTCGTCGCCGATCACGTGGGACACGGTCGCGGGCCTCGGCACCGACGAGGCCTGCGGCGGCAGCCCGGCGGCGATGTCCGCGGCGATCCGATCGGCGAAGACCAGGCCCTCCAGCAGCGAGTTCGAGGCGAGCCGGTTGGCCCCGTGTACGCCGGTGCAGGCCACCTCGCCGCAGGCGTACAGGCCGGGCACGCTGGTACGCCCGCGCAGGTCGGTACGCACCCCGCCGGAGGCGTAGTGGGCGGCGGGCGCGACCGGGATCAGGTCGGTGACCGGGTCGATGCCGGCGGCCCGGCAGCTCGCCAGGATCGTCGGGAACCGCTGCTCCAACCCCTCGATGTGGCGAGCGTCCAGCCAGACATGATCAACACCGTCGGTGTGCATGACGGAGGTGATGGCCTTGGCGACCACGTCCCGGGGAGCCAGCTCGGCCAGCTCGTGCCGGCCCACCATGAAGCGCTTCCCCGCGTGGTCGACCAGGTACGCCCCCTCCCCCCGCATCGCCTCACTCACCAGCGGCTGCTGCCCCGTACCCCCAGGAAGGTACAAAGCGGTGGGGTGGAACTGGACGAACTCGATGTCGGTGACCTCGGCCCCGGCCCGCAGCGCCACCGCGACCCCGTCGCCGGTGGAGACCGACGGGTTGGTGGTGACCTGGTAGATCTGGCCCATGCCGCCGGTGGCCAGCACCACCGCGCGGGCCAGCACCGCACCGACCCCGTCCGGAGTGCCCTCGCCGAGCACGTGCAGCGTGACCCCACACGCCCGGCCGTCGGCGGCGGTCAGCACGTCGACCACCAACGCGTGCTCGATCAGCTTGATCCACGGGTCACGGCGTACCGCCGCGTGCAGCGCGCGCTGCACCTCGGCGCCGGTGGCGTCCCCACCGGCGTGCACCACCCGGTCGGCGTGGTGGCCACCCTCCCGGGTCAGCATCAGCGTGCCGTCCGGGTGGCGGTCGAACTCGGCACCGAACCGGATCAGCTGCCGTACCCGCTCCGGCCCCTCAGTGACCATCGCGCGGACCGCCGCGGCGTCGCACAGCCCGACGCCCGCCACCGACGTGTCCTCGGCGTGGGCCTCGGGGGTGTCCCGCGGGTCCAGCACGGCGGCGATCCCGCCCTGCGCCCAGCGGGTCGACCCGTCGTCGATCCGTACCTTGGTCACCACCGTGACATGCAGCCCCGCCTCGCGCAGCCGCAGCGCCGTGGTCAGCCCCGCGATCCCGGAGCCGACCACGCAGACGTCAGTGGTCTCCGACCAGCCCGGCTCCGGCGCCGGCAACCGTGTGGGAATCCTCAACCGGTCACGTCTCCGCGTACCAGCTGCTGGGCCATCCCGGGCACGGCGGCCGCGGGGTCGGCACCCAGCTCGATCACCTTGTTGTCTTTGTCGACGTGGACGACCCTTGGGGCGTAGGTGCGCGCCTCCGCGTCGTCCATCACGGCGTAGGAAATCAAGATCACAAGATCTCCCGGGTGTACGAGATGCGCGGCGGCGCCGTTGATCCCGATCACGCCGGTGCCGCGCTCACCCGGGATCACGTACGTCTCCAGGCGGGCGCCGTTGGTGATGTCGACGATCGAGATCTGCTCGCCGGGCAGCAGGTCCGCCGCGTCCAGCAGGTCGGCGTCCACGGTGCAGGAGCCGACGTAATGCAGGTCGGCCTGGGTCACGGTGGCCCGGTGGATCTTCGACTTCATCATGGTGCGCATCATCGGCCCGCGCCTCCTAGGGTCCTGCGCCGGAAGTTGGTGGATGAAGTCCGGGGTCCAGGTGGTGGCTCGCAATGCGGAGGAGGAGCCAATCCCGGTGTTGGATTGGCGACGACGACAACGCCGCGAGCCGCCGGCTGGGCGCCGGAATTCGCCGCCGAACTTCCGGCGC
>JBOGDE010000204.1:0-10467 GCA_050701695.1 Micromonosporaceae bacterium
GTTGTCGGGGTACGCGCTGGCCGCAGCACCCCGACAACTCCGCAGTTGCCGCAAGCGCTACCCGGTGTGGTACGCGGGCAGGCAGAACACGCACCCGTTGTAGCCTCGGGCCACCCCGTCACCGATGTCCGGGTACGGGATCTTGTGGTGCTGGCTGATCCGCGGCCAGTACGGGCAGTACACGGTGTGCAGCTCTCGCGAGCGCGGGTTGCCGTACACGAAGTCGTCGGTCTCCTTCACCGCGATGAGTTCGATCGACAGTCGGCCCGCGACGGAGCCGTCCTGGTGCTGGGTCACCACCACCGGGTACGCCTGCAGGTGCCGCGCGTCGACCGAGAAGTCCACGGTGAGCCCCACCGCGGCCTCGTCCCGCGCCGGCATCGGGAAGCCGTTCAGCCGCCCGATGTCGCCCCGGGCG
The DNA here is from genome assembly GCA_050701695.1 of Micromonosporaceae bacterium. Classification (GTDB taxonomy): domain Bacteria; phylum Actinomycetota; class Actinomycetes; order Mycobacteriales; family Micromonosporaceae; genus WHSM01. The sequence goes on from JBOGDE010000204.1 coordinate 419, forward strand.
AGCCGAAACCGGGTCAGCCGCTCGGTACGGGACTCCACCGCCATCCCGGACAACCCGCCCGCCGCGTCGGCCAGCCGTCGCGGCATCCGGAGCGTGAGCACGGTGTCGGGCGGCAGGGCGCTGGCGTCGAGCACGAGGTCGTTGTCGCTGGGCCGCTCCGCGCTCCGGATCAGGAAGCTGGTGGAGAGCTTGCCGCCGGGGACGGCGTACACCGGGGAGACGTTGCGCTGCCCGACGTTGTTGTCGTAGCGCACCAGAAGGTCGTGCCGCAGCGTACCGGCGTAGAAGTCCGGTACGGTGTGGTCGCCCGTCGCCGAGGCCACGGCGAGCAGGCACTCGTGGTCGACGTGGCTCGGCGTCCAGACGAACGGCCCGACCCGTTCCGCGCCGCCGGCCGCCACCCCGGCGGGAATGGTCAGGGTGCCCATGGCGATGAAGTGGGTGGGCCACTGCATCGCGGTCGCCGGATCGCAGTGGTACGCGGCCACCGTCACCGGTCCCGAGGCGGTGCCGCCCCGGTTGTGGACCCGTACGTAGAGGTGGTTGGGCTGCTGCAGCACCGGGTTCTGGTGTCCGGCCTCGGGGTCCTCCCCGGGGCCGGGCGGGGCGAGCCGTACCCACAGGTCCGGTGAGGTCCAGTGCGGTACGCCGCTGGGCTGCGCGCCGGTGTCGGCGGCACTGTCCCGGATGTAGAGGTCGGTTCCGGAGCCGGCCTCGTCGACGAAGCCGGCGGCGAAGCGCGCCATCGATGCCAGCGCCAGCTTCGTCACCTCGGTCAGGTAGCCGACGTCGACCTTGTCGACGGTGTCGTCGACCGAGTGGTAGCCGGGGTTGTTCCCCGCTTCGTACAGCCCGACCGCGACGTACGCGCGCGCCTCGAACGGCATGTAGTCGCTGGCGTAGATCGGGCCGAGCTGCGCCGGCAGCGTGGTGTAGTCGGCGGCGAGCTGCGCGATCACCGCGCCGACGGCGACCGACGCCGCGTCGTTGGAGGCCACGGCGTTCCCGGTGTCGCGCTCCACGATGATCGCGCGGTTCGCCGGCGGATAGCCGACCATGTCGACGTTGTAGACCAGTTCGATCGGCTCGCCGGCCTGCTGCAGCGTCTCGGCGTACGCGGTCGAGCCCCACAGCCCCTGTTCCTCGCCGGAGAACGCCACGAACAGCACGGTGTCGGCGAGGTCGGCGTGCCGTAGCAGTCGCGCGCACTCCAGGATCAGCGCGATCCCGGTGGCGTTGTCGTCGGCGCCGGGCGCCTTGGCCGAGGGGTCGGCGAGGTTCGCCGCCCGGGAGTCGTAGTGACCGCAGAGCAGCACCGTCTTCGGTTGCGCGCCGCTGCCCGGCTTGCGGCACACCACGTTGCGCAGCGTGTGACCTTCCCGGGTGTACGTGTGAGAGCTGACATCGGCGTAGCCGTACCCGGTGAACCGCGCGGTGATCCAGTCGGCGACCTGGCCGATCTGTGGGGACAGCGAGTGCCGGGTGTGGTAGCTCGCCAGGTGGTTGACGGTCGCCTCCAGGTTCGCGGTGGAGACCAGCTCGACCAGCGTGGCGAGGTACTTGTCGGGCAGCGTGCCGGTCCACTTGCGGGGCGCGGTCTTCGCCTGCGGGGTCCGCACCGGACCGAGTGCGTCCCGGTCCGGTGCGGGGTAGGTCTCCGCGGTGCGATCTGGCATCGCACTCACCGCGTGTGGTGCTCGGGAAGGCAGAACGCGCAGCCGTCGTAGCCGCGTGCCTTGCCGTCGGAGATGTTCGGGTACGGGATCTTGTTGCGCTGGCTGATCCGCGGCCAGAGCGGGCAGTGCACGGTGTGCATCTCCAGCGACCGGGGGTTGCCGTACACGAAGTCGTCGGTCTCCTTGACCGCGGTCAGTTCGATCGACAGCCGGCCGGCCACCTCGCCGTCCTGCAGCTGGCTGGCGATGATCGGGTACGTCTTCATGTGCTGCGCCGACACCGAGAAGTCCACCTCCAGCGTCACCGACGCCTCGTCCGAGGTGGGCATCGGGAAGTCGTCCAGACTGGCCGTGGTGCCGCCGTGGATGGTGTAGCGGTCGATCCGGTCAGTCTGGGCGGCGAGCGTCAACCCGGTGCTGCCCGTGGCCGAGTCGCCCAGCCGGCGCGGCAGGCTCAGCGTGATCGCGGTGTCGCCCGGCAGTGCCGAGGCGTCGATCACCAGGTGGTTACGGGTCGGGTGGTCGCTGCCCCGGATCAGGAAGCTGGTCTTCAGCTTGCCACCCGGGACGGCGTACACCGGCTGCACGTTGCGCTGCCCGACGTTGTTGTCGAAGCGGACCAGCTTCCAGTGGTCGACCTGGCCGGTGACCGTTCCGGTGATCGCCGGGTCGGTGGCGCCGTCGGCGACCGCGAACAGGCACTCGTGGTCGGAGTGGGTCGGGGTCCAGATGAACGGCCCCACCCGGACGTCGCCGCCGGCCGGGATCGCCGCCCCGACGGCGAGCGAACCCATCGAGGTGAAGTGGGTCGGCCACAGCATCGCGGTGGCCGGATCGCAGTGGTACGCGGTGACGCTGAAGTTGCTCGCCTGCTGCGACCCGCGGTTGTGCACCCGGACGTACAGGTAGTTGGGCTGGTTGAGGATCGGCGGCTGGTGGCCGTCGTCGGGGTTCTCGCCGGCTCCGGGCGGGTTGAGCCGTACCCACAGGTCGGGGGAGGCCCAGTGCACCTCGGGGCTGGCGTGCTCGCCGGTGTCGGCGGCGCTGTCCCGGATGTAGACGTCGGTGTTCCCGGTGGGGGTGAAGTCCGTCCACAGTCCGCGGCGCCGGAACGCGTCCCATGCCACCTTGCGGTGCAGCCCGCCGGTGAGCGCCACGTCGGCGTTGATCCAGCCGTTGGCCAGGTCCAGTGCCGGCCGCTCGTCGGCGACGGTCAGCAGCATCTCCATCATGGTGCGGACGATCGTGTCGGCGGCGGCCTGACGTACCCCTGGATGGGCACTGGCGCCGCCGATGTTGAGGAAGACGTCCCACAGCGCCGTGGCCAGGATGTCCCCCTTGTGGTACGCGCCGTAGTTGGCGAAGCCGGCGTCGTCGAAGCGTTCCGGCAGGTCCAGCCGGCGCTTCGGATCCCAGTTGATGTTCTTGTTGTTGTCCCACGGGAAGACCTGTTCCCGGTGGTACTGCGCGGTGTTGAAGCGGTCCAGGTAGCACGCGGCGAGCAGGTCGACCAGGCCTTCCTCGTAGTACCCGTGGGTGCTGTTCTGGTCGGCGCCCAGCTCCCAGTGCATGGCGTGGCCGTACTCGTGGATGATCACGTGGGCGTCGTTGGCGTCCGGTACGCCGCCCTCCCCGAAGCACAGGTGCGCGCCGCCGGCCCCGGTGGAGAAGTGGGAGTTGTCGGCGCCGCCCAGGCTCTGCGCGTCCAGGTCGAGTGGCCCGGTGACCGCGTTGTCGTAGCCGGTGACGCCCAGGCTCCGCAGGTAGGTGACGATCCGGTCCACCCAGTAGTACGCCATGGTGGAGAGGAATTCCCGCTGCTTGGCGCCGTACTTGAACTCCGCGGCGGTGGGCTGGTTGAAGACCGGTGCCTCCTTCTCGGTGCAGCGGGCCCAGCTGCCGGACAGCGCGTAGCTGCCGTTGTTCGGGGTGTCGAGGTTCTCCAGGGTCACCTCGATCCGGTGCTGGTTGAGGGTGGCCTCGGTGTCGTTCCAGGTCAGGTTGTCGTTCTGGGAGTACGTGATCGGGTCCGGCGCGAACACGTACGCCTTGGTGCTGGCGTACCGGCGCTGGTCGAGCACCGCGAGCACCTCGCCGGTGTCGGCCTCGACGAAGACGACCCACTCGCCGTCCGGGTCGGCGGTGTCCAGCGGCACCCGCCATGCCAGGTACGCGGTGCCCTCGGCGGCGGTGCCGGCGGTCAGCATCCGGGCGCGGACCGGTGGGCCGTCGTACACCTCGGCGGGGTCGGCGAGCACCCGGTGCCGGTAGACGTACAGCTCCGGCTCGCCAGTGGTGACGACACTGAAGTCGGCGCCGAAGGTGTCGCGTACCGACTGGGCGGCCTGGGCGGCGTCCCGTCGTGGGGCGCGCTTGCCGAGTCTGGCCGGCAGCTTGTAGTCGACCTCGTTGGTGGTCGAGATGACGGCGCCGTCGGATTTGCGTACCGCCACCACCAGCTGGCTCAGGTGTACGGGCAGCCCGTTGTGCTTCTGCCGGTAGCGCACCGAGGCGGTGGCGGCGCCTTCCCGTTCGTCGCGGGTCTCCAGTTCGATGCCTTCCAGCCGGAACTGGTCGGTGTTGTCCGAGAGGAACTTCCGGGTGCGCGTGTCCAGCTTCTTGGCGCGGTCGCGGCCGGAGATCAGCTCGGCGCCGAAGAAGGCGCGTACCGGTCCGGTGTCCTGTGTGGTCTTCGGCCGCTTCGTGCCGGCTTCCGGCTCCCGATCGTAGCGGGTACGGCGGTCTGCTGAGGGGTTGAGTCGAGTCATGGCACACCTCCACTACCGGTGAGCCAAGCACCGGGCGATGATCACAGAAAGTGATATGTCGAGCAACCGACCGTGACACTGTCGTGTACCCGACTGCCCGGAGCCGTTGTCCGGTATATCCCGCGCGCGCATCCCCTCCCACCACCCGTCCCAATCTCTCCCCGCACCCCACCCGGGCCACCACCTGGCGCCGCGCACCTGGCGCCGGGTACCGAAGATCGCTGAGTGGGGAACGAAGCTGGCGGCCGGCACCCGGATCCGTTCCCCGGATGGCGATCATGGACGGGGTCGGGGTCCGGGGGTGGGGTGTCCTGATGGGACTTCGGGCTCGGGTTCCGGGGGTGGGACGGTTCACTGTGGATTCCGGCAAATCCTGGAAATCCGCAGGTCAACGTGGCAGCGTCGACCCATGGCGGAATCCGGATTGAACGCGACCGCAGCCGCCCTGCTGGGGTTGCTGCACGACGCTCCGATGACAGGTGGCCAGCTGATGGCCACCGCACAACGCAGGCTCGGCCCGTACTGGTCGATGACCCGCAGTCAGGTCTACCGCGAGCTGCCGGCGCTGGCCGAGGCGGGGTTCGTACGGCTCGGCAAACCCGGCCCCCGCGCCAGCCAGCCGTACGCGATCACCGCGGCCGGCAAGCGGGCGTTCGGGCGCTGGCTCAAGGAGCCGCTGGGGCGCGACCAGCTGCGCAACCCGGTGACGTTGCGGGTCGCCTTCGGCGCGCTGCACACCGACAAACAGCTCCGCGAGCTGCACGAGCTGGCGCTGGAACACCACACCGCCGCACTCACCGAGTCGCGCGACGCGGCGAAGGCGGCCGGCAAGGAAGGCGACACGTACGGTGCGGTGGCGCTGGAGTTCGCCGTGGCGTACCACCGGGCGGCGCTGTCCTGGCTCAAGAAGGTCCCGGTCTGAGGCTGCCGACGGCGGCGTACGCTTGACGGTCGTGACTGCCGAAGAGTTCGCACACCAGCTCCGTGACCTCGGTTCGACCCTGCGCGGCATCGCCGACGTGCTCGACATGGATGCCCTGCGCAAGGAGAAGGCCGAGCTGGAGGAGGCGGTGGCCGCCCCCGACCTGTGGGACGACCAGGAGCGTGCCCAGCAGGTCAACTCCCGGCTGTCGTACGTGCAGGGCGAGCTGAACAGGCTGGAGCAGCTCACGCAGCGCATCGACGACGCCCAGGTGCTGCTGGAGCTGGCCGAGTCCGAGGACGACGCCGACTCCCGTGCCGAGGTGGAGACCGAGGTCGCCGCACTGGCCAAGGCGGTCGAGGAGCTGGAGGTGCGTACCCTGCTCTCCGGCGAGTACGACTCCCGGGAAGCCCTGGTCAACATCCGCTCCGGCGCCGGCGGGGTGGACGCCGCCGACTTCGCCGAGATGTTGCTGCGGATGTACCTGCGGTGGGCCGAGCGGCACGGCTACCCGACCGAGGTCTACGAGACCTCGTACGCGGAGGAGGCCGGGCTGAAGTCGGCCACGTTCACGGTGAAGGCACCGTACGCGTACGGCACGCTGTCGGTGGAGCAGGGCGTACACCGGCTGGTACGGATCTCCCCGTTCGACAACCAGGGGCGGCGGCAGACCAGCTTCGCCGGCGTGGACGTGCTGCCGGTGGTGGAGCAGACCGACCACATCGACATCCCCGAGAACGAGATGCGGATCGACGTCTACCGCTCGTCCGGCCCCGGTGGACAGTCGGTGAACACCACCGACTCCGCGGTACGGATCACCCACGTGCCCACCGGCATCGTGGTGACCTGCCAGAACGAGAAGTCCCAGCTGCAGAACCGGGCGGCCGCGCTGCGGGTGCTGCAGGCCCGGCTGCTGGAGCGGCGCCGCCAGGAGGAGCAGGCCAAGCTCGACGAGCTGCGCAGTGACGGCGACTCCTCCTGGGGCAATCAGATGCGCTCGTACGTGCTGCACCCGTACCAGATGGTCAAGGACCTGCGGACCGAGTACGAGACCGGCAACACCCAGAGCGTCTTCGACGGCGAGATCGACGAGTTCATCGAGGCCGGCATCCGATGGCGTCGTCAGGGGTGATCCCACCGGTCGGGTGACGTGGTCGGCCCACCGGCATGTGGGGTGTGCGGCATTCTCGGCAACTCCGCGTACACTGGCGTCCCGTGATTCGGCTTGAGAAAGTGACGAAGCTGTACCCGAAGGCGGCGCGCCCCTCCCTGGAGGGCGTCAGCGTCGAGATCGAGAAGGGTGACTTCGTCTTCTTCATCGGCCCCAGCGGCGCCGGGAAATCGACGATCATCAAGCTGCTGCTGCGGGAGCAGGTCCCGACGCAGGGCAAGGTGTACGTCAACGGCCGCGACGTCGGCGCGCTGCGCAGCTGGCGGGTGCCGCAGTTCCGGCGCTCCATCGGCTGTGTGTTCCAGGACTTCCGACTCCTGCCGAACCGCACCGCCGCCGAGAACGTGGCGTTCGCGCTAGAGGTGATCGGCAAGTCGCAGGCGGTGGCACGCCGGGTGGTGCCCGAGGTGCTGGAGCTGGTCGGCCTCGGCGGCAAGGAGCACCGCTACCCGACCGAGCTCTCCGGTGGTGAGCAGCAGCGGGTGGCGATCGCCCGCGCGTTCGTGAACCGGCCGCTGGTACTGCTCGCCGACGAGCCCACCGGCAACCTGGACCCGGACACCAGTATCGAGATCATGCGGTTGCTGGACCGGATCAACCGCACTGGCACCACCGTGGTGATGGTGACCCACGACTCCAACATCGTGAACCAGATGCGCCGGCGCGTGATCGAGATCGACCAGGGTCGCATGGTCCGCGACCAGCAGCGCGGCGTTTACGGTTGACGAATGTGCCGGGTCCCGGGCGCACGCATCAAGGGAGCCGGCACATTCGCAGCCTTGGGGTGGGCGGCCCGGCTGCCCTCGAAGACCTGATCTGGTGTCTCCGGTAGTCCTGGAAGGAATCCGATGCGCGCGAAGTACGTGATGTCCGAGGTCGCCGTCGGCCTGTGGCGGAACGTGACCATGACGATCGCCATGATCATCACGATGACGGTGTCGTTGGCGCTGCTTGGCGCGAGTGTCCTGATGTTCCTCCAGGTCCGGGACATGAAGAACTACTACTACGCCGAGGTCGAGGTCGCGATCTTCCTCACCGACAAGATCAGTGAGGACCAGCAGAACGCACTGAAGGACGCGCTCGGCAAGGACCCGCTGGTCAAGAGCCAGATCTACGAGAGCAAGGACGAGGCGTACAAGCGGTTCCGGGAGCAGTTCCGGGACGCGCCCGACCTGGTCAACGCCACCAAGCCGGACGCCCTGCCCGCGTCGTTCCGGGTCAAGCTCAACGACCCGTCGCGGTTCGACGAGATCCGGCAGAAATACCAGGACTACGCCGGCGTCGAGGAGATCGTCGACCAGCGCAAGGTGCTCGACAAGCTGTTCCAGATGTTGGGCGCGATCCAGGGCGTCTCGCTGGTGATCGCGGTGATCCAGGGGCTGGCCGCGTTGCTGCTGGTGGCGAACACCATCCAGGTGGCGGCGTACAGCCGGCGGCGAGAAGTCTCGATCATGCGGATGGTGGGTGCCTCCAACCTGTTCATCCAGGCCCCGTTCGTGTTGGAGGCGGTGTTCGCGGGGCTGATCGGTGCCGTACTGGCGTTCGTGGTGCTGATTCTGGCCAAGGTGCTGGTGCTGGGCTCGGATGCGCTCAAGCCGCTGGAGGGCGTACTGACGCCGTTGAGTATCTGGGACATCGTGCTGATGCTGCCGGTGCTGGGCGGGATCGGTGCGCTGATCAGTGCGCTGACCGCGTGGGTGACGTTGCGCTTCTACCTCAAGGTCTGACTCACGGAGCGTGCACACGTTGCGGTGATTCAGCGGTACGAACCGGCGTGGCGAATCGTGCATTCCGCCACAACAGCGGACAGTTTCCTTAACAAGCCTTGCGTACGGAGCGCAGTCACCTAGTCTAACCCTCAACTACAGGTGGAGGGTGACGGCCAGGGCTGGGCCGCGCCATCACCGGCGCCACGTCCGGGGGACAGGCAGGCGCCGGCACATCGCAGGTCGGGGTGGCAAGGGGGAGCTATGGACCGCCGAGGCAGCATCGCGGCTCTAGCGGCGTCCCGCGCGGCCGGGCGGCTCCGGAGGGCCGGCTGGCTTCGGAGGGACGTGAGCGCCCGCGGTGCACTGGTCGCCGCGGTGGCAGCCGTTGCCCTGGTGGTCGCCGCGCCCGCGTTCGGCGACCCGCACGACGACAAGAAGCGGGTCGACGGGGAGCTGGCCAAGGCGCGATCCACCCTCGAAGCCGCCACCGACCGGGCGAAGGGCGCCGCGGCCTCTTACACCGAGGCCAACCAGAAGCTCCCCGGGGCCCGGACCAAACTCGCCGAGGCGCGCGGCATGGTGGCCGCGGCCGAGGTCGCCGCCGAACGCGCCCGGCGCGAGGCCGAGACCGCCAAGCGCACGGTCGCCGCCGCGGACAAGGAGTACCGGGCCGCCGAGGAGCAGGTGACCACCGCCCGGGAGCGGGTCGGCGCGTTCGTCTCCGCGGCGTACAAAGGCGGTGGCGCGGTGGGGTTCAACTCGCTGCTCGACGCTCGCTCACCGTCCGATCTCGCCGACCGGATGGCGTTGCTCGACGAGGTCGCCGCCAGCCAGAAGGCCGCGCTGGACAAGGTGATCGCGCTGCGGCACGAGTCGAAGAACAAGCAGAACGCCGCCGTACTCGCCAAACGGAAGGCCGACGCCGCCAAGCGCGCCGCCGACCAGGCGCTGGGCGCGGCCAAAGCCGCCCAGGAGGCCGCGGTACGCGCCGCCGAGGCGGTGCAGAGCCTGGTCGCCAAGCGCAAGACCGCGCTCGCCGTCGCGGCGGAGGAGCGCGAGGCCAGCCTGGAGCGCTACCGCGAGCTGCAGCGCGAGAGCGCCAGGATCGAAGCCGAGATCCGCGCCCTGGCCGACAAGGACAAAGCCGCCGGCGGTGGGGCGGTGAAACGCAGATCAGGGGCACACTTCCTGATGCCGACCCAGGGCTGGAAATCCAGCGACTTCGGCTCCAGATACGACCCGTACTACCGGGTGTGGCAGCTGCACGCCGGCGTCGACATCGCCGCCCCCGGCGGCAACCCGATCCGGGCCGCCGACAGCGGCCGGGTGTTCCGCGCGGGCTGGAACGGCGGGTACGGCAACTACACCTGCGTCTACCACGGGCTGTACAACGGGCGCGGGCTCGCCACCTGCTACGCGCACCAGTCGTCCATCGCGGTCTCGTACGGCGAGCGGGTCAGTCGCGGCCAGCTGATCGGCCGGGTCGGCACCACCGGCGCGTCCACCGGCAACCACCTGCACTTCGAGGTACGCCTCAACGGCACCCCGGTCAACCCGCTGGGCTGGCTGCCGCGCTGCCTCTGCTGAAACGCCCGGGCGGTCCGTGGCGGGGCTAGGAGCCCGCTGAACAACCCCGGTCGAGTCGCGCCGAGGCACATTTGGCGATCCGGCAAGGCGGAGATTTGTCCGAATACCGGTGTTGTATTCGGGCGAATCTCCAACGCCGCCGGTCGGCAAATGGGTCCGGCGCGGCCGGCCAGTGGGTTGTTCAGCGGGCTCCTAGAGCCAGCCGCGTTTTGCCGC
>JBOGDE010000205.1:0-10416 GCA_050701695.1 Micromonosporaceae bacterium
GTGCGGTTGCGCCCAGGCAGGGCGTGACGGCCGCGCCGGCCCCCTGCAGAGCGCCGCGAGCCAGTTTCGCCGAGGAGGCGGATGCAATGAGTAACAGCACCGTGTACCAGATGGTGACCGAGGAGGTCATCAGAATCCTGGAGTCCGGTCTCGCGCCGTGGCGTCAGCCGTGGACGGTAGACCTGAGCGCTCCCCGCAACGCCGCCACCGGGTACCGCTACCGGGGTGTGAATGTGTTCCTGCTGCTGGCCCAGGGACGCGGCACCCCGTACTGGCTGACGTTCAGGCAGGTCGGACAGCTCGGTGGCCGCGTCGGCAAAGGCGAACGCGGATCGGTGATCGTGTTCTGGCGAATGCGTCAGGTCCGCGAGCCCGATGCCGACGGCGACCTGGTGGAAAGGCAGATCCCGCTACTGCGGTACTACCGGGTCTGGAACCTCGAACAGGCCACCGGTGTCAGACTGCCCGCCAAGACCGCCACGGAGCAACAAGCAGCAGAGGCGACTCGCCCGATCACCGACGCGGACCGCGTCGCCGCTGCTGAGCAGATCATCGACGGTTACCGCAACCCTCCCACGATCACCGCTGACGGTGGCCTCCGTGCCTACTACCGCCCGTCGACCGACAGCATCCACCTACCCCGGCGGTCGGCGTTCACCACCGCCACCGAGTGGTACGCCACCGCGTACCACGAACTGGGCCACTCCACCGGCCACCCCTCCCGCCTCAACCGTTCCACCGCCAACAACCACGACGGGTTCGCCTCTCACAGCTACGGACGCGAGGAGTTGGTCGCGGAGATGACCGCGGTCACAGCGGCTAGCGCGCTCTCGTGGCTCGTGGCTCGTGGCCGCCGCCGCTGCGCTGACCGCCGCCGCGGCGGCGTTCGTCGAGCACCCAGCCACCTTCGCCGCCGCCGCGTTCAGCGGCGCAGCCTGCGCGGCTGCCTACCTCACTGGCCGCCTCGATCTGCGGGCACGCCTCGACGCGGCCGGGCGTGACCCGCTGACCGGGCTGCCCGGCCGCGCCGCCACCGACGCCGCGCTGCGTGCCGCGGCACGCCGTCGCGCGAAAGTGACCGTGGCTTTGGCCGACGTGGACGGCCTGCACGCGGTCAACGCCAACCTCGGTCATGCCGCCGGAGACCAGTACCTGACCGCAGTCGCGTACCGCCTCACCCGCGCCGTACCGACCGGTGGGCTGCTGACCCGCCTCGGCGGCGACGAGTTCGTCATCATCGCCACCCACACCAGCCCCGCCGAACTGGCCACCGGCATCGGCGCGGCGATGTGCGGCCCCGCCCTCGTGGCCGGCCACCGGCTGCAGCCGCGGGCGAGCGTCGGCATCGCCACCACCGACCACGACCCCCGATACGCGCTCGCGTGCGCGGACACCGCTATGTACCGGGCCAAGGAAGCCGGCGGCAACCACGTCACGATCTACGACCCTGACCAGGACGACCCGCCGAACCTCGACGGGACCCGGCCACAGGTCCGCCTGCGCGACATCGACCCCGCCGCAGGTGGCCCCCTGCTGTGGCAGCCACAACCCAGCGAAGACCTACTCGCCGTCATCGTGTCCACCCCCGACGCCCGCGCCATCACCGAAGCACTATCGGCGGCGCGCCGGCGATGGACCCAGGCCGGTGCCGCGGCACGCCACGCGGCCGGCAAGCCAGCCGCGGCCACGGCGATCCGACCCGAAAGCATCGACCTGCCGCCCAGCCCCAGCGGCTACCAGGCGATCAGCGACATCGGCGAAGACCGAGCCGCGCGATACGCCCGCCTCGCCGACCGATTCGCCGCCATCACCGAATCCGCCGACACCGCCCGCACCGGGCCACCGGCAGCCAACACCGCACGCATCAGCAGCGCCTTCACCAACGACGAGATCGAGGCGCTCGTCCGCACCGCCGCCGAAGCCCTCTACGAGGACCCGGACAGCCTCAGCGCCCGACAACACTGCCTCGCCGCGCACGCGTACCGCCTGTTGCGCGCCGACACCGACCGACCCGCGACAACCGCACCAGCGCTGCACACTCATCCAGCGGCGACTGATGACGATCATGATCTCGCCTGAGGCGGGAAGACGCATTCGCGTAGAGCCTTGCCGACCGGGCAGGTGCAGTCGCGAAACCGCCTCAGGCAGGCGAAGGCGACGCGGTCGTCGTCCTTCTCATCGACTCCGCCGCGATCGTCGCGGTCCACCTCGGCCGCCCCAACCAGCCAGACCCGGCTTGCCGGCCGCGACCACGACCAGTCACGCACTGAACAAGGGAGCAACGACCCATGAGTCAACGAATGATGATCACCGTGACGGTGCCCGATGAGGTCACCGCGGACGCCTTGATACACGGCATCGGCGAGCTGATCCGCCACCAGTACCACGGCGACGACCACGTCGACCCCAACATCTCGGTCAGGCATGCCAATGACCGGCTGCCACCGACCCGACTCAACGGCTACCCGGTGGTGGCAGTGCTACCGGTCATCCACGGCAACGGACTGTCCGCCCGGCCGGGGGAGTGGGTGGTCACCGTCGAGCGAGCCGAGCCACCGTACGGCACCGACTACGTGACCTGGCACGTGTTCGCGCCCACCACACCCAGACAGGACTGGTACTGCCAGCAGGGCCACTACGACCTGCCCCTACACAAGGCGCTGCGCGACATGCTCGACCGCGCCGGCGCGGCGCTGCTCACCGGGGAGGAGGACCGGATATGACCGAGGAGATCATGCCGGGCCTCCCCGCAGAGGGCATCGACGCGAACGCCCCGCACGTGCGGTACGTGATGACCGAGTGCCGCGCCTGCGGCGACCACAGCCATTGGGCTCGCGAAGACGACCAGGGTAACCACGAGCCGGCGTACGCGTGGATGAGCGATCACAGCGACGCGACCCGGCACAGCAAGTTCTACGTCTGGTCCATCACTCGCAACACCGCGCGCACTTACCGGCTCTGAACCCACCGGCAGCGGCGTCCACACCACCAGGGTGCGGACGCCGCTGCCTTTCCGCGCCGATCGGCGGATCCGGCAGTCGCCCACCAGTTCGCGCAGCCGCAGGGAGACCGTCCGCGCCGCCACCGCTAGCAGGAAGGAACAGCGATGCACCAGGACTACCCGGTGCCAGGCGGACAGCTGACCGTACGCGTGATCGCCAGCACCGAATCCCGCAGCTTCAGCGGCACACACCTCAAACACCGCGTCGAAGTCACCGGCGAGATCACCATCCGCAAACGCACCTACACCCTCACCCAGGTCTACTACCGCCTCAACCTCGAAGCTGGGGACCGCGAGAGTCCCTGGGCGCGTGACTTCGACGCCGGGTCACCCGGGTGGCGCACCGACAACGGCAGCCCCGTCTCATGGCGCACCGTCACCCACGACCACCTCAACAAGATCACCGAAGTCGACGTGCTCACCCCCTTCGAGCAACAGCACCCGCACTGGCGCAGCGAGTCACGCCGCCAGGCGGTCATTGACCAGCTGACCAGCCTGGAAAGCCGCCGAGAGCGGCTCATGGCCGACCTGGCCACCGTCAACCGGGAGATCACCGAGACCGAACACCGTCTCCGCAGCCACCACTGAACCCGTCAACGCACCAGAGACCCCCATCGAAGAAGGGACAGGTCATGGCCTGGACCCGCAAACACGTCCCAACAGTCGGCACCGGCGAGGACATCGGCACCCTGTGGGCCTACGCCCCACGCACCGGCGCGGTCTTCCGCCTCGGCCGCCCCGACGACCGCCGCGACCGCCAGGTCAGGGTGTTCACCACCCCGCCCGGCCACCGGGGCGAACCCGCAGCGCTCATCGCCGGGCACGAGAGCGAGCACATGCCCGCCGCGATCGTGTTCGACTTCGCCCACAACCCGAACCTGCACGCGGTCGAGGACGACAGCCTCGCCATCCGCGCCGCCGAGGCCGCGCTCAAACGCCGCAGGCGCACCTGACCCAACCCGCCGCTGTCGACACCGACCCAAGCTATCGACCGCCAAGTGAGAGGACCAACCCTCCCATGAGTGTCGAGATACTGCGCCGCCTGTCCGCCGGCGTCATCGCTCTGGTGGCGGCCTACGCCAGCTACTTCCACATCGTGGCGGTGGCACTGCGCTACGGCGAACGACCAGACGTCGCCTACATCCTGCCCTTCGCCGTCGACGCGCTGATGTTCCTGGCCGCCGCCACCATCGCCCAGGCCCGCCACACCGGCACCAAACCCGACCCCTGGGCGCGAGCCGCGTTCTGGTTCGGGCTCGCCGCGTCCCTGGCCGCCAACATCGCATCCGCCGACCCCGCACTCGGCGGCCGAATCGTCGCCGGCGCCGCACCAGTAGTGCTGCTGTTCGCCGTAGAGCTGATGTGGCCCACTCGGCGCCGCACCACCGCCTCACCCGCCACGGCGGAACCTGGCGCGCCACACAGGCCCCAGACCGCCAAGCAACGACGCCAGACCAGCAGGCGCCAACACCGCGCCCGCGCCGCCGAACTTGTCGTGGCGGCGCACCACAACAACCCGACCGCCACCAACGACGAAATCGCCGCCCTGGCCGGCGTCAGTCCCCGCTCAGTGGACCGACACCGACCCAAGACACGCACCGCATTGGCGGCGGTGAAGAACTAGCCGGACGAGCTGAGCTGGCGCGCCACACCGATCCCTGCCTGCAGGATCGCGGTGGCGCGCCAGCTCGTCGTGCCGACACTTCAAGAAGCCCGCCACACAACCATGTGCGTCCTCCGTACCCGCAGCGCGGCGGGGCCGGAACCGCACACGTAGTCGCCCCCCTTTGCGTTTCGCCACCCGAACCCGTTTGCGGCTTGTGTCTGGGCACTCACGCTGTCGCGCCCGGCCGGGAGGTCGGTCGCCTACCGGACAGCGGTATTACGCCGCGAGTGCCACCCTGTCGATGACGAGAGCCGCGACTGGGGGTAGTGGTCATGTTCACGGTGGGTACGTGGAATGTGGAGAACCTGTTCCGACCGGGCGGCGAGTTCGGTCCGAAGGCCGAGGCGGACTACGAGGCGAAACTCGACGCTCTGGCCGCGCGGGTCACCGCCATGGCCCCGGACGTGCTGGCGGTGCAGGAGGTCGGTGACGAGGACGCCTTCACCGACCTGGCCGACCGGCTCGGCGGGTCCTGGTACTCGGTGCTGTCGGCGCACTTCGACAAGCATCACCCGATCCGGGTCGGGTTCCTGTCCCGCCACCGGTTGCAGGTTGTGGCGGACACGGCGGTGTTCCCGGAGGAGTTGGCGCCGTTGCAGGCCGACGACGACCCGCACAAGTTGACCACCGCGATGGGTCGCGGCGCCCTGGCCATCCGCCTCACCGCCCCGGGTTCGGGTACCGCGTTGACGGTCGTGACATGTCACCTGAAGTCGAAACTGCTCACCTTCCCACCCGGCCCGGGCGGCAGGAGGCGGTTCGCGCCCCGCGACGAGGGTGAACGGGCCCGCTACGCCGCCTACGCTTTGTATCGCCGCGCCGCCGAAGCCGTCACCGTCCGCGCGCTCGCCGACGACCTGCTCGCCGGCCACGGCGACCGCGAGCACCTGGTGGTGATGGGCGACCTCAACGACGAGGCGACCGCGGCGACGACCCAGATCCTGCACGGGCCGGGTGGCTCCGAGATCGGAACACCCGGCGAGACCCGACCCGACAAGGGCGACCCGTGGCGGCTGTGGAACCTGGCACCGCTGATCCCGGAAGCCGAGCGGTTCAGCCGGGTCTACCGGGGCCGTGGTGAACTCATCGACCACATCCTGGTCAGCCGGGCACTCCTGCAGAAGATCGACAGTGTGCGCACCGGCAACCACCACGACGACGGGCTGCCGTCCGTTGACGACGACCCCGCCGCCCGGCGCGAAGCCCGAGACTCCGACCACGCACCGGTCGTCGCACAGCTGGCGATCTGACAAGTTCGACGGCGCCCGAGCCAGCTTCGTGCGGTACCCGTGATCAGTTCCTGAGTCCGGTGTGGAGGGAAGCGACAGTGACCGAGAACCTGAACCAGCTGCTGCTGTCCGCGGCAGAATCCGGCACGCCCGAAGACGTCATCGCCGCGCTCGGGAAAGGCGCCGATGTCGACGCGCGTGACTTCGCCGGCAGAACCCCGTTGATGCTCGCGGCCGGCACGCACGGCCGCACCGCGGTGGTCCGTGCGATTCTCCACGCCCACGCGGACATCGACGCGCAGGACAGCAGCGGCCGCACCGCGGTGATGCAGGCGGTTCTCGGCCGCGACCCCGAGACCCTTCAGGTCCTCCTCGAGCGAGGGCCGGACCTGTCGATCCACGGTGGGCTGGGAGAGACCGCACTGATCGTCGCGGCCAGCTCCGCCCGGCGGGCCGTGCCGCCCCTGCTCGCCGCCGGCGCGGATCCCAACGACCCGGACACCAAGGGCAAGTCGCCGCTGATGTGGGCGGTGGACCCGCAGTTCCACCCCGGTAGCGGCAGCCCGGAGATGGTCAACCAACTCCTGAACGCTGATGCCTATGTCAACGCGCAGGACTACCACGGGCGCAGCGCGTTGATGTGGGCGGTCACCGACCAGGTCCCCGACATGCATGCCGGGGTGCTCAAGGCGTTGCTGGCAGGCGGCGCGATCGTCGACCTCGCCGACCACTGGGGCCAGACGCCGCTGATGCTGCTGGTCACCGCCGCGGCGGACGCCTTCAACCTCCGCCTGTCCCGCAGGCTGCTCGACGTACTCATCGAAGCAGGAGCCGACGTCAACGCCGCCGACACGGCCGGGGTGACAGTGCTGGCCAGGGCAGCCGGGTCACAGGAGCTGATCGACTACCTGAAGGCCGCCGGCACGGCCGCGTGAGAACCGGGAACCGTGACACCGGGAAACGACGCGCCTCGACCGCAACTGGCAGCCTGGCTGGCCAGGTGCTGCCAGCATCCCCCTCTATCCAGGCGGGCCTGGTGATCAGGAGTACTCGACCCCGGTCGTATCCGGTCGACGGGCGCCAAGTACCCTGGAAGCCGGCGACCGGCCGGATGATGCCGACCCGGGCCGGGTCGAGGATTCACGGGAGAACAAACGCTCCGTCTGCACCTCCTGCGGTAGACGCATCGCGGCGTACCGCAGCCGCTCGACCGACTCACGCACCGTCTCCACCGGCCACCACGGGTTCAGGACCCGTTCGACCGCGGCAACCACCGTCGCCACCCCGGCGTCGCTCGGCAGGGCGGCAAGCCTGTCACGCATCGCCGCGAACACCGCGTACTCGTCCTCGCTGAGCACGTCCCACGGCCGCGCCGACGTCCCACCGGACCTGGCGGCCTCCGCCGCGGCCAGCGCGTCCTGCGCCGCCGCCTGGATCTCACGCACCAGCGCCTCGTCGGACACCGCCGCGAGATCACCAGCTGCGGGGGCATCCACGCCCCGCTCGAATAGCTCGCCCATAGCTCTATTAGAACATATGTGCTAATGATCTCTGGTCGGGGCGAGGAGGTGGTGTTCGGCGGGGGTGGCTGCCTTGAGCTGTGCCCGCCGCCGGACCGCGGGTGGGTCACCGTTCTGTTTGGGGCCCGGCCGGTGGTCGAGCATTTCATCGAGGTCGCTGTACAGGCGTGGCCAGTCGGGTCCAGCGTCGAGCACGTCGTCGGGCAACTTCCCGGCGAGTACCTTGAGGCGGACGCTGAGGTGGTCGCGGCCCACCACGGCCAACCATCCGGCGCACAGTCGCCTCGGGTGCGCGGTGCCGGCGTGGTCCCGATGACAGGCCATCATCGGCGTGTCCACTGTGGCTTCGTGGCCGGGGAGCCCGTTGTTGGCGGCGAGTTTGGCGAAGTCGGCGTCGGAGAAGTTGCTCAGGTCGACGTCGGTGCGCCACGGACACTCGGCGCACGGGTGGCGACGATGGTCTACCTGATCGTGCATCGAGTGGTGCTCCAATCCTGCGAGCCGGTTGCGTCGATGCGGTCGGGGACTACACGCCACGGCACAGCGCCGGCGGCTGACGTGCGGAACACCGTTACGCGCGCGGTGCCTGCTGTGGCTGGTACGCCGGGGGATCGGCGGGAGTCGGCGCCGCCATAACCAGTTCCGCGCAGTAGAGCGTGAACTTGGTGACGTAGTCGGCGTGGCCGGCGGCGCATCCATCGGCATCGGCGATGTCCCTTGTCGTCACTGCGGCGAGGCCCTGCTCGTGACGGCGTGCGTTGACTGCGTCGGTCATGACGGTGCGTTCATAGAACAGCCATCCGGGACCGGTTTCGCCGTCGACTGTGATCAGATCTCGTCGAGCATCACGTTCCCCGATCGCGCCACGCAGTATCGGCAGCAGCTCGGCCTGCACCCTGACCAGCGTCTGTTCGGAGACCACGGAACCTCCTTCGCTGCGGCGGGCGGCGGCACCCGGGGGGCATGAGGGGGTTGAGCTTGGCGGCGGCCGGGCCAATGGGTGCGTCGACGTCAGGGTACGGGCGGCGAAGGCGGGTACGGGGAGTACTCCTTCGCCGCCCGCACGAGCGCAATGCTATGCGAGGAGGTCGGCGCGTGTCGGGGGGCACTTGGCGGAACGTCCGGCCGGCCGCTGGGCGGGGTGCAAGGGAGTCGCGCCGCTGGCGATGCGCTGACCGGGGGTCGGGCCGGGTGAGGCTGCCGACCCAGGGGGTTCCGGGGCTGGCTGGCCGGTGCCGCCCCGCCAACCCTCGACACCAACCGCCGCGCAGTAGCTGATCACCGCAGCGTCTGGGGCCTTCAGCGATCGGCGGGAATCCGGTCGCGTGCTGTGAACTGTCCCGTCCCACGGCGGGAACGACGTGGATGGACTGGGCCGAGCGGCTAACCTGCCATCGTGGAGTGGACCCGGAGATCGACGCAGCGGCGAGTGGCCGGCGAGGTGTATCTGGCGTGCCTGCCGGTACTGGAGGCGATCGATCGTGGCGAGGACCGGTTGGTGGTGCGTGACCTGGCCGACCATGCCCGCGACGTGGTGACCAGTGACCGGGTCGTGCGGGCGCGCCTGGATCGGGTGTTGCCGCGTGAGGACGCGGATCTGCTCTCGGGCATCGGTGCGGTAGACGCTGGCGATCTCCGAGCCGCGGCGCGGCTGCTGCGTTCGGCGTTGCCAGCCCTTCACCAGGCGGGCAATGCCCGGGCTTTGCCGGGGCCACCGGCGTGAGCAGCGACAGCCTGGCCCTGGTGGCCGCCCGCAGCGCCTGTCAGGCTGCGGAAGAGTTGCTGCAGGTGTTGCGTGCACGGGAAGAGTTGCTGCTGGAGTTGCGTGCACGAGGCAACCACCGTGATGAGGTCCGCGCCCGTAAGGAGGTCCGCGCGGCGGCCAACAGGGTCCGTGATGGCCTCGGCGAACCGGAAGGGTGCGAGTTCACCATCAACTATCGCGGCACCTACAACCGGCTGGCCTACGCCCTGGCCACCATCGATGGCGGCATGTACGAGGAGGGCACCGACCTGTTGACTCGCGTGCTGCCGGAACTGCGGGTACTGGCAGCTATCACCGACGACAGGACGGCGCCGCCGGCGGGAACGTGAACCAGCCGCCGGGGCTACGCGACCTGCCTTCGTGCTGATCTGGGTTACGCCGCTCGTCGGCCGGTTGCGGCGGCCAACAGCAGGTACGCCGAAACAGCGCATCCGACCTCACCGGCCAGCGCGGCGGCGACCGCCTGCTCGACCGGGACTGGTTCGGCGATCAGGTCAGCCTCGACCTGTTCGGGCTGGGCGGTACCAGCGGCGAGGTCCTCGGCGATGAACAGATGCGTTCGGGAACACGTGAGGCCCGGCATCGGCCAGGGTGAGCCCATCTGGCGCCACCGACCAGCGGTGGTGCCGGTCTCCTCACGCAACTCCCGGACGGCGGCCAGCTGTGGAGACTCACCGGCGTCCACGCCACCACCAGGTAGTTGCCACAGCACGGCGTCGGGCAGGTAATGGTGCTGCCGCACGATCCACACCCGGCCATCGCCGGTCAGCGCCGCGACCCGTACCAGATCTGGCGCGTCGACGTGGTCGTAGACCCCGGCGGCACCGGCCGGGGTGGTGACCGAGTCTGACAGCACCGAGAAGAACCGCCGTCGCATCAGGGTCTCGGTGTGGTGCCGAGTCCACGGCCCACGCTGCTCCATGACGACCGACCCTAGCCCAGGGAGGGGATTACCGGGGTGAGGTCGCCAACGGTGAGTGGGTGTGGTCTATGGCCAGGGATCGTCGAGCACGAGGTCCCGGGGTGCGGGTACCGGCTGCGGTGTTGGAGAGGGGACGAAGATCCCGGGGTAGCGGTAGGTGCTGGTGGTGTGGCCGGCGTCGTGGAGGATGCCGCGCAGCAGGTCGTGCTGCCGGTCCTCGGCCAACTGGAGCTCGGGGGTGCGTTGGCCGTCCTCCCGCATGTAGTCCGCGTCGAGCCAGCGGATCATCACGCCTTCGGGGCAGGTGTCGACC
>JBOGDE010000206.1:0-10360 GCA_050701695.1 Micromonosporaceae bacterium
CGCCGGGCCCCGCTCTTTCGCCTCGCCGGGCGTTTCGTGTCGGCCTGGCGCGTGCGGCGGCCTGGTGTCGTGGCCGGGCCGGGGCGGGCAACCCGGTCGGGGGCGGCGGGGGGGCTGTGGCAGGCTCGGGGCCGTGACAGAGCGGTTCGTGGTGGTGGGTGCGGGCACCATGGGTGCCGGCATCGCATACGTGGCGGCGAACGCGGGCTGCCGGGTCGAGGTGGTGGAGCTGGACCCCGACCGGGCGGCGGCGGCGCTGGCCACCCTGGACGGCGTATGGGACAAGGCGGTGGCCCGGGGCAGGCTCACCACCGAGCAGGCTCGTGCGGCACGCGCCCGGCTGTCCACCGTGGAATCGCTGGCGGCGGTCGCCGCCGGGCCGGACGTCATCGTGGAGGCGGTGCCGGAACGGCGCGACCTGAAGCGGGCGGTGCTCGCCGAGGCCGAGGCCCGGCAGCCGGCACTGCTCGCCAGCAACACCTCCAGCATCGCGATCGGCGAGCTGGCGGTCGGCCTGGCCGCCCCGGAACGCTTCTGCGGCCTGCACTTCTTCAACCCGGTGTGGTCGATGCCGCTGCTGGAGGTGGTGCTCGGTGCGGGCACCTCCGACGCCACCCGGCAGGCGGCGCTACGGCTCGCGGCGCTGCTCGGCAAGGACCCTGTGGTGGTACGCGACGCGCCCGGCTTCGCCACCTCGCGGCTCGGGGTCACCCTCGGGCTGGAGGCGATCCGGATGGTCGCCGACGAGGTGGCCAGCCCCGCCGACATCGACAAGGCGATGGTACTGGGCTACCGGCACCCGGTCGGCCCGCTGGAGCTCACCGACATCGTCGGGCTGGACGTACGGCTGGACATCGCCCGTACCCTCGCCGCCGCGTACGGGGAGCGCTTCGCCCCGCCGCCGCTGCTGGAGGAGATGGTGGAGGCGGGGAAGCTGGGCCGCAAGTCCGGCGAGGGCTTCTACCGCTGGGTCGACGGCAAGAAGGTCGAGCCGTGACGGGGGTCGAGCCGTGACGGGGTTCGCGTCGCTGCGGGTCGAGGAGTGTGAGGACCGGCTGGTGGTGACGCTGGCCAGGCCGGAGCGGCGCAACGCGATCGACGCGGAGATGGTCGCCGAGCTGCACGAGGTCTGCGGACGGCTGGAGCGCGACCCGAAGCTGCTGCTGCTCACCGGCGGCGCGGACGGGGTCTTCGCCGGCGGCGCCGACATCGCGCAGTTGCGCGAGCGCACCAGCCGCGACGCGCTGGCCGCGATCAACCAGGGACTGTTCGCCCGGATCCTGGCGCTCCCGCTGCCCACCCTGGCCGCGGTCGACGGGCCGGCGCTGGGCGGTGGCGCCGAGCTGGCGTACGCGTGCGACCTGCGGATCTGCACCGACCGGGCGTTCTTCGGGCAGCCCGAGGTGCGGCTCGGGATCATCGCGGGCGCGGGTGCGACGTACCGGTTGCCGCGGCTGGTCGGCGAAGGGCTGGCCAAGGAGCTGCTGTTCACCGGCCGGCGGATGCCCGCCGAGGAAGCGCTGGCGGTACGCCTGGTCAGCCGGGTCACCACGCCGGAGCAGCTGCTGCCGGCGGCACACGAGCTGCTGGACGAGATCGCGAAAGGCTCGGCACTGGCACTGCGGCTCTCGAAGCTCGCCGTCGACGCCCCCGAGGCCGCCCACCCCCAGATCGAGCTGACCTCGCAGGCCCTCCTCTTCGACGACGAGGAGAAGCGCGCCCGGATGACCGCGTTCCTCGACCGCCGCCGTTGACCCACACGGCGACGGACCCGGGCGGGTCAGGCCTCCACCCGGGTCCGTGCTCATGGTGGTGCGGTTATCTATGTGACGGGTTTACTGACCGTCGATGACGCGGTTACAGCGGCTCTACTGCGGCTTGGTGGCGGTGCTGGTGGTGTCGGCGGTGTCGACCACCGCGTCCACGGTGCCGTCGTCATCGGTGTCGATCTCCACCACGTCCACGTCACCGTCCTCGTCGGTGTCGCGGCCCACGGTGTCGGTCGCGCCGTCGTGGTCGGTGTCGACCAGTACGGTGTCGGCCGTGCCGTCGTAGTCGGTGTCCTGTACGGCGGTGTCGATCACGCCGTCCTGGTTGGTGTCGCGGGCGACGGTGTCGACCAGGCCGTCGGCGTTGGTGTCGGAGGCCACGGTGTCGGCGATGCCGTCGTTGTCGGCGTCGCTGACCACGGTCTCCAGCTTGCCGTCGTTGTCCATGTCGTACTGGACGTGTTCGGCGTCGCCGTCACCGTCGGTGTCGTGGGCGACCATGTCGGCGAGGCCGTCGTGGTCGGTGTCCACGGCCATCGACTGGCTGCCGTCGGTGTGGCTGACCAGCATCACGTCGTCGACCTGACCGTCGCCGTTGACGTCGATGTTGTCGTAACCCTCGCTCATGATCGTGCCCCCTGTCGGTGTTGCCCGTTGCATTGAAGGTAGGTGTAGATCCTGCCCTGCTGATCCCCGATTCGTGTCACCAACCTGCGCAAACGTTCGAGGTGTGGCTACGTCCGGTTCTGGGTAGTAACGCTCCATGCGAGAAGTTCATCTGGATCTGGAGCACCTGCGGGGTGCGGTCGGTGGCACCGTGTACGGCGTCGGCGGGGAGCGGATCGGCACCCTGACCGACGTGTACCTCGACGACGAGTCCAGCCAGCCGGAGTGGATCGAGGTACGCACCGGGCTGGTGAAGCGGCGGCTGGTGCCGTTGGAAGAGGCGCAGGTCGTCAAGCAGCGGGTGGACGTGCCGTACGAGCGCCGGCTGGTGAACCGTACGCCGAAGGTGACCATGCACGACGGTGTGGTGCTGCCCGACGACGAGGACAAGCTGCACCACTTCTACGGCCTGTCCAACGCCGAACACGACGCACACCCCCTGCGTCCGCTCCGGACCAGTTGACGGCCGCGCGGCCGACTGCGGCGGTGTGACCACCGCCGCAGATGCGTCATGCCCGCAGGGCGTACCGTCCCCAGGGTGACGGACATGGCTCAGGACGCGCAGGACCAGCTCGCCGCGCTGCTGCCGCGGGACGGGCAGCTCGCGGACACGATGGGGATCACGATCACCGAGGCAAGCGCCGAGCGGGTGGTCGGCACGATGCCGGTGGAGGGCAACGTGCAGCCGCTCGGGCTGCTGCACGGTGGGGCCTCCTGCGTGCTCGCCGAGACCCTGGGGTCGACCGGAGCCACGTTGCACGCGCTCCCCGACGGGTACGCGGTCGGCATCGAGATCAGCGCGACGCACCACCGGTCGGCCCGCTCGGGCGTGGTGACCGGGGTGGCGACGCCGCTGCATCTGGGGCGCACGCTCGCCACGTACCACATCGAGATTACCGACGAGGCCGGCCGGGCGGTCTGCACCGCCCGGCTGACCTGCATGATCCGCCCCGTCGGTTAGCAGCCCGCGGTTCAGCGGGCTCCTGGAAGCCCGCGCTCAGTCCTGGCGTAGCGGGAGGATGCGGCGTACGCCGGCGTCGCGGATGTAGAAGCCGAGCCAGAGCAGGCCGCCGACGTACACGCTGAAAAGCAGGGTGGAGAACAGCGGCGCTTCGAGCCGCAGCTGCGCCGCGAGGGCACCACCCAGGTACGCCGAGAGCCAGATCGCTCCCAGCAGCGCGGTGCGCGGGACCAGGTGCAGCACGATCCCGACCAGCAGCAGCCAACCCATCACCGGCGCGGTCCACGGCGGGAAGCCCAGGTCGGCGGTCGCTGTCTGCACCATCTCGATGTTCAGGATGTGAATGGTCGAGTCGAACAGCAGGAACGCGATCACCAGGCCGGTGATCACCCAGCCGGTGATCAGCGCCGCCTTGCCTGGCGCGGTGGTGGTCTGCTCGACGGTCGTGTCCATCGGTGCCTCCTCGTGTGGGGGTGTCGCGAAGGTAGACCGGTGTCGCGACGCGAACTCATCGCGGCTCGGCTCAGTCTCCACTTTGCGAGCCTGTTTCGGGTCTTTTGACACGAAACGGTAACCCTGGCCGGTATCGGGTCAACGGGTCTGGCTGGGCGGTTTCGTCCCGTCTACATTCAGTCGCCTCGCCACCTTCGCGCCCCCGATGGAGGATTCCCGCCGATGCGGATCCGTACCCGCAATCTGTTGACGATCGCCGCGCTCAGCACGCTCGCCGCCGGGACGGTGGCGATGCTGCCGTCGTCCGCCGACGTACGCCGCGGCGACCTGCGTGAAGCGGTCGCGACCACGATGCTCGACGTACGTGGTGTCGCGGCCCGCACCGGGTACGGCCGGTACGCCCTCCCCGAGCCGCAGGTGGAGCCGAAGCGCTCCGGGGCCGCCGGCCGGTGGCGGTTCGGCACCGTGGTGATCCCGGTGCCGCGCGGCATCGACGGCCATGCCGGCCCGGAGGCGGCGCTGTACGTGGCACGGCGCACCGCGGCCGGCTGGCAGGTGGCGCTGGACGGTACGCCGGAGTTCGTCACGCTCGCGAAGCAGGCGCCGGGCAGCGTGGTCAGCGGCGATGAGAAGGAGCTGTTCGCGGCGAACCAGCGGGCAGCGCTGCTGCCGTTGCCGGAGCTGCCGCCGCTGCCACCACTGCTGCCCGGCCGCCCGACCAGCCCCAGCCCCACCGCGGCTCCCACCGGCAGTCCGGCCCCGTCGCCGAGCAGCCCCCGGCCGACCATGTCCCCCGGCAGCCCGAGCCCGACCGCACCTACCCCGAGCCCGACCGGCGCCGACCCGAGCCCGACCACACCCAGCCCGAGCAGCAGCCCCACACCCGGCCCCACCGGCAGCCCGAGCACCAGCCCCACGCCGGGTCCCACCGGTAGCCCGACCTCCGGGCCGGGGGTGCGTACCGGGCTGATGCTGCCGTTCAAGATCGGTGACCGGTGGTGGATGGGCGGCGGGCCGCACGGTGCGGCGGGCCACAAGCGTCCCTTCAACTCGCTGGACTTCAGCGGTGGCGACGGGCGGGTGCTGGCGGCGGCACCGGGGCGGATGTACCGGTTCTGCAGCGAGAACACCTCACGCGGCCTGATCCGGGTGATCCACTCCAACGGGCTGACCACCGACTACTACCACATGACCGACACCCACGGCGGCGCCGACGGTACGGCGGTGCGGCGCGGCGACTACCTCGGCCACATCGGATCGGAGCTGCCGTGCGGCGGCTCGGCGAGCGGCGACCACGTCCACTTCGGACTCCGCAAGAAGGGGGAGATGGTGCCGGTGGACGGCCTGGTGATCGGCGGCTGGACGTTCCACGAGGGCGCCGAGGCGTACCAGGGATATGCCGAGCGCGACGGCGAGCGGGTCGAGGTGCGCCAGCGCATCACCAACCACGGCCCCTCCTGACCGCGGCCGCCCGGCCGCGGCGGTCAGAACAGCGGCGGGGGTCAGAACAGCGGCGGGGGTCAGAACAGCGGCGGGGGTCAGAACAGCGGCGGCGGTCAGAACAGTTTGCGGACCCAGCCCAGCGGCAGGTGGCGCATCAGTACGCCGATCGGCGCCCACGGCCACCACGGCACCGACGCGTTGCCGACCTCCTTCTCGATCGCCGCCACCATCGCGCGGCACCCGGTCTCGGTGTCCACCATGTACGGTGCGTTCTCCACCCGCTCGTTCATCTCCGAGCGGATGTAGCCGGGGTAGATCGTCGAGACCTGGATCGGTTTGCGCAGCAGCTCCATCCGCAGGCCCTCGGCGAGCGCGGCGACTCCGGCCTTGGTGGCGGCGTACGTGGTGACGTTCTTCGGCATCCCGCGGTACGCGCTGACCGACGAGATCATCACCAGGTGGCCGGCGTTCTGCCTGCGGAAGATCTCCATCGCCGCCTCGCACTGCGCCAGCGCGGCGACGAAGTTGGTCTCGGCGGTCTGCTTGTTGGCGTCGAACCGGCCGGTGCCGAGCGGCTGGCCCTTGCCGAGCCCGGCATTGACGATCACCCGGTCGAGGCTGCCGAACTCGTCGGCGAACTCCCGGAACACCGTGAACACCGCGTCGTGGTCGTTGACGTCCAGCTTCTTCACCGACACGGTGATCTCCGGGTACGCCGCCGTCAGCTCCGCCGCGAGCGCCTCTAGCCGGTCGGTACGCCGCGCGCACAGCGCGAGGTTGCGCCCGCGCGCGGCGAACAGTCGCGCCATGCCCTCGCCGAGCCCCGAACTGGCGCCCGTGATCAGGATGTTCTTCCGCATCGGTTGCGTACCCCTATCGGTAGGTGAGCAGCTCGCGGCCCTCGGCTTCGAAGTGCGAATGATCGTTGTACGTCACCAGCGTGCTGCCGCGCCGCCCCAGCACCACCTTGGTCAGCGAGGCGTTGACGCAGACCCGGTTGAGTCGCAGCCAGGTGTCCGGGCCGCCGCCGAGCAGGTCTGCCGCGACGGCACTGATCGGGCCGCCGGAGGTGAACACCAGCGCGGTCTGGTCGGAGCCGAGGCTGCCGCCCAGCTCTCCCAGCGCGCCGCAGGCCCGCGCCGAGAACGCCTCGAAGCTCTCCCGGTAGCCGTCGCCGCCGCGCAGCCAGCGGTCCAGCGCCTTGTCGAACATGTCCTGGAACGCGCGGCGCGGGTTGCCGGTACGCGCCATGTCCAGCTGCAGCAGCCACCGCCGGCGGTACCAGGCGTTGTAGCGCTCGATCAGTTCGCGGCCGTCGTACTCGTCCCAGCGGGCGTCGACGGTGACCGTGGCGTCGGTGCCGAGCGCGGCCAGGCACGCCTCGGCGGTGTCCCGGTGCCGGACATGGGAGCCGCGTACCACCCGGTCGATCCGGGGCAGCCGCTGCTTGAGCGTCTCCCCGAGCAGTGCGGACTGGCGTACGCCCAGCTCGGAGAGCTTGTCGTACACCTTGGCGCCCGGCGTACCAGGTAGATGACGGCCACTACGTTTCCTTGAGTCGTCGGTTGATCTGGCGGTGCAGCCAGTGCACCCAGATCCAGAAGTGTTTGAAGGCCGGGTTGCGGGTCTGCCTGTGGTGGTACCGGTAGTAGATCTGCTGCGCGATCACCGCGAGCCGGAACAGCCCGTACACCTCGTAGAAGGTCCAGTTGGCCGGGCGCAGACCGGAGCGTTCGCAGTAGTAGTCGACCAGCTCGTCGCGGCTGAGCATGCCGGGCAGGTGGGTGGGTTGGCGGGCCAGCGTGAGGGCGAGCCGCCCGTCGTCGGCCTGCGTCCAGTACGCGGCCGTGCAGCCCAGGTCCATCAGGGGGTCGCCGAGGGTGGCCATCTCCCAGTCCAGGATCCCCTGGATCTTCAGGCTGTCGGGGTCGATCACGGCGTTGTCGAGCCGGTAGTCGTTGTGGATCACGCAGGTGCGTACGTCCTCGGGCTGGTGGGTCTTCAGCCAGTCCATGACGTGCCCGAACGTCGGTACGTTCCAGGTGCGCGCCTTGCGGTAGCGGTCGCACCAGCCGGTGATCTGGCGCTGTACGTACCCGGCGCCCTTGCCGATCTCGTCGAGGCCGACGTCGCCGGGGTCGACGGAGTGCAGCTCGACCAGGCGGTCGACCAGGTCGAGGCAGAGCTGCCGCGCCTGCCCTTGTGTCAGTGTCAGGCCGGGTGGGAGCTGCTTGCGCAGGATCACCCCGTCGAGCTTCTCCATCACGTAGAAGTCGCTGCCGATCACCGACTCGTCGGTGCAGAGCGCGACCATCTCGGGGACGTACCCGAAGACGGGTTTCAGCCGGGACTGGATCAGGTGTTCCCGGCGCATGTCGTGGGCCGACTTCGCCTTGGTGCCGCGCGGCGGCCGGCGCAGGATCAGCTCCCGGTCCGGGTAGCGCAGCAGGTACGTCAGGTTCGACGCGCCGCCGGGAAACTGCCGTACCTCCGGGGTGCCCGTGAGCACGCCGGGGCGCTGGGCCTTGAGCCAGGCGTCCACCGCCGTGACGTCGAACGCGTCCTCGTCGCGGACCCGCTTCGCCTCCTCCGCGGTCACCGCCCGCCCCTCCCAAGAGCGCTGTTTGGGGAACGGTACGCGCACTCAGGGCGCAGATCCGTTCCCGAAGTCGCGGTCTTGCCTTCCATCAGCGGGTCATCCCGTAGCGGGTCAGCTCCAGGCGGGCGATGACGCCGCGGTGGACCTCGTCCGGGCCGTCGGCGAGGCGTAGGGAGCGGGCGCCGGTCCAGGCGGCGGCGAGCGGGAAGTCGTCGGAGAGGCCGGCGCCGCCGTGCAGCTGCATCGCCATGTCGATCACGCCGAGCGCCATGTTCGGCACGGCGACCTTGATCTGCGAGACCTCGGACAGGGCGCCCGCGATCCCGCGGGTGTCGAGCAGCCAGGCGGTGTGCAGCACCAGCAGCCTGGCCTGGTTGATCGCGATCCGGGCGTCGGCGATCCGCTCCCGGTTGCCGCCCAGGTTGGCCAGCGGCTTGCCGAACGCGGTGCGTGAGGCGGCACGTTCACAGGCCAGTTCGAGCGCCTTCTCGGCGAGCCCGATCGTACGCATGCAGTGGTGGATCCGCCCCGGCCCGAGCCGCCCCTGGGCGATCTCGAACCCGCGTCCCGGCCCGGCGATGACCGCCTCTTTCGGCAGTCTGACGTTGTCGAAGACCACTTCGCCGTGGCCGGACGGCTCGTCGTACCGGCCCATCACGGGGAGCAGCCGCTCGACGGTGACACCCGGGGTGTCCCTGGGGACCAGCACCATGGAGTGCTGCGCGTGCCGGTGCGCGCCGGGGTCGGTGAGCCCCATGAAGATGATCACCTGGCAGTTCGGGTGGCCGATCCCGGTGCTGAACCACTTCCGCCCGTTGAGGGTCACGTGATCGCCGTCGACCACGGCGGTCGCGGCCATGTTGGTGGCGTCGGAGGAGGCGACCTCGGGCTCGGTCATGCAGAACGCGGAGCGGATCTCGCCCTCCAGCAGCGGCACCAGCCAGCGTTCCTGCTGCTCGGGGCTGCCGTAGTGGAGCAGCACCTCCATGTTGCCGGTGTCGGGGGCGTTGCAGTTGAAGATCTCTGGCGCGATGAACGACCGGCCGGTGAGCTCAGCGACCTGGGCGTACTCGAGGTGGGACAGGCCGGGGCCGTACCGCTCGGTGAGCGGGTTCTGGGTGGCCGGCAGGAACATGTTCCACAGGCCGGCCTTGCGGGCCTTCGCCTTCAGCTCCTCGATCACGTCCAGGGCGTTCGCGTCCCCGGCCGCGACACCGCGGTGGTACGCGGCTTCGCGCGGCTCGATCTCCTCGCGCAGGAACGCGCCGACCCGCTCGGTGTACTCCTGGGCTCTGGGTGACGGGCTGAAATCCATCCCGTCAGGTTACTAACGAGTTGAGCACTGCTCAATAGCGGCGCAGCTCAATAGCGGTGCAGGTCGTGCCAGGCGCGGCGCAGCCGTACCACCAGCTCGTCGAGGATCGCTTCGCTGAAGGTGTACGGCACGCGGATGTAGCCGTCGTGGGCACCGCTGGCGTCCATCGCGGCCCCCGGCACCACCTCGACCCCGTGCCGCAGCGCGACCTGCGCGTACACCCGGGCGTCGACTGTCCCCAGGTTTATCCACAGCGCCGAGCCGCCATCGGGGGTACGCCAGCGCCAGGTCGGCAGCGCCTCGGCCAGCGCCGATTCCAGCCGCGCCAGCCGCTGCCGCCGGGTCACCTCGCGGGCGGCGGTCAGCTCGCCGAGCCGGGGCAGTAGCCGGGCGGCGAGCGCCTGGTCCAGCACCGGGGAGCCGAGGTCCGCCAGCGCCTTGTACCGGGCCAGCCGCTCGGTGGTCTCGGCGGGCGCGCGTACCCAACCGATCCGCAGTCCACCCCACACCGGTTTGGCGAGCGAGCCGATGCTGAGCACCTCCGCGCCCCGCGGGGCGTGGCCGGCGAGCGGGACGGTGTCGGTCGAGGTGGTGACGTACGCGTTGTCCTCCACCAGCGGCACCCCGGCGCGGGCTACGAGGTCGGCCACCTGGCGCCGCCGGGGCGGTGACATCAGGATCCCGGTCGGATTGTGGTACGTCGGCATCACGTACACCAGGGAAGGGTTTTCGCTGCTCAGCGCGGGCGCGAGCCGCTCCGGACGGATCCCCTCCGCGTCGAGTGGTACGCCGAGGAGCCGGGCGCCCGCCGCCCGGAACGCGTCCAGGCAGCCCGGCCAGCCCGGCGACTCCACCAGTACGGTGGCGCCGCGCCGCAGGTAGAGCCGCGCGATCAGGGCGACCGCCTGGGTGGCGCCGGTGGTGACCAGCACCTGCTCGGTCGTGGTCGGCAGGCCGTGCCCGGTCAGGTGCGCCGCGATCGCGTCCCGCAGCGCCGGCAGCCCGCGCGGGTGGTAGCCGACGTCGGTGAGCAGTGCCGGCAGCTCCTCGTCGACCACCGCGCGGGCCGCGGTGACCAGCTCCGGTACGCCGGCCTCGATCGCGTACGCCAGCGAGATCGTCTCGCCGGGCTGGTCGACCAGCCGCTGCACGAT
>JBOGDE010000207.1:0-10346 GCA_050701695.1 Micromonosporaceae bacterium
GTCGGTGCTCTGCAGGGGCGCCAGCTCCGCGTTGGCGCGGCGACCGGCGAGCACCCGGCGGGCGATCGAGCCGCCGCGACGCAGCCGGCTCCAGCGGCGACCGGCAGGGCGGGGGTTGCCCGCTGACCGGCGGCGACGCCACGGACTTCTCGGCACTGAACTTCCTCCTGGCCGGTACGGTATGGCGCCGCTCTGGCGTCCGTACCGGCATCGCGGCATACACAATCGCACACCAATGCGAACTTTGGCGATGCCCGAGCGGCGCGAGGTT
This sequence comes from Micromonosporaceae bacterium, assembly GCA_050701695.1. Classification (GTDB taxonomy): domain Bacteria; phylum Actinomycetota; class Actinomycetes; order Mycobacteriales; family Micromonosporaceae; genus WHSM01. Next base: position 272 of record JBOGDE010000207.1, read on the forward strand.
GCTTACATCAGCCCATAGCCGGCATTAACAGGGCAAAAACACTCGACGCATTCTCGCCACAGGCGGTGACCAAAGGGATGACTTCAGTCACGCAGCGTGGCTCAGGGCACTAGCATCCCGGCGGTGTCGAAGGCCTCCGACGTGATCTCCGTCAGCTCCAGCTCCGCCAGCTCCGCCTCGGTGAACCATGCCGCCTCGGCCGTGGATCCCCCATGGTCGTGGACCACCGTCGGCGTCGGCCGCACCACCTCGACCCGGTAGAAGGCGCGTACGCCGTGCCAGTCGATCGGGTAGCCCTCGGGCCCCAGGTTGTTGCGGTCGCGGTGGCTGGCGACCCCGAGCAGGCTGGTGATCTCGCCGTGCTGGCCGGTCTCCTCGATCACCTCGCGCAGCAGCGCCGCGGTGGGCTGCTCGCCGAAGTCCGTACCGCCGCCGGGCAGGTGCCACAGGCCCTCACCGGGGTACCCGCCGGCGATCCTGGTGAGCAGGATCCGGCCGGTGGGGTCGGTCGCCACCGCGTACGCCGCGAACCGCTGCACCCGGGACAGCCCGTCCGGGCCGCGCTGCAGGTGGAACGAGGGCAGCTCCGGGGGGTCCTCCGGGCGCAGGTCACCGCCGGCATCGGGCAGCCCGAGTACGGCCGCGGTGAACGGCCGCAGCGGCAGCCCGGCCGCCTCCGCGGGGGCCACCCAGCGCGCCTGGTCGACGGTGCCGTTGCCGCCCCGGGGAGCGGTGTGCTCGGCGTGGTCGATCACGGTGGCTTCGTAGATCAGCCGGTCGGTGTGCAGCGCGAGCCCCCGCCCCGGCAGTGCCCGCAGGTCGGCGAGCACCTCCCGCAGCGGAGCGATGTCGACGGCGAGGCCGGCCTCCGCCCCGACCTCGCGTACCACGGTGTCGTGCGGGTGTTCGCCGTGGTCGACGCCGCCGCCCGGCAGCGACCACACGCCGGCGGTGACCGACTGGGCCGCGCCGCGCACCAGCAGCACGCGGCCGTCGGGGTCGGTGCAGAGGGCGTACGCGGCGATCCGGCGCAGGGGTTCCAGTTCGGCGGTCACGGCCGGGATTGTCTCCTGGTGTGCCCGCTTGGGGCTAGTGGCAGAGCCACCTACGGTGAAGGATCCCACTTTCGGTACACCAGCCTTAACAGATAGCTACATTCCATGGTACGTCGAAGATAGGTACCGATCGATACATTCCGCCCAGAAGAGTGACACCACGTCATGTCGTGAGCACCCGGAGTTGCCGCCGGGTTAGAGGTCGCGCAGATAGGGCGGCGGGTGCGAGCCGGATGCCAGGCGCTTCCTGGCAAGGCGGACGACGGAGCCTGTGGCGGAGCCACCGGCGAGGAGGACAACGCAGCCAGGGAGCGCCTGGCGCCGGCGCAGCCCCGGCGCCCTATCTGCGCGACCTCTTACTCCCACTCGATGGTGCCGGGGGGCTTGCTGGTGACGTCGAGGACCACCCGGTTGACCTCGGGGACCTCGTTGGTGATCCGGCTGGAGATCTTCGCGATCACCTCGTACGGCAGGCGGGACCAGTCGGCGGTCATCGCGTCCTCGCTGGAGACCGGCCGCAGCACCACCGGGTGGCCGTAGGTACGGCCGTCGCCCTGCACCCCGACGGAGCGTACGTCGGCGAGCAGCACCACCGGGAACTGCCACACGTCACGGTCCAGCCCGGCGCGGGTCAGCTCCTCGCGACCGATCGCATCCGCCGCGCGCAGCACCGCCAACCGGGAAGACGTGACCTCGCCGATGATCCGGATCGCCAGGCCGGGGCCGGGGAACGGGTGGCGCCACACGATCGCCTCCGGCAGCCCCAACTCCAGGCCGAGCGCGCGCACCTCGTCCTTGAACAGCGTGCGCAGCGGCTCGACCAGCGTGAACGCCAGGTCGGACGGCAGCCCGCCGACGTTGTGATGAGACTTGATGTTGGCGGTGCCCGTACCCCCGCCGGATTCCACCACGTCGGGATAGAGGGTGCCCTGCACCAGGAACTGGACATCACCGGACTCCGCCGCCGCGCCGGCCAGAACCTCCCGGGCGGCCTGCTCGAAGACCCGGATGAACTCCCGTCCGATGATCTTGCGCTTCTGTTCCGGGTCGGAGACCCCTTCCAGGGCAGACAGGAACCGGTCGGCGGCGTCGACCACCTTGAGCTGGATGCCGGTGGCGGCGACGTAGTCCTTCTCGACCTGCTCCGCCTCACCGGCCCGCAGCAGGCCGTGGTCGACGAACACGCAGGTCAGCTGGTCACCGACGGCTTGGTGTACGAGTGCGGCCGCGACCGCCGAGTCGACCCCTCCGGACAGCCCGCACAACACCCGCTTGTCGCCGACCTTCGCCCGGATCGCGGCCACCTGGTCGTCGATGATGTTGCCCATCGTCCAGGTGGGCGCGATGCCGGCGATGTCGTACAGGAAGTGTTCGAGGATCTTCTGACCGTCGGCGGTGTGCATCACCTCGGGGTGGAACTGCACCCCGGCCAGCCGCCGGCCGACATCCTCGAAGCCCGCCACCGGGGCACCCGCGCTGCGGGCGGTCACCACAAACCCCGGCGGCGCCGCGGCCACCGAGTCGCCGTGGCTCATCCAGGTGCTCTGCGAGGCGTCGAGGCCGGCGAACAGCACGCCCGGCTCCAGCACCGACACCGCGGTCGCGCCGTACTCCCGGAGTCCGGTCTTCTCCACCCGGCCACCGGTCGCCAGCGCCATCGCCTGGAAGCCGTAGCAGATCCCGAACGCCGGTACGCCGGCCTCGAACAGCGCCGGGTCGACGGCGGGCGCGCCGGGGGCGTACACACTGGCGGGGCCACCCGAGAGGATGATCGCCGCGGGCCGCTTCGCCAGCATCTCGGCGACCGGCATCGAATGCGGCACGATCTCGCTGTAGACGTGCGCCTCGCGTACCCGGCGGGCGATCAGCTGGGCGTACTGGGCTCCGAAATCGACCACCAGGACCGGCGAGGGCGTACTCATGGGGAAAGCCTAAACGGGCCCCGCCCGGGAGCCGACCGCGGGCGGAATCGGCCGCTCCGGGGTGTTCCTGCCTTGCTGAGATGTGATCACCTTGTCAGGTGGACATCGACCAGTTCTTCACCCTCGGCGGCGACAACCCGGTGCACGCCCACCCGGTGTTCACCAACCGGGAGACCCAGCTGGAGGCGTTCCGGCAGCGCCTGACCGTACACACCGAACGGCGCTGGCCGACCGGCGAGCTGCTCGACTTCACCCGGCCCGCGACCAACGTCACGGCGTTCGTCGGAGAAGGTGGGATCGGAAAGTCCACTTTGGTACGTCACGCCGTCAAGCTCGCCCTCGGGGGCGAGTGGCCGGAGCTGCCGGAGCGGTCGGCCGCCGCGGTGATCGACTTCGACGACCCGGCCAGCTCCAGCTTCGAGAGCGTCCTGTTACGGGTACGCGCCGCGCTGGCCCCGCTGTGCCGCCGGTGGCCCGCGTTCGACCTCGCGCTCGCGGTGTACTGGGAGCGCAAACACCCCGGCGAGTCGCTCACCGGGTACCTGGACAAGAGCTCGCTGGCCGGCTCGCTGCGGCTCTCCGAACAGGTCGGGGGCGCGCTCGACGAGCTGCTCGGCGGCGTCGGGGTGGTGTCGGTGGCGTACCGGGTGGTGGAGCTGGTCAGCTCGTCGGCGCTGAAGGCGGCCCGGCTCAAGCGGCTGCGGCGCGAGCTGCCCGCGCTGCCGCCGATCCTCGACGAGCCCGACCCGGACCGGATGCTCGGCTATCTTCCGGTGCTGCTCGCCGCCGACCTGGAGCGCGAGACCCGTCCCGGGCTGGCGATCTGCGTATTCGACACGTTCGAGAACGTGCAGCGGCTGACCGCCGAACGGGGCGGCCTGGAGGACCTGGTCAGCCGGCTGGTCTACCTGATGCCGAACGTCGCCTTCGCCGTCGCCAGCCGGCGCCCGCTGCAGTGGCACCAGCCGGTCCGCAGCGTCGGCCTCACGTACGGCGGGCAGCCCCGCTGGCCCGGGCTGGCCGGCGAGGACCAGTACGCCCTCGGCGGGTTCGACGCCGGCGACGCCGAGCACTACCTGACCACCCGGCTCACCGTCGACGGCCAGCCCGCCATCCCCGCCCCGGTGCGGCAGCGCATCGTCGCCGGCTCCGCCGGCTCACCGCTGTACCTGGAGCTGTCGGCGAACCTCTACCAGCAGCGGGCCGCCCGCGGCGAGCACCCCGCACCCGGGGACTTCGGGCACCCGTTCCCGGAGCTGGTGCTGCGTACGATGCGCGACCTGTCCCCCGACGACCGGGACCTGCTGCGCGCCGCGTCGCTGCTGGAGGCTTTCGACGCCGGCATCCTGCGGGCGGTACTGCCCCACGCCCGGGAACGCGTGGTCGCCGGGTTCCTGAAACGGCCGTTCGTACGGCACGACCCGAGCGTGTGGCCGGCGTACCGGCTGCACGCCAACCTGCGGCGCGGGATCCGCGACTGCGACGAGCTCACCGACGACGGCTGGACCGACACCGAGCGGGCTTCGCGACTGGGGGCCGTGCTGCGGCACCTCACCGAGGTCGCCACCAGCGTGTGGCGCGACGAGGGCGACCGGCCGCTGCGGGAACGCTGCCTGCACAGCGTCTCGGCGTTCCTGCTGGCGCTGCGGGCCGGTCACGAACACGGGGTGGTGCCCGGCGGGCTGGGCGTGATGGCGTACACCCTGCGGGAGGTGGGGCACTGGCAGGTGCTGACCTCGCTGCCCGGACTCGACGGGTCCGGCCAGCCGGAGCTGCGGCGGCTGGCCGCGGTGGCGCGGCTGGCGGCCGACCCCGAGGGCAACGCCGCCGACGGCTACCGCGCGATGCGGGCCGCGGCCGGCTCACTGACTACGCCCGAGCCCGGCACCACCGCCGACTACCTGCGGTTCGAGCTGGGCAGCCGGGCGCACTTCATCGGCGACATGGACGCCGCCGACGGGTACTTCGAGGGGATCACCGACGACGGATCGCCGCTCGCCGCCGGGGCGCTGTTCGGGCTGGCCGGCAACGCGATGCGGCGCAGCGACTACGCCCGGGTCACCGCCCTGATGGAGCGGGCGCCCGACAGCCGGCTGGACCGGATCCGGGTCCGCGACATGCTCGGGCACGTGCGGCTGCACAACGGACTGTTCACCGAGGCCGCGGAGCTGTTCGACGAGGCGTTGCGGCAGGCCGAGCAGGCGAACGCACCGTTGTGGGCCGCCCGCGCCGCACGCCACCTGGCCCAGGCCTACATGTGGTACGACCCCGAGCTGACCCTGGCGCTGGTGCCCCGGGCGCGGGAGCTGAACCACTCCGCCGGCGAGCTGAACGGGGTGGCGCAGTGCGACATGGCGGCGGCGACGGCGTGTCTGATGCGCGGCGACCGGCCGGCGGCGGCTGATCTGCTGGCGGCGGCGCGGCGGCGGTTCGACGATCTGGGCGCCACCCGGGAGCTGCTGCCGGTGGACCCGGTCGAGGTGCTGCACCTGACCGCGTCCGGCCTGGTCGGCGACGCGGCCGGGATCGTGGAGCGGCTGGCGCTCGCCCAGGCGGACGGGCAGCCGCTGTGCGTACCGGTGTGGGTGGCGGTGAGCGGGCTCTGGATCGGGCGCGGCGCGCTGTTCGACCGCGCCCGGATCGGGTGGCTGGACTCGCCCGCCGCGGCCCGCGCGCGCTGGATGCCGCCACTGCGCCGGCTGCGTGAGGCACTATCGAATACAGACACATAGCGGTACGTCCCGGATGCTCCGGGGTGTGCGGAGAGGCGGCCCGGTGGCACCGCAGCGCGTGGCGACGACCCCCCGGTGTGGCGCACTGGACGTTGCCGACCTCGGCCACATCCCCACCGGCGAGCTGCCGGAGTCGCTGGTCTCGGAGATCCGCCGCGCCGCGCTGGCCAGCCCCGCCTACGACGGACTCGCCGACGACGGTTCCGCCGACGCGCGCGGCACTGTCGCCTTCGGCGCCTCGACCGTGGCGAAGCTGCAGCACCGGGCCCATGAGCGGCTCGGCACCGTACTGCGGCTGGAGTGGCTGCGGCACCAGGCGCGGATCCGTGCCCCCCGGCTGCTCGACCACGGCACCGTCCCCACTGGACACTGGTGGGCGATCCTGGACCACGCGCCGGGCGCGCCGGCCGCGGAGCCGACCCCTGCCCGGCAGCGCGCGCTCGGCGCCCAGCTACGCGCCTGGCACGAGTCCGGCCCCGGCGCTGGTCCCCAGCTGGACGGTGACGTGAGCGGGGAGCGGCCGGGCGGCCCGGGTGGGTTGCGGCTGGACGATCCGGGTGGGCTCGGAGTGCTGCTCGGTACGCCGCGGGAGTTCCTCGGCGAGGCGTACCCGGAGCTGGCCGAGCGGTACGCCGCGGTCTGCCAGGGAATGCCCCTGGTCCCGATCCACGGCGACGTCGCGGTCTGCCACAACACCCTGTACGCCGGCGACGAGCTGGCCGCTGTGCTCGACTCCGGCGCGGTGGAGTACGGCCCGCCGATGCTGGACCTGGCCTGCGCGCTGGCCATCGACCTGCCGCACGGCGCCGCGATCGACCCGCTGCTCGACGGGTACGGCCGCGACGCCGTCGACGAAGCCGCCCTCCATACCCTGCTCCCCCTATTGGCGCTACGCCGCCTGGTCGACATCAAGCGGGTCGGCGTGGCGCGGGTCGGCGCCCGCTGGCTGGTCACCTGGCTCCGCGCCTGCGCCCCCGACCTCCTCCCCCTCGCCTCCCCCCTCGCCGCCTAACGCCCCACCCCGCTCGGGCCTGAAGTTGCTGGCATTCTGCGCCGTCAGCCCGCTTTGCCCGGCAACTTGCGGCCCCAGGTGAAGGTTGCGGTGCGAGAGTGGGGGCGTGGGAGACATTCGGGTGGGTACGGCGTCGTGGACGGACAAGACGCTGCTGGCGTCGGGGTGGTATCCGTCCGGGGCGGACACGGCGGAGAAGCGGCTGGCGTACTACGCGAAGCAGTTTCCGCTGGTGGAGGTGGACTCGACGTACTACACCCCGCCGGCGGAACGCACCGCGGAGCTGTGGGCCGCGCGTACCCCCGAAAGGTTTGTCTTCAACATCAAGGCCTACGGGCTGCTCACCGGGCACCCCGCGCGGGTGAACTCGATCTACAAGGACCTGCGTCCCGGGACCGACAAGCCGAACGTATACCTCAAGGACCTGGAACCCCAGGTCCAGGAGGACATCTGGGACCGCTTCCTCTCCGCGCTCGATCCACTGGCGATCGCCGGGAAGCTGGGGGCGCTGCTGTTCCAGTTCCCGCCGTGGTTCACCATCCGCAAGGACAACAAGCGGTACGTCCGCGAGGTGATCAACCGGTGCGCGCCGCTGCGGGTGGTGGTCGAGTTCCGGCACGCCAGCTGGTTCGAGGGCGACAACGCCACCGAGACCCTCGACTTCCTCCGTGACAACGACATCGCGTACGTCTGCGTGGACATGCCGCAGGGGCACCGCTCCTCGATCCCGCCGGTCCTGGAGGCGACCAGCGAGCTGGCGGTGGTCCGCTTCCACGGCCACAGCGACAAGTGGACCAGCAAGGACATCTACGAGAAGTTCGGCTACCTCTACTCCGAGCAGGAGCTCGCCGAGTGGGCACCGAAACTGCAGGCGCTGGCGAACCAGGCCGACCACACCCACGTCCTGATGAACAACTGCTACAGCGATCACGCTCAACGGAACGCTCAACAGCTCATCGACCTCCTGAGCTGCGAAGATGCCCACCTGGTGACGAGCAACTGATATGCACAGCGCTCCAAGTCCCGATAAACCGAGCCTGCGAAAGGGCCGTGGGAAGGCACTTCGCCCGGATTGCCAGTCGGTCGCGATCCGCTCGAAGAGCAGGGTGTCGTTGATCACGTCGTCGGTCGAGAGTGCCTTCTGGTCGGCGGTGAGGTGGTCACCGATGCCGGTTTCCCGGTCGCCGTCCCAGAGCCACCAGTCGCCGTGGCTGCCGTCGGGGTTGCGGATGCCGCCACCTCGCAGCAGCGGGAACCGCCGGGCGTGGTGCGGCCACGGGGAAGAAGACGTGGAACCGGGCAGCCGATGCGACAGTCCCGCGGGGTTCGGCGGGCTGCTCCTGCTAGGTGCCCGTCGCGGACCCGCGGCAGTGGCCCGTAGCTCGACTTCCTGTGAGTGATCTGGGCGTACGCGAAACCCTTCACCCGGCGGCCCGAGGAGTCGTAAGCGCACCGCACGTCGTGCCCGGCGTCGCTGGCGCGGGCCAGCTCACCCGCGCGTTCCACTCGTACCCGGTGGCGCCGTCATCGGTGAGTTGGCCGTCGGCGTCGTACGTCAGGCCAGTGCCCTTCCGGGAGGCCAGCCGGTTCGCCGCGTCGTGCGGGGTGTGCGCGGTCGTGCTCGTGGGCGGAGTCGACCGGCCGGTCCCTCGCGTTCTTCGAGTGCGGCGGCGAAACGGTTCAGGCGAGCCTTGGTGTCGGTGATGGTGCGCTGTACTGCGTAGATGTGGCGTTGGTGCTACTTGGCGGCGCGGTGGTCGGCGGGTGATGGTGCGGGCGATCAGCGTGTGGCGGTCTGGGCCGAGGGCCGACGGGGACGAAGCGGCCGGTGGTGGAGTGGTATTCGCGGGCGCCAAGGTGGGTCAGTCCGGTGCTGTCGTCCGTGCCGACCAACTCGGGGAAGCCCAGTCTTACTCACTCTATCAACAGGCCCGCCAGCCAGTCCGCAAATGAGTTTGCTACCACTTCCGGCGCTTGGGTTGGCCCGAGTCCGTGATCCCAATAACATAATGGGGGCCTGCCGATCATGCCTGGACGCCTTCGAGTCGAAGCAGAACAGATTTCCACCGCCGTCGTTCATCACACACACGTAACTTGCAGGCAGAGGTACTGCAGGTTCGGCCCTCTCGACTCGCGTCATGCGAGCGACATCCAAATAGCTGGGCACATCTGCACCAAGGCCGTATATCTCATAATGTTTGAATCCTGTCCAACCATATTCACTGAGGAATTGCCGGTAATCCATTGGAAAGGTTCCGATCAGGAGTTCTGCGCTCTCTAGATCGGAATCGCTCGCACCCATACCTCTGCTGGTCAGGGCCTCGTCTAGCAACGCGCGAACTTCTTCGAACGTCACCTGCAGGCCCTCCTATTCTTGTCGACTTCACTGACGGTCACACACCCAACGGAGCCACCGTACGGCGGGTCAAACCGCCACGTCTATGAAACCCACGTGATCTAGCAAGGAGCCCAATTTCGACGCAATCCTGGCGTAGTCATTCGACGATAGCCGTGAGTCTCGGATGCCATCTTGACAGGCTTTCCTTCCAGAAATCAGTGTTCGAATTAGTCCTTTTCAAGATCAAGGTTATCGACGGCATCAATGTCGCCTTCGGTCGTGACGACAACAATCCATGACCGGTCCTCGGCAAGAAAATAATGGTGTTCTGGTATCTCAATCAGTGCGGGCAGAACCGAAGGGGCGTCATCGCCTGTAAAGTATATTCCGTAGGGCGAGAGCCCATCTCCAACATGTTGGGCAACTGAGCCGTGGCGAATGCGCTTGCGAACCTCCGTGATTGCCGTCGACGCGAGCTGCACATCGTCAGTGACCTGCCAGTGCGCATGCCTTCCTCGCACTCGACTCCAGTCGATCTTGGTGCCGCTGACCGGGAAATGACGGCTAAGCCAGTGGAAGACGGCAGTCATGTCACACCGGTCCAAATCACCAAGTGGCGCTGCGGTATAAACCTCGTCCCAGAAATTTCCACTCATCACTTGCACCCGAATTTGCTCTGAAGTTTCGTAACGGTCGACTCGGAGGCGTTGAATTTAAAGTGTGGACCCTTCTCTTTTCCGCTCCAGACGTTAATATGAGCACCGCTTCGCTTGTCGAATTCGATTCTGAACCCTGTCTTGCCATCGGCGGTCTGCATTCCAATTGGCTTACTACGATCGAACGCTGGATCCATCAACAAACACCCTTATTAAGACGATACTCGCGCATCTGGAGGATGTCCCGAGTTCCGTGGAACTTCGGTGGCGGCCCGGTGATCATCAGGCTGCGTCGATGGTCTCATCGTGCGGGGTGGCACCGGTGGGTTGGGTGACCCGGTTCAGCGTGTCGCGCAGGGA
>JBOGDE010000208.1:0-10288 GCA_050701695.1 Micromonosporaceae bacterium
GCGCGGGCCGACCCGGACGCCGGGATCACGCGAGGTCGAACCGGTCGAGGTTCATCACCTTGTCCCAGGCCGCGACGAAGTCGTGGACGAACTTCTCCCGCGCGTCGTCGCTGGCGTACACCTCGGCGAGCGCGCGCAGCTCCGAGTTCGACCCGAAGACCAGGTCGACGCGGCTGCCGGTCCACTTCACGTCGCCGGAGGCGTCGCGGGCCTCGAAGGTCTCCCCGTCTCCCGAGGTCGGCTGCCACGTCGTACCCAGGTCGAGCAGGTTGACGAAGAAGTCGTTGGTCAACGACCCCGGAGCTTCGGTGAATACGCCGAGCGACTGGTGACTCACCCCCAGCACGCGGAGGCCACCGACCAGCACCGTCATCTCGGGCGCGCTCAGGGTCAGCAGGTTCGCCCGGTCGACCAGCAGGTACTCGGCCGGCAGCCGGTTGCCCTTGCCCAGGTAGTTGCGGAACCCGTCCGCGGCCGGTTCCAGCGCCGCGAACGACTCCACGTCGGTCTGCTCCTGCGAGGCGTCGGTACGCCCCGGCGTGAACGGCACCTCGACGTCGTACCCGGCCTGCTTGGCGGCCGCCTCGACCGCGGCGCAGCCACCGAGCACGATCAGGTCGGCGAGCGAGACCTGCTTGCCTCCGGCGTTGAACTGCTGCTGGATCCCCTCCAGAGTGCGCAGCACCACCGCGAGCTGGTCGGGGTTGTTGACCTCCCAGCCGTTCTGCGGCTCGAGCCGGATCCTGGCCCCGTTGGCGCCGCCACGCTTGTCGCTACCGCGGAACGACGCGGCCGAGGCCCACGCGGTGGAGACCAACTCGGCGACCGACAGGCCGGAGCCGAGAATCTGGCCCTTCAGGGCGGCTACGTCCTCGGCGTTGACGAGCTCGTGAACCACCGCCGGCACCGGGTCCTGCCAGAGCAGCTGCTCGGCGGGGACCTCGGGTCCGAGATAGCGCGCGATCGGCCCCATGTCGCGGTGCGTCAGCTTGAACCAGGCCCGGGCGAACGCGTCCGCGAACTCGTCCGGGTTCTCCATGAAGCGTCGTGAGATCTGCTCGTACGCTGGGTCGAACCGCAGCGACAGGTCCGTGGTGAGCATGGTAGGCAGCTTGTTCTCGCCACCGTGGGCGTCGGGGATGGTCGCCTCGGCGTTCTTCGCGACCCACTGCTGGGCACCGGCCGGGCTGGTGGTCAGCTCGTACTCGTACCCGAAGAGGTTTTCGAAGAACTGGTTGCTCCACCGGGTCGGCGTGCCGGTCCAGGTGACCTCCAGCCCGCTGGTGATCGTGTCGGCACCCTTGCCGGTGCCGAAGCTGTTCTTCCAGCCCAGCCCCTGCTCCTCGAGCGGGGCGCCCTCGGGCTCCGGGCCGACGTGTGGCTCCGGGTCGGCGGCGCCGTGGGTCTTGCCGAAGGTGTGGCCGCCGGCGATCAGCGCCACTGTCTCCTCGTCGTTCATCGCCATCCGGCGGAACGTCTCGCGGATGTCCCGGGCCGCCGCGATCGGGTCCGGATTGGCGTTCGGGCCCTCCGGGTTGACGTAGATCAGGCCCATCTGGACCGCGCCCAGCGGGTTCTCGAGATCCCGGTCGCCGGTGTAGCGCTCGTCGCCGAGCCAGGTGGTCTCGGGGCCCCAGTAGACGTCCTCGTCGGGCTCCCAGACGTCCGGCCGGCCACCGGCGAAGCCGAAGGTCTCGAACCCCATCGACTCCAGGGCGACGTTGCCGGCGAGGATCATCAGGTCAGCCCAGGACAGGTTCTGGCCGTACTTCTTCTTGACCGGCCAGAGCAGCCGGCGGGCCTTGTCCAGGTTGCCGTTGTCCGGCCAGCTGTTCAGGGGCGCGAACCGCTGCATGCCGGCCCCGCCGCCGCCCCGGCCGTCGCTGATCCGGTACGTGCCCGCGCTGTGCCACGCCATCCGGATCATGAATGGCCCGTAGTGCCCGAAGTCGGCCGGCCACCAGTCCTGCGAGCTGGTCAGTACGTCGGCGATGTCGGCCTTTACGGCGGGCAGGTCGAGGGTCTGGAACGCCGCGGCGTAGTCGAACTCCTCGCCCAGCGGGTTGGCCACGGCGGGGTTCTTGGCGAGGATCTTCAGGTTGAGCTGGTTCGGCCACCAGCCCCGGTTGCCCCCGCCCTGAGTGGGATGCGGGGCGCGGCCGTGCACGACCGGACAGCGAGCTTCGCTCTCCTCGTTCACGTCTGCGATGACAGCTTCATGGTTCTCGGACATGGCTTCCTTCCAGGCGGATCGGCGGTGATCAGGAGCTGGGAGTGGCGGCACAGTCGGGGCACAGGCCCCAGTAGACGACCTCGGCCTCGTCGATGGCGAAGCCGTTGTCGTCGGACGCGGTCAGGCAGGGGGCGTCGCCGACGGCGCAGTCGACATCGTCGATGCGACCGCATGACCGGCAGACTACGTGGTGATGGTTGTCCCCGACCCGCGACTCGTAGCGAGCCACGGAGCCGGCGGGCTTGATCCGCCGTACCAGGCCGGCGGTGGTCAGCGCGTGCAGGCAGTCATACACGGCCTGGTGGGAGACCTCGGGCAGGTCTCGGCGTACGGCACCGATGATGGTGTCCGTGTCGGCGTGCGGATGCGCGTACACCGCGCCGAGCACCGCCACCCGGGGTCGGGTCACGCGCAGCGCGGCCACGCGCAGCATCTGCCGGAAGTCCGCACTCGTGGCCACGCCCCCAGCCTTGCCTACTTTCTTGAATCAGTCAAGAAACGACCCGCGCACGTGCGGCCAAGAGGCGGTGGTGAGCGTCCGTGCGGCGGTCAGCAACGACGTCGCTCTTCCAGCGATGAGTTTCGACGCGGCCGCCGGTCTATCTGGTGACGGCGCCGACCGGGCGCCGGAAGCAGGGAGGATCCGATGGGTAGCGTGAACTATCTGGCGGTGCTGGTCGCAGCGCTGGCCGCGTTCGTGGCGGCGTTCGGGTACTACGTCGCGTTCGGTAAGCAACTGGTGAAGTTCGGCAGCGCGGCGGCCGCAGAGGAACGGCCCTCGCCGTGGCTCGCGCCAGTCGAGCTGACGCGACACCTGCTCGTCGCCGCCGTGGTCGCCGGGGTCGTCGTCGCCGCCGACCTCGCCACCTGGTCGAGCGGCCTGCTGCTCGGACTCGGGCTGTGGCTCGGGTTCCCAGTCGTGCTTCTTACCGGCTCGGTCTTCCACGAGAAGGTGCCGTGGCGCCTCGCCGCCCTGCACGCCGGCGACTGGCTACTCAAGCTCCTGATCATCGCAATCATCCTCGCCGTATGGCGGTGAGCTGCCAGCTCTGGCGACAACCTCAATCCGAGTGCGTCAGTTCGGAAGAGTGGCGGCGGTGCCGCGGGCGTACGCGGCGCGGACTCGCCGCAGCGCGGTCAGGTCGGCCAGCGGGTCACCGTCGACGGCGAGGACGTCGGCGTCGAAGCCGGGCGCCAGCTGGCCCTTGCGGTGGCCCAGGCCGAGTACCGCGGCGGCGTGCGAGGTGGCCGTCCGAAGTGCCTCGGCAGGGCTGACGCCCAGCTCGGCGAACTGCGCGACCGCGTACGGCAACACGTCGTGCGGCTTGATCGGCGCGAGCCCGGCGTCGGTGCCGAGCACGATCGGCACCCCGGCCTCGACCAGCCGCCGCAGGTTGGCGAGCAGGGTCGGCATCGCCGCCACCAGTTCCGGCGGTGGCCCGTACCCCGGCTTCGGGACGATCCCGAGTGTTGCGCCGACATCGACCCGCCGGTCGGCGAGGGTAGCGACCAGCTCCTCGGGAGCCGACCGCACCCCGGCCTCGACCTGGAAGCTGACATGCTCCAGCCCGTCCACGCCGGCCGCGACGGCGTCGGCGATCGCATCGACGCCGTGCGCGTGCGCGGTCACCGGCAGGCTGAAACGGTGCGCCTCGTCGACGGCGGCGCGCAGCTCCGCGAGGCCGAACTGCGACCGGTGCGGCTCGCTGCCGGCGGTGAGGTGGCCGCCGCTCGCCATGATCTTGATGACGTCGACGCCGCGTTCGGCGTGCTCGCGTACCGCCGCGCGCACTCCTACCTCGCCAGAGGCCTCGCCGCCCAGGTAGTGGCAGTGCCCGCCGGGGCTGGTGATCGGCGGCCCGGCGGCCACGATGGTCGGCAACAGCTCGGCGGTACGCCGCAGCGCGAGCGAGAGGTAGCCGCGGTCGCCCAGGTCGCGCACCGTGGTCACCCCACCCGCCAGCGCGGCACGGGCCGCCTCGGTCATCGCCGCCAGGGTGGCGGTGTCGTCGCGGGCGGCGAGCGCGCCCACCACGTCGGGGCCGGCGTCGAAGCACAGGTGTACGTGGGTGTCGACCAGGCCGGGCAGCAGCGTCGCCCCGGCGAGGTCGACCACGTCCGCGCCCTCGATGCCGGTGAACCGGTCGGCGTGATCGACCGCCACTACGGCGGTGCCGTCGATTACCACCACCGGATTCTCGATCAGGGTGGAGCTGACGCCGTCGAAGAGCCGGCCCGCCCGGAGTACGGTCAGCCGGCGCCGTTGGGTTGCGGTGGTACGAGTGGTCGCTGTCATGCGGTGAATCGTGTGCCGGCACCGGCCCGCCGCACGTCCGTGGCACTACTCAGTGCCGGTACTCATTTCCTGTGTACGGTGATCAGGTACGGCAGCGCGCACGGTGCACCGCCGACGATCTTCAAGAGGTGCACGACGCGGCACGAGACCTCGACCCTGGTGGGGCGCGAGCCCGAATGTGAGCGGCTCCGCGCCCGGTTGAACGCCGCCCACACCGGCTCCGGACAGCTGACCCTGGTCGCCGGTGAGCCGGGCATCGGCAAGACCCGGCTCGCCGAAGAGGCGGTACGGATCGCCGGGACGATCGGGATGGCCACCGCCTGGGGCCGGGCGGTCGAGGACGACGGCAGCCCCCCGTTCTGGCCGTTCCGGTCGATCGTGACGTCGCTGGCCACGGAGCCAGCGTGGCCGAGCTTCTCCGACGACGAGCTGGGCTCGGCGCCGACCGAGCTGCGGGCGCAGGAGCGGTTCCGGGTGTTCGAGGCGGTCTGCTCGTACCTGGTCAAGGCCGCCGAGGACACCGGCCTGCTGGTGGTGCTCGACGACCTGCAGTGGGCGGACGCCTCGTCGCTGCGGCTGCTGGTGCACCTGGTCCGGTCGCTCGGCAATGCCCGGCTCGCCGTGATCGCCACCTACCGCGACACCGAGGTCGGACAGCGGGACGCGTTGAAGCAGGCGCTGGGCGACCTGGCGCGAGAATCCGCGGTCACCCGGCTCCGACTGGTCGGGCTCACCGAGTCACAGGTGGCCGAGCAGCTCGCCACCGTCACCGGGGCGCCGGTGCCCGCCGGCGTCGCCGCCGTGGTGAGCCGGCGCAGCCAGGGCAACCCGTTCTTCGTCGGGGAGCTGGCCAGCGTACTGCCGCACGCCGGCGGGGACGCGCTGCCGGACGCGGTACGCGACGCCGTACGCGCCAGGTTGGGCAAGCTCGGCGACGCCACCCGCGACGTGGTGACCACCGCCGCGATCCTCGGCTCCGCCGCCGACGTCAAGGGGCTCGCCCACGTCGCCGGGAAGCACCCCGGTGACGTACTGTCCGCACTCGACGAGGCCGCCGCGGCCGGCGTGCTGCACCCCGACCGGCGGGAGTTCGCCCACGACCTGGTACGCGAGGTCGCCCGGTCGGAGGCGTCCCACAGCACCCGGCTGGGCGTACACCACCGGATGGCGGAGTACCTGCAAGGCCAACCCGGCGCCGAGGTCAGGGCCGCCGAGGTGGCGCACCACTGGCTGGAGTCGCTGCCGCTCGGCGATGCCGTACCCGCCGCCGACTGGGCGGAACGGGCCGCGCAGCAGGCATCCCGCCAGTTCGCCTGGAGCGAGGCCGCCGAGCTGTACCGGCGGGCGGCGGACGCGACCGACGACCCGGTACGCCGCTGCGAGCTGCTGATCGCGTGCGCCACCGAGCAGCTGCACGACTACCAGATGGCGCCCGCCCGCGAGTCCGTCCTGGAGGCCACCCGGCTGGCCCGGATCGCCGGCGACGGGACCCTGCTGGCGCGGGCCACCCTGGTGATGGAGGGCATGAACGACCTGACCTGGTCGGCCCAGGAACGCGTACTCTGCGAGGAGTCGCTCGCGCTGCTGCCGGAGCAGGACTCCACACTGCGTGCCCGGCTGCTCGCCCAACTGTCGGTGGACCACCTGATGGCCCAGTACACCGCGCCGGTGGCCACGGCCCGCTCCGGCGAGCTGTCCCGGGCGGCCCTGGAGATGGCCGAGCGGCTCGGCGATCCGGGGGCGCTGCGCAGCGCGCTGCACGCCCGCCAGATGGCGTGCAGCGGCCCGGACGGGGTTCGCGAACGGCTGCTCCTCGGCGAGAAGTTCATCGGGTACGGACACGCCGACCACGACGACGCCGCGGAGCTGTGGGGGCGGCTCTGGCGGTTCGACGCGCTGATGCAGCTCGGCGACCTGGACGCCGCCGAGTCCGGGCTGCCGCCGTTGATCGCGGTGGTCGACCGGATGCAGCTGCCACTGGCCTCGTGGCATCTGGCCCGCTGCCAGGGCGCGATCGAGCTGGCCCGCGGCCGGTTCGAGCCGGCACGGGCGTACGGCCAGCAGTCCCTGGCTCTAGCCAGGCGGGGTGACCACCTGGGTGGGCTGCTGCCGTCCCAGGGCTACCTGGCGATGCTCGGCATGCTGACCGGCTTCACCGACGCGGCGGACAGCCGCCGCCTGGAAGGCTGGGAACATGTCCGGCCGCTGCACGGCCTGATGGCGATGGTGCACTGGTACGCCGGGCGCGAGGAGGAGGCGCGGCGCGCGTACGCCCAGACCCCGCCGCTCGACGAGACCCCGGGATTCCTGCTGATGCCGGCGGCCTCCGGGCTGATCGAGCTGGCCGAGGTGTTCGGCGACCGTACGATGCTCGAGACCGGGTACCGGGAGCTGGCGCCGTACGCCGAGCTGTTCTGCTGTGGCGGCGCGGGCGTGATCGCCACGACCGGCTCCGCGCACGGCCCGCTCGGCGTCGCCGCCGCCGCCCTGGGCCGGCTGGACGAGGCGGTACGGCACCTGCGCCGCGCCATCGAGGTCAACCAGCGCGCCGGCGCGCCGCCGTTCGTCGCCATCGCCCGCTACGACCTGGCCCGTACGCTGACCCGCCGGCGCCGCCCCGGCGACCGGGACGAGGCGGCGGCACTGGCCACCCAGGCCGCCGGCACGGCATCCGAGCTCGGGATGGCGCCGCTGCTGGGGCGTACCGAGGAATTGTCGGCGACGCTGGCGGGGGCGGTGCCGGGGCCTCTGACCCGGCGGGAACGGGAGATCGCCACCCTGGTCTCGCAGGGCCTCACCAACCGGCAGATCGCGGCGGCGGCCCGGATCTCCGAGCGCACCGCGGAGAACCACGTACAGCACATCCTCACCAAGCTGGGGTTTGCCACGCGTACCCAGATCGCCGCCTGGGTGGCCCGCGGCGAGCGGTGAGCCTCACTCGGCGAGGGACCAGGGCCGGGCGTTACTGGCGCAGGAACCGCAGCTTCACCCAGTGTGCCTGGTGGGTGTCGATGCCGATCCACCACTCGCCCTGCTGGTAACTGCCGTTCGCGTAGCGCTGCTTGACGACCTTCCAGCCCCCACGCGGTACGGCGACGATGTGGTCGATTCCGCCGTTCTTCACGTGGCGGGCATCCGGGTGGACGTTGGTGGGGTTCCATCCCCCGGGGTCCGGACGGCGGTTGAAGTCGCCGGTGAGGACGACGTTGAAGCCGGCGTTGTGTTCCCTGGCGACCTGGTCCTTCAGACTGCGCCAGTGCGCCCACCAACGGTCGCGGCGCTCGGCGCAGGTCGGGCAGTCCTTGAACGCACCCGCGATGAAGTGCGTGTTGATCTGCGAGATGTTCTGGTTCTGGTAGCGCGTGATGGTGATCCAGCGGGTCGGGCTGATACCGTCCATGCCGCTCGAACCGAACGCGACGCGCTGGTCGGACTTCTGGGCGTCGTGGGCGACGTTCGGCACCTTCAGCGGTACGCGGATACCGTCCGGATCGCGGTAGAGGGTCCGCTCCCAGCCCCCGTCGTACTTGTACACATCCTTGAGGATCGACAGCTCCGCCGCCGGGTCGTCCTCGTCGATCTCCTGCCAGCCGATGTACCTCGGGCGTCCGTTGGACACGTCGTACAGGTTGTGCCTGATGCGCGTCATGACCTCGGTGATCTTGCTGCCACTGCCGTAGTCCCTGCCGATATTCGCCGTCACGAAGGTCATCGCACTGGTCGGCGAGTAGGTCGTGGTAGCGCCGAGCGCCGCTTGCTGAGATATCGCGAGCGCTGCCCAGCCCGCGATCGCCGTGACCAGGCCGAGGACGACTGGCTTCGCCTTCATGGGTTCTCCATCAGGTAGTGCCGGCACAAGTTGCCACCGGAATGTATCAGGGGAGGCAGAATTCTTCGTGACCCCGAAACCCGTCCCGGGGCCTCCGTGACTCACTCACCGGGTTGGGTGCAGAAAACCTTCTTTGGGTGCATGGACGATCGAAGGTTTCCGCATCGATACTCAGGCAGCGAAAGTTCCGACAGCGGAGTGGAGCGACCATGGCACCGGTAACCAGACGGACCCTGTTGGCGGCCTCGGGTGCCGGGGCCGCGGTGGCACTCGTGGGAGCCCGGCCCGCAGTGGCCGGCTTCAGCAGCAATCCGTTCCAGTTGGGCTCGGCATCCGGCGACCCGACCACCGACAGCGTGATCCTGTGGACCCGGTTGGCACCCAAGCCGACCGCGTCGGACTCCGGGATGGCGGGACAGCCGGACAGCATCCCGGTGCACTGGCGGGTCGCCGAGACGTACCAGGATGTCCAGAGCGACGCCACCAGCCTCTACCACGGCAACGTCGCGGCGCTCAAGCGTGACTCCTGGTCGGTCCACCTCGATGTGAAGACCGCGCTCGGCGGCGGCCCCCTGAAACCGAACACCACGTACCACTACCAGTTGTCGCTGCCGGACCAGTCGTACCGGGCGTGGATCGGCCAGACCCGTACCGCGCCTACCGCGTCGACCACGGTGAACGCCAACTTCGCGGTCGTCACCTGCCAGTCGGCGGCCACCAGCGCCGCCGTCAACGACGGGCCATCGTACTGGCACGGCTACACCCACCTACAGGACAACCCGGTCCACTTCGTGATCCACCTGGGTGACTACATCTACCGCGAAGGTCACGAGAACACGGTCCCGACGGGCACCTGCACCGAGCTGTGGCAGTACCGGGCGCGGTGGGGTTGGTATCTCAGCCGCGACGCCATCCAGCGGGTCAGACGCCTCAATCCGATGTACGCGGTACCGGACGACCACGAGGTCTACAACGACTACCAGGGCGCCAACATCAGGCCCCGTTTCGGTGAGGGCACCGACTGGCAGCTCGAGCGGTTCAACCAGGGCATGCAGGCGTACTGGGAGAACATGCCGGTACGCGCGCCCCGCCCGGCCGCGATCCCCGGCGAGGACAAGGTGCGCTGCCAGATCAGCCGGATCGGGCTGAACTGGGGCACGACGCTGGACCTCTCGCTGCTGGACACCCGGCAGTTCCGTACCGACCCGTCCGCGACCAGTCCGACGCTGCTCGGCACCAAGCAGCTCGCCGCGACCCTGCAGTGGATCCAGCAGTCGCAGGCGACCTGGACGGCACTCGGCCTGACCACCCCTCTGACCGCGTACTACACGTCTCCCGGGGTGCCCGCGCCGGCGCGCGAATGGCGCGCCTACCCCGCCGAGCGGGACCAGATCACCGCCGCGCTGGCCGCCAAGCGCAACCCGGTCGCGGTCGCCGGCGACGTGCACTGCCCGTTCGTGTCCCGGGTGACCCGCAGCAACGATCCCGGCGACCCGAACTACGTGGCCACCGAATTCTCCGCGCCGCCGATGTCCAGCTACACCGGCACCGACTGGGAGGTACGGCGCGACGCGAACCCCGACGTGTACCTCTGGATGGGGCTGCGTGCCGACGGCACCTCCAGACCACAGCCGCAACCCCTCAAGGGCTACCTGAGGTGTACGGCCACCCCGTCCACCTTCTACACCAACTTCTACGGCACCCACCAGACCCAGTACGCCACCGGCCAGGTGACCTCGGTGGCGAGGTTCCGTACCAGCGACGGCGTGATCGGCGCCGTACCCTACTGACCCTGGGTACGGGTGTCGCGCGTCAGACTCTGTGGCAGGACAGTTGAGTCAGTCCTGAAGGAGAGTCAGACACATGGGAAGACCCCCAAGCATCCCGGCCGAGAAGAAGACCCGGATCGTGCTCAGCGTGATCGCTGGCG
>JBOGDE010000209.1:0-10254 GCA_050701695.1 Micromonosporaceae bacterium
CGCCGGCGGTGATCCCGGCCTCGGCGAGCGGCAGCCCGTCGGGCAACGCGCGCCCGTCGAGGAACAGCTCGTGCGCCGGGCCCGGCAGCGCGGTGCGCAGCGCCTTCACCGTGGCCGCCGGCCCGGCCTCGATCACGACCGGGGTGGCCCGGCCGTGGTCGTCGACCACGGTGACGTCGTACTCCATGGGTCAGTGGGGTCAGCTGCCGGCGGCGGTCATGTCGCGGGCGAACCCGGACAGTTCCCGCTGCGCCTCGGTGAGCGCGGTCTGCATCTTGACCATCAGCCCCTGGAACTCGGTCAACTCGGCGTCGACCTTCTTCATCCACGGGACGAAGTCCTCGTCCATCCGCTGCTGCATCTTCGTCATCGATGGCCGGAACTGCGTCTCCCACGCTGTGTCGAAGCGCTGCGCCCGGTTGCCGGCGGAGCGCATCATGACGTCCTTGGTGTTGCTGTCCAGCTCGCGGATCATCGCGTCCATCTGCCGGCCGTCCTTGGTCATGTTGGTGACCATGGACTCCAGGTTCGCGATGTACTGCTTCAGGTGCCTGATCAGCACCCCGGCCTCACCGGCGTTCTTCCCGAACGTCCCCGCCAGCGCCTCCGCGTCCGCCGGTGGCAGCGCGATCGTGCCGTCCGTCCTGACCATCTCAACCCCTCCTCGTCTTCCCTGACTCGCCACCCGACGCTAGGAGCCACATGACCCCCGCCGGTATCGGAAGCCCTCCCCACCCGCAAAGGTCAGGCGTCAGCCGAGCAGACCGTGCCGCCGGGCGTACGAAGGGAACTCTGCGCCGGTGCACGGCAGGCGCATTCCGGTGACTCGGAGCGCTTCGATGAGGTTCTCGGCCGCGACCACAGTCAGCTTGGCCTGGCGGCACGCCCGGGCAAAGAGCCACACAGTGCCGTGTACCACTGCCCCGTGCTTTCGTGCCACCCGCACGGCGCTCCGGTCCTCAATAATCGCGATGCCGTCCTTCAGCTCGGCGGTCGCCAGGACGGTGGCCTCGCCGATATCCCGCTCGCCGGAGCCGATCCGCTGAGCCCACTTCAGGAAGCACGCGATCTCGGGCAGATGGTCGAGCCTCGCGACGCTGATCCAGTCCACGTCGATGGCGCCGGACAGCGCCGGGTGCGTGGGGACACCCGCCCGGAGCTCCTCGATAACGGCAGCGGTGGTCCAGCACTCCGTGCCGAGCAGTAACTCCCGGAGCACGTCTAGCCGATCAGCGAGCGCGAAGTGGCACAAGCAGGTGGTATCCAGTACGAAAACAGCCGCGTCGGCACTGGTTGTCACGGCGCGGTGTCCACCTCGTCGCGGGACGGCAGGTCCGCTTCCGTGATCTGGCCGTGTAGCAGCTCCACCGCCCTGCGATCGCCAATGAGATCCCTCCGCCAAGCTGTCATCACTGCGTGGGCGTACCCGGGCGGGACGTAGATCGCATCGAGATCGGGTTGGGGCGCCCAGCCGACAGCGTCCTTGAACTCGGCGTGAGTGGGATTCGAGGCACTCCACCGCCGACGAGTCGTACGGTCGATTGCTCCCGCAACCTCAGCCTGGCGCAGCGCAAGAATCCAGGATGTGCGGTACAGCGCGGCGAAACGCACCAGCCGGTCTCGGGTCACCGGCTGTTCGTTGACCAGCGCGTCGGCGGGAAGCAGCAGCTCGGCGGCGAACGCGTCCACGGCGGTTTCACGCTCCTGACGGGATGCGCTCACCCCGAGGTCGGTGGAGTACTCGTCGCCGAGTACGAGGTGTCCGAGTTCGTGAGCGGCTGTGGTGCGGCGTCGGCCGGGGTCACCGCGATGGCTGACCACTGCGACCGCCAGCTCGTCGTCTACGAGCGACGCTCCGTCTCCGGACACCCTCGTCACCAGCAGGTACTGGCCGGCCCGCTCGCACACCTCCATGAGCGTGGCGATCGGCTCCCTGCCGAGACCGAGCTGGTCGCGCAGCCACTGGGCGGCCTTCCTGGCTTCAGCCTGCGAGGTGACCGGTTCCGGGTAGCGCACCAGCTGGTTTGGTGTCAACAGTCCGTATTCGATTAGCTGGCGGACGTTATGGAGCCAGGTCGACAAGACCACGTCGAGCAGGTTCGACTCGCGTCCGGCTTCTGTGTCACCCGCTTCGACGATGGCGTTGGTTCGCCGGGAGAGCACGGCGGGTGGCGCGGACAGGAAGTGGTCCATCGGGACGTTCAGTGCGGAGGCGAGTCGCGCCAGCTCCAGTGCGTCCAGCCGCCGCGCACCCCCCTCGACCTTGGCGAGCATGGTTCGGTCGAGGCCCACGCGTTGGGCCAGTTCACTCTGCGAAAGGCCGTTAGCCAATCGCACCTGTCGCACCCGCTCGCCAACGTCCGCCCATGTCTCGGTGTCGGCCATGGTGCGATAATCGCACACGAGTGCGGGTACCGGTGCCCCTTCCCGGGAGGCGTGCCGTAGTGAAGCCGGGCGGACTGTCCGGTCGGATGGGGGATCGTAGGCTCACAGGCATGGGTTCCGGAGTCGCCGCGAGCTGCACCACAGGATCCTCACCGAGCAGCCCGTGGTGACCCCGCAGCCCGCGGGGCCGGTGCCGCGGCAGCTGCCACCTTCGCCGTCGGGGTTCGTGGGCCGGACGGTGCAGCTGGCAGAGCTGGACCGGCAGGTCGCCGCGTCGCGGGCGGCGGTGGTGCTGCACGGCGCGGGTGGCATGGGCAAGACCGCGCTGGCGCTGCACTGGGCTCACGGTCACGCCGGCGACTTTCCGGCCGGTCAGCTGTTCCTCGATCTCCGGGGGTACGGGCCGGAGGCGCCGTTGTCCGCGGTGGACGCGCTCGGCGTGCTGCTGCGGTCGCTGGGGGTGGACGCCGGCGCGATACCGGCAGACGAATCCGGGCGTGCCGGCCTGTGGCGTACGGTCACCGTGGGCCGGCGGCTGCTGGTGCTGCTGGACGACGTCCGTGATCCCGCCCAGGTCAGGCCGCTGCTGCCCGCCGCCGGGAGCCTGGTGCTGGTGACCAGCCGGGGGCAGCTGCGGGGGCTCAGCGCCCGGGAAGGTGCCGTACCGGTGCCGCTGGACGACCTGAGCGACGCTGACGCCCGGCGGATCCTCGCCGGCGCGGTGGGTACGGAGCGGATCGCCGCCGAGCCGGGCATCGTGGGCGAGCTGATCGGGTTGTGTGGCGGCATGCCACTGGCGTTGCGGCTGGTCGCCGAGCTGGTCGCCCGGCGATCGGAGAGCACGCTCCCGGCGCTGGTCGAGGAGCTGCGCGAGGGCCGGCTGGATTCGATGGCCGACCCGTCCGATCCCCAGGCTGATCTGCGTGCGGTGTTCTCCTGGTCCTGACGCGCATTGCCGGAGCCGCAGGCCCGAACGTTCGCGCTGCTCGGCCTGCACCCCGGCGGCGAGTTCAGTGTGCCGGCGGCCGCCGCGCTGCTCGGCGTGTCCGAGACGCAGACCCGGCAGCTGCTGGACCGGCTCGCCGTCACCCACCTGGTGGAGCCCGCGCGTCGCGGCCACTACCGACTCCACGACCTGCTCCGTGAGTACGCCGCCGAACGTGCCGCCGCCGACCTCGCGGAGGCCGATCGCGCCGCCGCCGTACGCCGGGTCCTCGACTGGTACGTCCACACCGCCGCCAACGCGAGTGACGCCACCGGCTACTCCGCACCGAGAACGGTCGATCCGATCGCGGATCCGCGGGTGGAACCGCTGGAGTTCCCCGACTCGTCGCCGGCACTGGCCTGGGCGCGCGAGGCGGGGGCCACCCTGGTGGGCGTGGCGGAGTACGCCGCCGAGCACGGGTATCACGTACCTGCGTACCAGCTGCCGTGGGCGATGTTCCCGGCGTGGACGGTGAGCCAGCTGCTGGACGAGCTGATCGCGGCGGCTCGGGCCGGCTACCGCGGCGCGCGGCACCTGGACAGCCTGAGCAGGTACCACGTGACGAACACGCTCGCGGGAGGGCTGGTCGGCGCGAGCCGGCTGGACGAGGCCGAACCGCTGCTGCACGAGACGTTGGGTCACGCCCGGGAGTTGGGAGACCCACGGTGGGTCTCGAACGCGTTGAACACCCTGGGTGCGTTCTCGCGGCAGCGCGACGACGTCGACGCCGCCCGGCGGTATCTCCGGGAAGCGGTGGCGGTGGCGCGAACGGCGGGACTCTGGCGCGCCGAGGCGACCGCCCTGACCAATACCGCCACCTGCGAGATCTACAACGGCACGGTCTCCGACGGCATCGCGCCGAGTGAAGCGGCGCTGGCCATATACGCAGAACACGGCGCTTCGGCGGTGCTGCGGGGGATGGTGGTGACCCTTCTCGCCCTCGCCCACAGCAAGCTGGGCCACCTCGAACGGGCGCTGGAGTACGCCGACCAGGCGGTCGGGCTGTTCGAGGAGTCGGGGACCGGCCCGGCCCACTGGCTGCAGCCGATCGGTGAGGTGTACGTCCGCGCGGGCCGTACCGCCGAGGCCAGGGCCGCACTGGAACAGGTCGTGGCCGCGCTGGCTGGCCAGCCGGACCATCCGGACCTGGCGCGGGCCCGCGACCTGCTAGCCGGCCTCGACCCGGATCAGCCGCCCGCTTGACGCGACCTCAGCGGAAGTGTTCCGGCGCGCCCGCCCGGGTCGACCATCACACGGTTCGGTGACGAGGCGGCCCGCGCTCAGTCCAGGGCGCCGAAATAGGTGCGGATGGCAGTCGTCAACGCCGTGCGGGACGAACGGGTGAGTTGCCCGGCCGGCCCCGCGACCGAATCCGGGTCCAGAGGCCGCGTCCGGGACAGGTCAACGACGGCCGCGGTTGGCCAGTCCTGCCGGCTCAGCGGAACGAGAAACACCGGTGCGAGGTCCGGTGCGGCCCGCTCGCGCAGCGGGGCTATCAAGCCGTGCGTGGGGTTGTACCTGTCCGCGGTGAGCACGACAACCCGCAGCCGGTGACTGCCCACGACGTACTGAAGGATGCTGCCACGCCTCACCCGGCGGCCCATGACCTGTCGTCGTGTGCGGCCAGCGCGTCCAACGCCGCGCGTTCGTCCGCGTCGGCCTCGGCGTCCCAGCGCCGATAGGCATCCAGCGCGGCGGTCTCGAGATATTCGACCAGTGCCGCGTTGACGGTGGACGACAGCGTGGTCCCGGGGGTGCGCCGTACATGCGCTGCCAGCATCCGGTCGACTTCCGGGCGCATCGACAGTGTCCGCTTCACCGCCTGTGTCATACCACTGGACCCTACCACCTCGCAGTGGTAGACGACGCTTGCCACGTGCGGCGCCGGATCGGCAGTCGTTGAGCGGCCAGTCTCGAAGGTCACCGCGGCATCGTGCCATGGGCGAGGGCCCCAAACGGCTATGCGATGCAGATGGCAGGACCAGTACCTTCCCGGCATGGCGCATCTGCTCCACATCACCGAACGGACGAACTGGGAAGCCGCCCTCCGGACAGGCTGGTACCGCACATCGACTCGAGGCGTCTCCGTGGACGAGCAAGGCTTCATCCACTGCTCCCTGCCCCACCAACCGCGCACCGTTGCTGAGTACCTCTACGGCGATGTCGAAGACCTGGTCGTGCTCGTCATCGACAGCGAACGCCTCGGCGCACCGGTCGTGTACGAAGCCCTGGAACCGGGCGCCGAGAAGTATCCACACATCTACGGGCCAGTACCAACGAGTGCCGTGAGTGACGTCGTTCCCGTCGCGCACGACGACAACGGACGAATGCTGCTGCCCGAGTAGTGGGACCTGCGGGAAGCGACGCACCGGGGCGAAGACACATCGACACGACCCAGCATCCGGTCATCGGCATGTCCGGATGCCCGAGGGGCGACGACGACTCATGGATAGTGATGGTCGCATCGACGCTGGGGATATCCCTGCCACTGTCGTGAAGTGCTCGCCAGGTCAGGCACTCCGCTGGTCCCGGAAGGTCGGAACCGCTCGCGTGTGGCCATCCGCCGAGAAGGACGAGAACGCGGTGGCTCCTAGCGGGTCGGGCCCGCCTTCAGGCTCCCCGCCGTGCAGAAGGGACCCTTCTAGCTGTTCGTGCGTAGCCACTGTTCACGGCTGATCGCGTAGATAGCCGAGTCCTTCCACGGCCCCACCGTGGCGATCTTTTCGAAGCTGAGGCGAAGCTTCTCCGCGACTCGCACCGATGCCGTGTTGTCCGGAGACGGTAGCGAGATGATCCGATCCAGGCCGCATTCGGTGAACCCGAAAGTCAAGGCCGCCGCGCCCGCCTCGGTGGCTAAACCCCGGTTCCA
Organism: Micromonosporaceae bacterium; assembly: GCA_050701695.1. Classification (GTDB taxonomy): domain Bacteria; phylum Actinomycetota; class Actinomycetes; order Mycobacteriales; family Micromonosporaceae; genus WHSM01. Next base: position 6,240 of record JBOGDE010000209.1, read on the forward strand.
CAGGTCGCGACGGATCGACCAGGCGACCTCGGCATCGGGCCACTCACAGGTTTGGTACAGCCCAGCGCGACCGGCGAACGATCCGTCCTCGCGAAGCTCGACGGCCCACATGCCGTAACCCCGCAGATACCACATCCCGATCAGATGCGTGATGAGCCGTTCTGTTGCTGCACGGCCCATCGTGCCGTTCAGATGGGTCATCGTGTCGGGGTCTTCGTTCATCTCGGTGTAGGGGGCAAGATCGGCTGGCTGCCAGCATCGCAGGATCAGACGCTCGGTCACGATCGACGGGACCGTGATGATCGTGGCCTCCATTACTGCGACCCCTGGGGCAGTGCTGGCCGACGTGCAGCGATGACCCGTTCTTGCAGGGCGCCGACGGCCAGAACGCTGCGGTAGTGCGACATGTCTGCGACGAGGTCTTCGACCCGCTGGATCACCGTGTGTGTGGGGTATCCGTCGGTCATGTCGACCGCTTGGGCTGCGACTGTCGCCGATTCCTCGATGACTGGGTGTTGCCGGTACAACAGCGCGGAGGACAGCGCCAACAGGGCATGCGCCCACTCTTCCGGTGACGCGGAAGCGTTCGCTTCATGAGCGCTGATCGAGCGACGGGCGAAGGGCTCCGCGTGTTCGCCATCCCGGCAGTAGGACAACGTCACGGCGGCGAACATCCACGATGCTTCCTCGCTGAGTGGAAGGTCGCCAGGCTCGGTCATCCGGTCGGCTTGGGAGCGACGCATCAGCTCGAACTCTGTCTTGGCGGCTGCTACATCTCCCAGCCGAGCATGCGCTCGTGCTCGGTAAGCGGCGTTGCGTGAGACCAGGTACGGCGGGTCTGGCGGATAGTCCTTGAAGACCGAGACGGCCAGGTCGTACCGGCCCCGGTAGTAGGCCATGCTCGACCGCAGGCCGGCGACCGAACTCAGGATGACCTTGTCCCCGGCCTGCCAGACGTACTGCTCGGCAAGAACAGCAAGCCGACGAGCTGTGGTGAACTCGCCGCAGTTGAACCCCAGCCGGGCGAGGAAGTACGACAATCGGCCAGCCGCCGACGTAAGCCGGTCGCGAGCGGCAAGGCTGGTTCGCCTGGCCAACGCTCGATCTACCTGTGCCCACCGGCGTTGCACCTCGGGCAACAACTCGGCGTGCGGTGTAGTCGCATAGATGGCGGCAAACCGATCCGCGTCGTCATCGATGTCGGCCAAGGTGAGAGGGTCGGGATCGGCACGTGCAATCAGTCGCGAGGTCTCTGCGGCGAGGGCGGCGATCACCGGAAGCTTAAGAACATCACGCCGGTCCGTCTCGTCCTCCTCATCGCCCGAATGGTCGTAGTCCAATGCGGACGAACGGGACGACGCTTCGTCGCGCGGACCGCCTCGTACGTTACCCGAGGAGTCGCTGTAGGCCGTTGCCGCAACGTGATCCGCCGTCTCGATCTCGACGCCGAGGGCGCGCTCATAGTCGAGCACGAGGGCCGGGGTCACGTCGCGGTCGTTGATGCCGCGCTCGACGCGGCTGAGGTGGCCCTTGTAGCGGCCGATCCGTTCGGCGAGCTTGCCGAGGCTGACCCGCTTCGCTTCGCGCGCCGCCCGCAGGTCCTGCCCCATCACCACGCCGGTCGATCCCTCCGCCGGTTGCGGCATCGATCGTTGCGGCAACACCGCAACAGTGAGTCTTCCCCTACTAACGGTAATGCTCGTGACAGGGCGCGGGGCAGACCCGCACAGGTGCCGTCTGCCTCGCAGCCCACACAGAACATGACCGTAGCGCCACAACAGACGCGATGTCGACGCGCGTAACCGGGTCGCCGTGGCGGTTTTGAGGGAGATAACGATGGCCAGGCCGCTGCCGGTTCCCGCGCCGTACGTCGAGGTGGCGCGCATGGACCTCCGGCTTCACCGCCGGATGTGGTGGCGTCGGGTGTGCCGCTGCTGCCGCGACCGGTGGCCCTGTGCCCGCCGCAGGCAGGTGGAGGCGGTTCTCGGCCCACCGCGCACCATGCGGGGCTGGTGGCTGGTGTTCCCCGCGCTGGCCGGTGTGCTGCTGGTGGCAACCGCGATGGCGGGGGTGCTCCCGTGGTGAGGGCGGTGGGCCGGGTCGCGGTGCCGGTGATGCCGCGCGGGCACACCCCCGGTGCCGACTACATCCTCGACGGCGAGTTCCTGCTGTGCCTGATGTGCCGGCGGTGGATGCAGCCCGCGCCGCGCGTGGACGCGACCCGCGCCTACTCGTGTGGCCCGCCGTGTCCCCGGCCGGATGTGGAAGCGGCGCCGCTGGAGTCCCGAACGGAGTTGGCCGCGTTGATCCGGGCGATCACCATCCTGCGTCCCGACCTTGCCCACCAGGGTGCCGGGCCGGACCTGGCGAGTTGGCGCGAGGCGCGACAACAGCCTGAGCCAGACCCCCAGGAGGTGCGGTGCTGGCAGTGGTGTGACCTGTCCGACCGGCGGGCGCTGGTCCGTGTCGCGTGGGTGCGGCTGGAGATCGACGAGCGCGGGAAGGTGTACTCGGTGTGGCACGAGGGGTCGTGATCACATTGACCGAGCCGTCTCCGCCGGAGCTGGAGCCGTTCGGGGAGGCGGTGGCCTGCGGGACGTGTGGCGGGCCGATCGTCAACTCGGTGCTGGGCTGGCTCCACCTCACCGAGCACGGCGTCCCCGCAACCGGGTGGCTGTGCCCCATGCCGCACATGCACCTGGCCGAACCAGACTTCCTCGCCGCCCCCGACACTCCGGTCGACCGCGCCACCACGCCCGCCCCGCCGCCGAGGCGGATGCCGACACCGATTCCTCCCCGCAACGACGTGGGGCGAGCCGAGCCCTCCCCGCAGGCCGCTCCACCGGCGCAGTGGCCTCCACCCCAGGACGGTCAATGGTGGCAGCCGCAGTGACCCGCCGGGCGCCACGCACCACCGTTCCCCGTTGGTGGTGCGTGGAACTACTCCTCCCTGCCCTCTGGACCCCTCGGAGATGTCCCATGCTGGCTACACACGCGGCGGTGTCCGTGACGTGCCTGGTACTCGGCTGGCTAGCCGGCAACGGCTACGCGCGGGCGGCGATGGCGTGGAACACGCACCGGACCCGCCGCGCCGAGTTGCCGATCCTGCTCCGACTGGCCCGACTGCTGACCGTCAAGGCCGCCGGATGGGTGCTCCTCGCCGCAACGGTCGCGGTCCTCGCCTTGCACGCGCTCACCACGGAGAGGGCGTGACCTGGTGCGCAGTCCGTTCACCGCCGATTACCGGCCACCGATCGAGCCGCCCGCCCAACTCGACCCCGACCAGGCTGCCTACTGGGCGGTCGTGGCCGAGCAGTGGCACCCCGACGACGACGTACGCGATCGCATCCTGCTCGGCATGCTCGCCCGCACTGACCAGTCCAGCGTGATCCCGGCCGTGCGCGCCCGCCTGATCGATCAAGCACACCTGGCGCTGGCCGAGCACATCCCGGACGAGGACGGCCGGTGCACCGGCTTGCACAGCGACTCACAACCCCGCTGGCCGGTGCCGTTCCCCTGCTGGTGCATCACGTACGCCAGACTCGTCACACCGCAACCAGCCGGCGTGACGCCTGCCGAAGATCCCGACACCGACAAGGAGTAGCCCGTTGACCGAACTCGACACCATAAAGGCCGCCGCCGGGGCCGCCGGCAACGCCATCGACGCCGCCAAGGGCCAGGTGCTCGCCGCCCTTGCCGTGGCCCAGGAGAAGACGCAGCAACTCGCCGGGCTGGGCCTCGAAGGCGTCGCCCGCACCGTCATGGCGGCGCAGTCGGCGCTGGAGGCCGCCCCCAGCCTCGGCAGCGCGCACGACGCCGGCAACGGCGCGGTCAGTACCCTCGCCGAGACCACCGACCCGAGCCGCATCGGCGAAACCGTCCAACGGCTCGCCACGGTGGTCGGCCAACTCGACCAGGCCGCCAGCGGTGTGGAGACCGCGACCGGCAGCATTCACCAGGCGTACAACTACGCCCAACAGGCCGAGGTCAACAGCGTGACCGCAGTGGTCGGCGC
>JBOGDE010000210.1:0-10205 GCA_050701695.1 Micromonosporaceae bacterium
CGCCCCGAGTGAGGCCCGGCTACGAGTCGCCGCGGTCGCGCCAGGCGCGGATCTGTTCGGCGGCGATCCGGTGCTGCTCCCGCAGCGCCTCGCCGGCACCGCGCAGCGTCGCCCGCGGCACCTCGGGGCAGCGGTAGCCGTTGCCGGCGATCGCCTGGTAGAACGCCGGCTCCGGGGCGATGCCGTACGTCGTGAGGTAGTAGCCGACCGCCTCCGACCACACCCACCGGCCGTCGGTCCGGGTGCCGCCGCCGACCACCTGACCCTTCGCCGGGTCGACCAGGTCGGTGACCTTTCCCGACATCGCCATCAACGGGGCGCCGGCCCGCAGGTAGTCCAGGATCCGCCGGCGTTCGGCGGGGTCGTCCACGGTGCCGCGCGACGGCGCGAGCACCGCCCGGCCGTCGACCACGTCGTCCAGCGCCCTGGCGAACCGGTAACCCCGCAGTTCGTGCGGTACGTCGATCGGCGCCACCGGGGTCGCCGGGCTCGACCCGCCACCGGCACGGGTCTGTGCGTCGGCGGCCGCCAGCGCGGCGCGGGTCTCCGGCAGCTCCCGCACCGTCGGCATCAACCGGGCCGGGATCCGCACCTCGGTCTGGGTGTACGCGTTGACGCCGAGCCCGAGCTGGGGGTCGCTCCAGCCGCGTACCAGCTGCAGAAAGTCGCGGGGCAGTGTGCCGGCGGCGCCCGCCTTCTCACCCGCGCGTGCCAGCCACTCCTCGGAGGTGTACGCCAGCAGGTAGCGCTCGGTGCCGCCGCCGGCCACCAGGTTGCGGCCCTCGCCGTCCTGCGCCAGCAACACGGTCATGCCGAGCAGCGCGCGTACGCATCCCACCAGGTCACCGTCGTGTTTCGCCGCAAGGTACGCCTCTTCGTCCGACCCCGTCATCGCGTCCCCCTCACCCGCCGGCCGGCGGTCGCATGTCCTTCGGCAGGCCCTCGCCCAGCCCGCGTTCGGAGACCTGGCGCGCACCCCCGTCGGCGACCAGAGTGCGCGCCGCCGTCAACAGCTCGTCGGGCACCGGCCGAAGCGCGGCGACGAACTCGTCGAAGCCGCCGGCGCACCGGCGCAGCAGCAGCTGGCTGATCTGCTCCGCGTCGTACGCCTCGTCGTCACGGGGGTCGTCGTCGTCGTAGTACCAGACCGAGCCGGCGTCCGGCCCGGTCAGGCGCAGTGCCAGGGTGCCGCCCTGGACGTGGCCGATCGGCAGGAAGTCGCTGGTGAACCTGTCCCGCAGCCACTGCCGCGCGTACCCGACGTTGCCGAACCAGTCGGGGCGCCCGACCCCGAAGAAGCTCTGGTCGGCGACAAACCCGAACCTGGGGTGTACGGCGGGCACCGCCGGCCGGCCGCCATTGCTACCCGCCAGGAACTCCCGGTACGCCGCCGGCAGCTCGACCCCGACCTGCTCGGTCAACTCGGCGAGCTGCTGCTCCGGCGCCGGCCCCTGTCCGGTCAGCGTCACCGTGCCCGGCGCGCCGGAGACCAGCAGGCCGCTGCCGCTGTGGTCGGCGTGCAGGGTGGCGATCCCGCCGGAGTGCCGGAACGCCGCGTACGCCTCGGCCGGCACCAGCCCCACCCGGCGGCTCATCGCCAGGTGCGCCCACACCCAGCCGTCCGGAGTCGGCACCGCTCCCCGCTCGGGAGCCATCCACAGTGGATCACCGGACTCCAGCATCACCAGGTTGGCGGCCAGCACGTCGATCACGCGTACCTCGTCGACCGCGGCGGCGGCCGGCGGCGGCGCCAGCTCCACCATGGCGCGGGCGTACGGCAGCCAGTCGGGGAAGCCGTGCAGCGTGACGTACACCCCGTCGCGGTAGCGGATGCGCAGCAGCGGGCCGGCGAACTGCACGATCTGGCCGGCGAACGAGGCGGCGGGCGGGGCCCCTGATTCAGCGGTGGTCATGACCGGGACCGTCCTGTCTGGCGACGTACCGCTCCAGCCACTGCCGCGCCGCGGCGTCGTCGGCCGGGTCCACGCCGGCGTCGAGCATCTTGTCGAAGATCTGCTCCATGGACTCGCCCTCGGGACTGCCCACCGTCAGGCTCTGGTAGCGGGCGGTGCTGTCGGTGACCGCCTTCATCGTTGCCAGGATGCCTTCCTCCGGTACGTTGCCCAGGTCGCCGGCGAACTGCACGTACGCCTTCAGGACGTCCGGCAGCCAGGTGGTGACCTCCGGCGGGAGGTCACGCTGCCGCGGCGCCCACTCGAGCATCAGGTGCCGGACCGCGGTGGGGCTCCAGCGCAGCGGATCGCCGCTGTTGGCCTCCACGGCGTAGTCGACGATCAGCCGGGCCGCCCGCGCCACCACGCTGATCGGATCGTGGACGCTGGTCGCCATCTCCAACGCGAGAGTGCCGGCGACCGGGGTGTCCAGGAAGGCACGCACCACCGTCGCCCGGCCCTGCTCGTCGACCGGGGGCGGCGGCCCGGCGTCGGGCAGGAACGGCAGCGCCTCCACCCGGGACACCACCAGTGCCCAGATGTCGAGGAAACGCTGCCCGCACGGCGGTTCGGTCATCCGCTCGGCGGCCGGCAGATGATGTTCGATCATGGTACGGGCCAGCCCCGGCGGCACCTCGATCATGGTCGCGGCGCCGGTGAGCTGATCCAGGGTACGGGCCCAGCCGGTGACCACGTCGTCGGCGGGGTCGGCGACCGCGACGTCGACCACGGACCGCCGGTTGTGGTCGATCAGCACCGTGACCGCGTGGTCCGGCCCGCCCACCGCGGGAGCGTCGTACCGGTAGGTGACCACGAAGTGGGACTTGTCGCCGTACATGTCGAAGATCCGCCAGGCGCCGGTGCAGCTCACCTTCCCGGTGTGGGTGACCCACGGCGGCGCCATCACACCCCGCTCCTCGAACCGCTTCACCGCCTTGGCGGCGCGCTCGCCGGCCACCCCGGGCGCGACCGCCGCCAGCCCACCCAGGATCGCCAGCGACTCCGGGGTGTGCCGGCGCCCGAGGAACTTCACGAACTCGTCGGCGACGCTGGTGACCAGGGTGCGACGCTCCTCAGGAGCCGCCTTGGCGTACACCCCTCCGAGGAGCATCGAGATCGCCGCTTCCGCCTCGTAGGCGGTGCGGAAGCCGGCCACCGGCGCCGCGGCGGCCAGCATCGACTTGAACGCCTCGCGGTACTCCTCGGGCACTGCCGTTGCCATGCCGGCCACGATAGACGTTGCGCCCAATTCCGGGTGGCACCGCGTCCGGGCCCGGGGTTCGCCGAGCCACGCGGGGTGGCCGGGCTCCGGTAGCGTGGGGACATGCTATTTGCCCGCTCGGCGCCCGAGTGCCACCTGTACATGGACCTGCATCCGTGCCGCTGTGGTGAGGCCGAGTTCTCCCCGTCGCACTGGCTGGAGCAGGACGGTGAGGACCTGCTCGCCCGCTACGAGGGCGACTGCGGCGGCTGCGGCACCTCGCGCGACTTCAGCTTCGTGCTCGACCCCGAGCTGCCACCGCCGCCCCCGGCGTACGGCGGGGACCGCCCGTCGCAGCTGATCGACCCCGGCGAGTTCCTGTGGGTGAGCGAGCGGCTCGCCAGCACGACCCCGGACGACCCGGCCGAGCTGCCCGACGCCGGAGAACGCGAGGCGGCGGCCGAGTTGCTGGAGACCGCGATCGCGGCGCTCGACGAGGTGCTGAAATTCATCCCCTCCGACGCCGACGCCGTGCCCGAGGAGGCGTTCACCGCACCCGAGGGCTGGATGGTCTACCAGAAGGAGCCCGGCCGGTTCCGGCGCGAGCGGCTGGAGGCGGTACGCGAGGCGTACCGGCGCAGCCTGGCCAGCTACACCGGCTGAGCCGGGGCTCCTACAGCAGCTGCTCGGCCAGGTCGGTGACCTCCGCCTCGGGGGCCCAGCCCTGGTAGACGGCGATGTCGAAGCGATCCATCCCGAGCTGCTCGGGCACAGTCGCGTCGTCGCCGAGATACTCCAGGCGCAGCCAGCCGCCGTGGGCGCCGATCACCAGGCAGGAAGCCCCACGCCAGGTGCAGGTGGTGCGGACGTACCGCAGCTCGTCCAGCTCGGTCTCCGGCGCCGCGCGTACGTACCTGCCGGGGTGTACCTCGCTGAAGCCGGGGATGGGTTGGTCGGTGTAGAGCCGTACCGTGCCGGCGGGGCCCGGGGATGCGGTGTACTCCGCGCCGCCGAGCCGCGCCAGGTAGCCGTGCCGCGTCATGCGGCGCCGCCCGCAGTCGGCCCGGAAGTGAGGGAGCGCAGCGACTGAGCCGCAGGGTCGGCTACAGGGCGGCTCAAAGCCGCATGACTCGCACGAGCGAAGCGAGTGCCATCTAACCCGGTCATGCCGTACCCCCGCCCTGGGCGGCGCGCCACTGCCCGGCGTCGGAGTCGAACTCGGCCACCACCACGCTCGTCCCGGACCGGTCGATGCGGCACAGCAGCGCGCCGTGCGGCAGCGGCACACCGCTGACCCGCCGCTGCCGTACCCGGGGATCGGCGCCCGGCGGGTCGGCGTCGGTGCCGCCGTACCGGCCGTCGCGGTACGCCGGCCACCGCAGCGCGTGCACGTACGGGTCCGCGGCGCTGAACGGCGAGTCGGTGCCGGCCAACCCGAGGGCGGCGTACAGCCGCTCCGGTGGGGCCGCCTCGCCGACGTCGCCGAGCCGGTGGATGTAACCGCTGACCAGGTGGTAGCCGCGCTGCCGGTAGAAGTCGACATGCTGGTGCGGCAGCAGCTTCTGCAGCACCTCGCCAGCGGGCTCCCCGGCCTCTCGCGGGGTGCCGTCCGCGGCTTCGCGCGGGGTGGTGCCGTCCGCGGCCCCGGGGGTGGTGCCGTCCGCGGTCTCGGGTGGGGAGGTGCCGTCCAGGATCGCGACCAGGCCGACCTCGGCGGCCCACTCGGCTAGCTCCGTGACCTGCTGCCCCGGCAGGCTGGCACCCACCGCCGTACCCGGATTGACCACCAGCGACCACCGGTGGTCCGGCCAGCCCCGGAGCACCGCCACCGCCTCCATCCAGGTGTACGGCCCCGCATCGGCGGCGGCGTACTCGGCGAGCCGGTGCCGGGAGGTGAACAGCACCACGCTGGGTTCGCCGTCCAGCTCGGTGACCCGCCAGTCGGGCGTACCGTCGGCGCCCGGTACCAGCAGCTCGGCGAGCAGCAGCGCCTTGAGGTACGCGTCGGTGTCACCGGTCTCGGCGGCCGCCCGCATCGCCGCTTCCACCTCGGCGCCCGCGGTGGCCTCCCGCACCGGCGCGGCCGCTGTCTGCCCGGTCACGTCCTGAGGTGCGGTCACGTCCTGCGGTGCGGCGCTGGCGGGGGCTGGCGGGACCAGCCCGGCGACGTGCCCGGGTGGCACCAGGGCTTCGATCGGGAGCCCGGAGTTGACCGCGAACCACCAGGCCGGGTCGGGCCAGCGGGCGGCCAGCTCCGGCAGCGACGCCGCCAGGTACGGCACCGGCTGCCCCGCCGCGGCCGCGGTCAGCGACTCCACGGAGGTGTAGCCGAGCAGGTACGTACGACCGTCGATGGTGCTGGTGACCCAGCCGGTGGTACGGCCCGCGGCGTCCTGCTGCACCGGCACCAGCAACGTGACATCGCGTACCAGCCGCAGATAGGCGTCCTGGTCGCCGCGCCCCACCGCCTCGGCGAGAGCCCGTTCCAGCCCGGTCGCCGGCTGCCACCCCGTTGCCACGCCGCTCCTTCCCCTGCGGTACGCGCTCGCGTACCCCCGTCCGCTGCACAACCTACCGGCCGCTGCCAATCCCGCGCAGTGGCGGCGCACTGGACACGCATGATCCGGCCGGAGCCCCGCCCGTTGCCGTACGCCGATACGATCGGACGCGATGGCTACCAACGATGCGCCCGGCGCGGAGCCGCTGATCTTCCCGATCGGGCACTACACCGGTGCGTTCTACCCGACTGTCGGCTCCCTGGAGCGGCATCACCGCGTGATGCTGGGCACCCAGGTGATGCGGCTCGACGACGAGCAGCTCACCGTCTGGCTGCTCGCCCGTGGGCTGCCCGACAAGATCGACGACACGCCGTGGACCCGTACGGTGCTGGAGGCCGAGGCCACGGCGGCGGGCGTGAAACAGGCGCCGCGGATCGTCGCCGGCCTGGTCACCGACGGGTTGATCGCCGAGACCGTGGTCGGCAGCGAGCACTCGCTGGACTTCGCCGAGTCGTACCGGCTGGTGCCGCTGATGCTCGGCCTGGGCAACACGCCGGAAGAGCCGTGGCTGCACGGCATCGGCTTCCTCGACCAGCCCGTGCTGAAGGTGGCCGGCGAGGTCTACAGCATGTGGGAGTGGGCGCACGTCGACAACAATCTGTGGGCCGCCTGCCACTCGCACGCCGACACCGCCCGGCGGGCCGGGGCCAGCGATCCGGACGAGACGGTCCCGGAGCGGATCCTCACCGGCTTCCTGGGCGCGGTGCACCCGCTGCTGACCGCGAGCGCGGCGTACCTCGACCTGGCCTGGCTGGACGAGCGGACGGAGCAGCCCGCATGACCGACCCTCTGGTGTTGCCCGTCGGCCACTACATGGGCGCGTTCTACCCGGCCACCGACGCCCCGTTGAAGTACCGGAAGGTACGACTCGGCGTCGACGTCAAGCAGCTCTCCGAAGAGCAGTTCACGCTGTGGGCGCTGACCCACGGCATGCCGCACCAGTCCGGCAGGACCCGCTGGACCCGCGCGGCGGTACGCGAGCTCGCGAGGCTGCCGCGGTTCGACGAGGTGCTGGATTCGCTGGTCGCCGACGGGCTGGTGGCCGAGGTGTCGCCCGGTGCCACGGCGGTCGAGTTCGGCCGTACCCACCGGCTGCAGCCGCTGATGATGGGGCTGGGTAACAGCCCCGACGACCCGCTGCGGTTCTCCATCGGACTGCTGGGCGTACCGCCGGTGGCGAAGGTGGAGAGCTTCGTCTTCGAGCTCTGGCAGTGGTGTCGGCTCGGCCACGATCTGATGGAGACCGCCGAGCTGTTCGCCAAGGTCGAGCAGGAGGTCAACGGTGGGCAGACCGGCGCGGAGCAGCTGATCGGCGACATCACCGAGCAGCTGCACGTGCTGCTGGCGCACAACGCGGCGTACCTCGACACCACGCTCGGGCCGGCCACCGAAGCGGGCTGAGCCCGACTAGCTAGTGGGGCTCAGCTGTGCCACCAGGTGTGGCTTCCAGGAGTGCCGATGGGGGTCAGGGCGCGGCGCTGCGCGACCGGCAGCGCGGCGCCACCGGCGGCGACCTCCTGGGTCAGCTCCGCCAGCGCGGTGGCGTCGACGAGCTCGAACGCGGCGCTACCCAGGAACCGGCTGAACAGCGCCTCGGCCGCCGAGCGGCGTACACAGGCCTCGATCCAGCCGTCCCGGCCGCCCCGCTCCACCAGGTCGTAGGCGGCCTCCAGGTACTCCGCGAGCAGCTCCGCCCTGGGGACCACCGCCTCCAGTACGCCGGGCGCGGCGCTCTCCACGGCATCGCCGGCGGCTCCGGGGACCCGGCTGGCCACCACGCCGTACGCCATCAGCATCGCCTGCCGGAACAGCGCCGGATGCAGCGCCTCGGCCACCGCGTCGAGCTGGCCGAGGTCCTCCAGCAGTTGCGAGACGTACCCGGAGACGGGTCCGTCGAAGACGTACGCCGGCGCCTCGGTGGGCCAGCCGTACGACTCCAGCGTGACCACGCCGTCGACCCCGGCCCGGACCACCGCCTCCAGCTGCACCCCGGTGCTGTTGGCGTCGACGGCCCGGCGCCGGAACACCAGCTCGCGTCCGGGTTCGAGCGCCGCCCGCTCCAGCACCAGGTCGCCGCCCGCGACGGTCAGCGAAGCGCTCCGGTGGTACGCCTCGATCGCCGGTGCCCCGGTACGCTCCGGCCACGGCAGCTGCGCCACCTGGGCCGCGCTCGCGGTGGCGGCCTGCACCGGCGAGCCGAACCCGAGCTGGTCGGCCTGCGACCGGACCGACTCCACCAGGGTCTCGCCGGTCTGCCCGGGGGGCACCCGTACCCCGTCACGCCCGAGCGCGGCCACCGCCGCCAGGTCGACGGTGAGCCGCTCGGAGAGAGCCCGCGGGTCGCTCAGCAGGCGCTCGGCCACCGCCTCGTACGCCGGGTCCGCGCCCTCGTACGCCGGGTCCGTGCCGGAGTCCCACCGGTCGTCGATCCCCATCGCCTGGCCCCACCTTCCACGCTCGGCATCCTGCGAAGAGCTTATGCGGCGCCGGCCACCCCGGCCCGCCGGCTGGCCCGGGGTCGACTGCGACGTTGCCCGCAGGCGATACGATCGGCCCCGATGCCTACACCCAAACGACGCGCCGCAGAGCCAGCCGCAGAGCCGGCCGCACCGCCACCGGCCGCGGCCTCCGAGCCGGTCCACGCCCCACTGATCTTTCCGGTCGGGCACTTCACCGGTGGGTTCCCCGACGCGGATGAGCCGGCAGAGCAGGCGTACCACGTCCGGCGCGGATCGGAGCTGGTGGCGCTGCCCGGCGACGCCTTCCTGGTGTGGGGGTTCGCCCACGGCACCCCGGACCATCCACAGCCGTGGACCCGCCAGGAGGTGTTCAGCCAGGCACGCAGCACCGGCCTGGACTCCGTACCACAGCTGGTACGCGACCTGGGTACGGCCGGCCTGGTGGCGGAGGTGTTCCCCGGCACGCCCGCTGCCCGCGAGTTCGCCGAGACGCACCAGGCGCACCCCACGTTGCTGGGCCTCGGCAACACCGCCGACGACGTCGGTACGTTCTCCATCGGCCTGGTCGGTACGCCGATGCTGCAGGTGTCCCGGGCGATCTTCGAGCTGTGGCGCTGGGCCCCGGCGGCGCACAACCTGTGGGACGTCTGCCAGTTCTTCACCGAAAATGAACGCGCCCACGGCGAATCGGATCCGGAGGTCACCGATCCCGAGCTGCTGCTGACCGGCTATCTCGGCGCGCTGCACGAGCTGCTCAGCGGCGGCGCCGTGTACCTCGACACCGCGACAGGGGCCTGACATGGCATCGCCGACCGTGGAGCACATGACCCCCGAGCAGCTGACCGGCACGTCCCTGCTGTTCCCGATCGGGCACTACATCGGGGCGTACCATCCGGGCGCCGGTGAGCCGCTGGCGTACCACTCGATCCGGGTTGGGCAGAGCCGGGTGGCGCTGCGCTCCGACGAGGAGTTCCGGATGTGGGCGCTGTGCCACGGCTTCACCGGCGAGCAGAACGTACGGCCCTGGACGCGTGACGGGGCGCTGCGTGCCGCGTCGGCCACGGGGTTGGACGGTGCGCGGGAGCTGCTCGACGGCCTGCTCGGCGAGGACATCGTCGTGGAGGTCAAGGCCGGCACCGACGAGGCGGTCAGCTTCGCGCGGCAGCACCGGGTGGTGCCGTTGCTGTACGGCGTCGGCCAGACCCAGAGCGACCCGCCCCGACAGGGCATCGGGCTGGGCGGCCAGGTCGCCCTGCAGGTCAACAACCTGGCCTTCGAGCTGTGGCGCTTCGGGCACCTCGCGGACAATCTCTGGCAGTTCACGCAGCTGCAGAGCGAGGTGCTACGTACCTCCGCCGGGTTGTCCGACTCGCTGACCCGCCCGGACCAGCTGCTGCTCAGCTTGCTGTGGGAGCTGCAGTGGCTGCTGCCGTACAACGCGGTCTACCTGGACAACGCTACCGACGCCTGACCACCAGCCGCCGCTCGGCCGGTAGCCGGCCTGCGGCGGGCTCAGCGGAGCGCAACGAGCGGGCGGTCCGCACCACACCGAACCGGACAGGGCCCGGATCAGCGGGTGCCCGTTGGGCGGGCGGCGGTGTGGGTGGGCCTGGCGGGCCTGTCAGCCCCACATCATGGCGTGCAGCTCCGGCTCGCTGGGCAGCACGATGCCCAGCTTGGCCGCGGCGGCCTCGGCGGCGGCCCGGTCCGGCAGCAGCGCCGGTGCCTGGTCCAGGCTGAATCCGGCGGTGACGCCCTCGCCCGCGAGCCAGCGGGGATCGTTGACCAGCCAGCGCACCGACCGAACACCCTGCAGGGTGGTCTCGATCACCAGCAGCCCCGCCGGCGAGTACGCCACGTGCGGCTGCGGCACGGGCGGCTGACCGCTCGCCCCGGCCGGCTGCCCGCTGTGCGGCTGGCCGTTGTGCGACTGGCCATTGGCCGGCTGGCCCGGTCCCTGCGGAGTCGCCGGCCCGGCGCGTCCGGTGCCCGACCCGCTGGCGGCGGGCTGTGACGGCCGCGGTGGCAGCTTCAA
>JBOGDE010000211.1:0-10158 GCA_050701695.1 Micromonosporaceae bacterium
GACGCTCGGCTTCACCACCGGAGTGCTCTTCGCAGACACCCGCCGCGCCTGGAAGGACCTCCGCCTGGCGAAGGCCCAAGTGCCGACCCTGCGCGCCGCAGCCCGCCTGGCGACGTCGAGGGCCGCCGGCGTGGTGGTTGGCCGCGGCGTTTGTGCTCGCGTGGTCGGTCTGGACGTTGGGATCGCGGTGAGTATTCCGGACGCAGATCGCGGTTCACCACGGTGTTCCCCATGCCCACGACCTCCGCAGTCCCGCGAAGGGCATTGGCGCGCCCGAGGAGGTCTTCTGACACGGCGGCTGGGCGCACCGACCACAGCCGTTCCCTGTGCCGAGACAGTCGCCGGAGCCGCCGCGCTCACGCTGGCGGTGCTCTCCGCGCTTCGCCCACGACGCACACCCATTCACCCGTCGCTGGGTCGGTGTTCAGGTGTCGGCGGGGCCGAGACTCGTCGTCGCCTTGGACATGCCGACGACCCAGCCGAGAGACAGCAATCCGAAATCACATCTGTCCATACAGGACTCTGCGGCGACAACCGCCGCGGACCTTATCTCCGGAGGAGATCCTGTGACATCTCATCTCACTGTGACGGGGACTCCGCCGCCGGCGGAGTCCCCTGCAGCGCTGGTCGTGGACTTGCCCGCTGCGGAGCGTGCCGCGCAGGCGTTGCTCGCCGCGTTGGGTGTTCCGGTGGATACCGAGGCCACCGCCCGCACCGCCGCTCGGGTGGCGGCGGTGTATGCGGAGCTGTTCGCGCCGCGAGGGTTCACGCCGACCACGTTCCCCAACGAGCATGACCACCGTGACCTGGTGATCGCGCGGTCGGTGCCGTTCACCTCCGTGTGCGCCCATCACTTGCTGCCGTTCGTTGGCCGGGCTCACGTCGGTTATCTGCCTGGGACCCGGATCTTGGGGCTGTCGAAGTTGGCACGGCTGGTGGAGATGTTCGCGGCTCGGCCCCAGGTGCAGGAGGACATGACTGAGCAGGTCGCGGGGTGGCTCGCTGACCGGGTGGCTGCGGCGGGTGTGGGGGTCGTGATCACGGCGGGACACCTGTACATGACGGTGCGTGGGGTGCGGGCGCACGGCGCGGCGGCGGTAACGACAGCGTGGCGTGGCGTACTGGCGGCAGACCGGCATGCCCGAATGGAGTTCCTGACCCTGACGAACGGACCGGCAGAGTGCGGGAGGTCCGGGCGATGACGGACACCGGCGCCAGCCCCGCCGCCTTGATGGCGCCTGCTGATTGCTCGCCGGGGCACGTGGTGCTCATCCTGTCCGGCGGCCTGGACAGCACGGTTCTGGGTTACTGGCTGCGGGCACGCGGTTCACGGTTGACCATGCTGTCGTTCGACTACGGCCAGCGGCACCACCGCCGCGAGCTTCAGCAGGCCCGCCTCACGGCGGTGAGGTTGACGGGCACTCACCGGCTGGTTGACCTGACCGGGGTGGCCGGGGTGCTTTCCGGCTCGTCGTTGACCGATGGTTCGGTTCGTGTGCCGGACGGTCATTACACCGACGCGTCGATGCGGGCCACGGTGGTGCCTAACCGCAACGCGATCATGCTCGATGTGGCGGTGGCGCAGGCGGTCGCGGTGCACGCCGACGCGGTCGCGTTCGGCGCGCACGCGGGTGATCACCCGATCTACCCGGACTGCCGACCGGAGTTCCTGGACGCCTACCAGCGCACGGCGCGGCTGGCCAACGAAGGGTTCCTCGCGCCGGGGTTCTCGGTCATGGCCCCGTTCATCGGGATGTCGAAGGCCGACATTGTCGCCGTGGGCGCGGACCTGGAGGTCCCGTTCGCCGACACCTGGTCCTGCTACAGGGGCGGCGTCCGGCATTGCGGGGCGTGCGGCACCTGTGTCGAGCGGCGTGAGGCGTTCTGGTTGGCGGGGGTGCCCGATCCGACCGGGTACGCGGCCGGGGAGGTGGTGTAGGTGTATCGGATCGGCAAGCGGTTCGGGTTCGAGGCCGCTCACCACCTGACCGGGTTGCCGGAGGGCCACAAGTGCGCCCGCCCGCACGGGCACAGCTACACAGTGGAGGTCAGCGTCGCCGCGGACGTGGTGACGCCGCCCGGGTTCGTCGCGGACTTCGCCGACCTGGCGCCGCTCAGCACTCACCTCGCGGAGACCTTCGATCACCGTGACCTCAACATGGTGCTCGACGTGCCGCCGACCAGTGAGAACCTCGCCAGGCTGCTGTATGAGTGGTGCGCGGAGAACCTGGCTCTGCCGGCCGGGGTGAGCCTGGCCGCGGTGCGGGTCAGCGAAACGGGTTCCACGTTCGCCGAGTACACGCCGGCGGGGTCATGAGCCGCGCTGGCGGGCGGTTGCTGCTGGCGGAGATGTTCGGGCCGACGCTGCAGGGCGAGGGCCCAAGCTGTGGGCAGCAGGCGCTGTTTGTGCGGTTGTCGCGGTGCAACCTGTCCTGTCCCCGCTGCGACACGCCCTACACGTGGGACTGGACGCGGTACGACATCGCCGCCGAGACCCACCCGCCGCTGCACCGTCGCGGAGGTCCTGGACTGGGTGCTCGGCCACCCCACGGAGCTGGTGGTGGTGACCGGCGGGGAGCCGTTGTTGCAGCAGGATCTGCTGGCGCCGCTGGTGCAGACGCTGGTCGACGCGGGGCGGCGGGTGGAGGTGGAGACCAACGGCACCGTCGTCCCCTCGCAGCCGCTGGCGGGGACGGTGACCCGGTTCAACGTGTCACCGAAGCTGGCAGGTTTCGCCGCCACCGGGGACGCGCAGCGGCGGGTCAACCCGGAGGCGCTGCGGGCGCTGGGGGCGACCGGACGCGCGGTGTTCAAGTTCGTCGCCACGGGCCTCGATGACCTTGACGAGGTCGCCGAGTTACAGCGGCGGTTCGACCTGCATCCGGTGTGGGTGATGCCCGAAGCCACCGCCGCGGGAACGCTGCTGGACGCGATGCGGCGGATCGCTGAGGAGGTTGTGGCGCGCGGCTGGAACCTCTCCACCCGGCTGCACGTGCTGCTGTGGGGAGACGCCCGTGGCCGCTGACCTGGCGCCCGAGACCGGTGGGCCTGGACGGGGCCGTCGTTCCCGGGTCCGCGGGCCGCGCGTGTGGGAAAGCGGCCCATTCGCAGTGGACGCCGGGATCGTTCCTGCCGTCCAGGCTGGACCCACCGTAGCCCATCGCACCCCGAAAGCGCACTCGCTGATGCCGTACCTCACCGATGTGACGCACATGGTCAAGGCGGCGCGGCGGTGCATGCGGCGCGCGTCCTCGCCGGGAGCGGACGGCGTGTCCTGGGCGGCCTACCGAACCGGCCTTCGGGAACGGTTGAACGATCTCGCGGGCAGGCTACGCGGCGGTGTGTGGCGGCCTGGACCGGTGCGGCAGGTGCAGATCACCTCCTACACCGGCAAGGTGTTCACCGCGGTGGTGCCCACGGTGGAGGACCGCATCGTCCACCGGGCGATGCGGACCGCGCTCGACCCGGTTATGGACACCCGCGTGCTGGCCGGGTGGGTTTCCGGGTACCGGCCCGGGCGCAACCGGATCACCGCGCTGCGGCAGGCAGAAGCCCACATCGCGGCCGGCCTGCCGTGGGTCGCCGACGTGGATGTCGCGGGAGCCTCAGAAGGCGGGGCCGTCGATGAGCTGGTGGACTGGCTCGCCGATCACGTCGCCGACGGGTCGTTCCTGGCCGTGTTCGGCCGCGCGGTGGCCGGTCTGCCGTCGCCGCTGGCGCCCGGCAGCGGTCTGTGGCCGGTGCTGTTCCAGCTGCGGATGTCCAGGGTCGACGCCGGGTTGCGCGGGCTCGCGGTGGTCCGCTTCGCCGACAACTACGCCGCGTTCGCCGAACACGCCGCATCGGCACGCACAGCATCGCGGCAGATCAGCGACGCGCTCGCGGCCGTGGGGCTACGGCCGCATCCGGTCAAGAGCCGGGTGCGGGCACCGCATCTGGCTAATCCCGAAGACCTCTTCCTCATCGACGGTTGAAAGGGCTAGGTAGATGTCAGATCCCGCCATGCCGCTGCGGTGGATCCCGGTGCCCGGCGGCACCTGCCTGTTCGGCGACGCGGCACGGCCGCGTCCGGTGGCCGACCTGTTGGTCGCGGCGACGCCGTTGACGTACACACAGATCGACCGTGTTCACCGCGCCGAGGACGGCGAGCACCCAGTCACCGGCGTCGACCACGCCGACGCGGCCCGGCTGGCAGCCCTGGTCGGGGGTCGGCTTCCCACCTCCGTGGAATGGGAGTGGCTGGCCGCCGGGCCGGGCCGCCGCCTCTACCCGTGGGGTGATCAGCCGTGGACACCGTCTCTGGCCAGGCTGCAGGGGCCGGGAAGCGAGCACTCGCGGCCCGGCGCCGTCGGCGGCCACCCGCAGGGCACCACACCCGAGGGTTTGCTCGACCTGGCCGGCAACGTGTGGGAGTGGACCGCCACCCCTGTGATGGGCGGCGGGCGCATCGTGCGCGGTGGGTCGTACGCCTCCAAACCGCTCTACGGGCGCTGCGCGTTCCTCAACGCCGTCCATGCCGAGCGTCGCAGCCCCGGCATCGGCGTGCGCCCGGTGAGGCCGGCATGACCGTGCCACGCCTCGCGTTTGGGTGCCACGTTGATCCGGCCGCGCGGCGGCTGGTGATCGTCGGGTGCTCGGCGCGGAAGTCGACCGTGCCGGTGCCGCTGCCCGCCCTGGAACTTTACGAAGGTGGCTGTGTGCCCCGGCTACGGGCACGTGTGGGCGCCGTTCCGCGGCTGCGCGCCCGGGTCCGGATCCTGTCCGCCGAACACGGCCTGGTCACCGCGGACGCCCCGCTGCGCGCCTATGACCGGCGGCTCGACCCGCGGCGGGCCGCGGCGCTGCGTCCCACGGTCGGCGACGCGCTCCGTCGCGACATCGCCGTCGACGGGGCACCGGTGGAGGTGCTGGTCGTCGCCGAGCCCCTGTATCTGGTGCTGCTGGCCGACCTGCTCGCCATGCCCAGGCGGCCACGCGTGCACTGGATACCCGACCCGACGCATGGCTGGCCGGAGGCCGCCGCGGTGCTCGACGAGTGGGGATGGTGAGGATGGGCGGCACGCTCGCCGACGCGCTCGCGGCCACCGACAACAACTACCTGCCTGTCACCGCGGCGATCTGCGGCAGGATCGGGTTGGGTTGGCACGAGCCCACCCCGCCTGCCGCGGCGGCCGGGACCGGGCTGTCGGTGGTCATCCCGGTCCGCGAGAACGCCTACAGCCTCGCCACCGTGCTCGACGCCCTGGCCGCGCAGGACACCACGGGCGTCGTGGAGGTCATCGTCGTCGACGACGCCTCCACCGACGACACGCCCGCCATCGCCGCCGCGCACCCCGCGGTCGACCGCGCGCTGCGGCTGCCGCGCCAGGTGGGCGCCGCCGCTGCCCGCAACGTCGGCACCTGCCTCGCCGAAACCGACACCGTGGTGTACCTGGACGCGGACATGGTGCTCCCCCCGCACGTGCTCGCCGATGTCGCCGCCCGGGCGCACCCCGAGCTGGTGCTGGTCGGGTTCCGGCACAACATCACCTACCGCGCCGCCGGGAACCAGCGCGCCGCGGTGCCCGACGGTGAACCCGACCTGGCCGCCGACCACCGGGTGCGGTGGCGGGCACCGGCGGGCGTGGCGATGTTCTACAGCGGGCAGATCTATCCCCGTCCGTTCGTGTGCAGTCCGTTGGATGACACTCGCGAGTTCCTCGACCTCGGCTGCGGCGCGACCTACCACGACTGGGACCTGCCGCGCATGGTTGTCACCGCCCTGGTCGCCGCGCCACGCCGCGCCGTGCTGGATGTCGGCGGGTTCGACGCCGGCTTCGACGAGTGTGGCTGGGGCAGCGAGGACACCCACCTCGGGGCCGCGCTGATCGCCGCCGGCTGCAAGGTGGCGCCGCTGCGTCAGGCCCGCGGGTTTCACATCGACCCGCCCGACGCCGACGCGCAGTGGACAGTCAAGTTCGCCACCGCCGCGTCGAGGATCGACCACTACCGCCGGCTACTGGACGGCCCGGTCCCGTCCGGGCAGGCCGCCTTCACCACCAAGGCGCGAGCCCTGGTCAACGACGCGGAGGAGCTGCGATGAAACGCACCTACGCCACCGACGGCTGGCTGGCGCACGACCCGGCCACCGGGCTGACCCACCGGGCGCCGATCCCGCTCCCCGTCGGACGCACGCGCCTGGAGCAGTCCGATGTGAACGGTTGGCCCGCCGTCGATCCCGGGGGCTTGGACCGGGCGATGCCGGTGTCTCTGTGCTGGTCGCCGATCGTCAGATGCAACCTGGCCTGCCCGCACTGCCTCGACGATGTCAGTGTCCCCGAGATGCCCAGCGCCGACCGGGGACGCATCGCCGGGATCCTCGCCGACGCCGGCGTGCTCGGTGTCGACATCTCCGGCGGCGAGCCCCTCCTGCTGCGGGACCTGCCGGCGCTGGCCCGCCGCATCGCCTCGGGCGGGCGGGCCGCGGTGTCGGTCACCACCAACGGATGGCACCTGACCCGCCGTGTCGACGAACTCGCCGCCGCCCTCGACGCGATCCGGGTCAGCCTCGACGGCCCCGACGGGGACACCCACGACCGCATCCGCGGCGCCGGAAGCTTCGCCCGCGCCAAGGACAGCGTCCGCGCCGCCGTCGCCGCGGGGCTGCCGGTGCAGATCCAGACGGTGCTCATGGCCGGCAACCGCCCGCACGCCCAACGCATGATCGACCTCGCTGACCGCCTCGGCGCCGGCGCGGTGACGTTTCTGCAGATGCTCCCCATCGGCGCCGGCGCCGGCATGCCGGCCGAGATGCTCACCGACCCCGCCGCCAGCGGTCTGCTTAACGCGCTTGACGTTCCTCCTGGGATGCGGGTGCGGGTGCGGACCCGCGCCTCGGCCGGGGGATTCACCGTCGTGCGCGCCGATGGCCGCGTGTGGCGCAACGACGAGGCAGCGCGGGGCATCGACGGGCTGAGGCCGCTCACAGCGGCCCGCGACCTGGCCCTGACCGCGCGGGACGGCTCAGCATGACCAGAGCGCAGGACCGGCCCGCGCGCACGTTCGCTCATCGGCGGATCCTGCAGGTCACCCGCGGCGGCTACACCGCCGGCACGCGACTGCTCGCCGACGCCGCGCGTCAACGATTCGGCCCGATCACTGCCGTGATCGGCGTCGCCACCGGAGGGACCGCGCCAGCTGTCTCACTCGGGGAACTGCTGGCCACGCCGGTCTACCGGGTTGAGGCCCGGCACAACCCCACCGACGCCCCCTACACCCCCGCAACCGGCCACGTCACGTGCGAGGCCGGGCCGCTCGCTGCCGCGCTGGGCGGCCGGTTGCTGGAAGGCAGGGTGCTGCTCGTCGACGACATCTGCGGCACCGGCGCCACCCTGCACGCCCTACGTCGCGCTCTCACCCCGTATCTGGCGCCCGGCGCGGCGGTCAACACCGCGGTGTTGTGCCGCAACACCGGCGCCGCCCGCGACCCCGACCTGTGGCTGTGGACGGTCGATGACTGGGTCCGCTTCCCGTGGGAGCCGGCGCCGCCGCCCGGCGCCACGACCGAAGACCTTCCCGTGCCGACCGGGGTGCTTCCGCGGTGAGCACCGTGGGTTTCGTTCTCGTCTCCTGGCGGCCGGACGCCCCCGCCGGGATGGAACGCGCCGTAGCGGCCTGCGCCAATGGCCTGACACAGATCGGGCACCGGGCCGTCATCGTCACCGCCGACCCAACCGCCCCAGACACCTACAGCACTGCCCCTGTCATCACACTCAAGACGCTGGCCGTGCCCAGCCCATGTGACGATGACACGCTGCGCGCGGCGCTCGACGCCGCAGGCGAGCAACTCCACGCGGAGCTTGCGTGCGTGTTCGCCGCACACCAGGTCGACGCCGTCGTGTACGTCGACGCCCTATGGGGCCTCGGGCGGGTCATGCCCACCGGCGGACCGGCCCGCCGCGTACTCGCCGCGCACGTCATCGGCCCCGACATCGACCTGACGCCCGCGTTGGCCCGCGCCGAGACCGTCATCGCGCCGTCTGCGGTCGTGCTGCGCCAGGCCGCAGCCCGCGGCCACGACACCACCGGCTGGCACGTGGTACCCAACGCGTTGCTCACCGACGGGCACCCACCCCCCACGACGCGGCGCAGGTGGCTGCGCGAGCACGGCCCGATCCGTGTGCTGGCCCGGCCCGCCCCCGAGAAAGGCGTCGAGGAACTGCTCGCCACAGCAGCAGCGAACGCGCCACTCGCCCACCGCACGGAAATAGCCCTGTGCGGCGCCGGATTCGAGACCACACCCGGCAGCCAACACCGACTGCTCAGCGCCTGCCGCACTCTCGCCGCTGCGTCCGGCGTAACGATCACACCCGGTCTTCCCTGGTCGCGGGTGCCGGGATGGCTCGCGGGCGCGGCCGCGGTCATCGTGCCGTCACTGGCCGAAACGTTCGGCCTGGTCGCGTTGGAAGCCATGGCAGGCGGCACACCCGTGGTCGCCTTCGACATCGACAACCTTCCCCACCTGATCGGCCCCGGCGGTCGCCTGGTGGCCCGCCGATGCGGCCACACCGGGTTGTGGCGCGCCGCCGAGGAGATCCTCGCCGAACCGGTACGCTACGAGGCAACCTCACGGGCCGGCTACTACCGGGCACGGGACTATCGGCCCGCCCAGATCGCTGAGCTGCTCGTGAAGGTGGTGAGCTGATGGGCGACCATCCGCGCCCCCAACCAACCCTGCCCATCCCCGCATTCGACACCCCGCGCGCCCGCGAAACACCGCCGTTGCTGCTCGTCGACGGGCACAACCTGCTCTGGGGCGCCACCTTCGGATTCCCCGCACCGATCTACTCCCGCGACAAGACCCGCGTCCTCACCGGACTGTTCGCGTTCTTCGCGCTGCTGCGCGTCGCGGTCCGCGACGAGGTCCCCGGCGGCGCCGCCGAGGTCATCACAGTCTTCGACGGCGAACACGGCGCCGCGGCCCGCAAACAAGCCCACGACGGGTACAAGGCCAGCCGCCCCACCGACGACGCCGCGCTCGCCCCGCTGCGGCACCTGCCCGACGTCAAACGCGGCCTGGACGACTGCGGCATCGCCTGGGTCGAACTCGACCACGCCGAAGCCGACGACGTCATCGCCACCCTCACCCACACCACGCCCACCCCGCGAGGTGTGATCATCATGTCCCGCGACCGGGACTACTACCAGCTCATCGACCGGCGCGTGACCGTCCTCAACACCAAGTTCCGGCCCGGCCGCCGGCTCGTCACCCCCACCGAGGTGTACGCCCGGCACCACGTCACACCCGCGCAATGGGCCGACTTCCGCGCCCTGGCCGGCGACCCCGCCGACGAGATCCCCGGCGTGCGCGGCATCGGAGCCAAAACCGCCGCGACACTCCTCGCCGGCGGCCTCACCCTCGACGACCTACCCGGGTCCGGGCGCCTCGCTGCCGGCCGCAGCCGCAAAGTCGCCGAACAGTTCGACATCGCCCTCAAATGGCGCGACATGATCCGCCTCGACACCAACCTCGACCTGCCGCTGCGACCCACCGGCCAGGTCAGCCCGCAGCTTCCCCGCCCCGCAGATGTCGTAGAAGAACTGGGCCTGTGGTGAGCCCGCCGGAATCGGTGATGACCGTCATGGCCCACCCAGACGACGCCGAACTCTGGGCCGGCGGCACCCTCGCCCACCACACACGAGCCGGCACCGAGGTCACCATCACCGTGCCGCGCAGCGGCGAAATCAGGGACAAGGAAGCAGCCGCAGGCGCCGACATCCTGGGAGCCTCACTTCGGCGCATTGACGAGCTGACCGTGCCCGCGCTGCGTCAGCTGCTGGGACAGATCTGCCCGCAGGTCGTGATCACACACCCGCCCCACGACATCCATCCCGACCACCAAAAGGTCGCCGGCACCCTGCTCGCGGCGCTGCCGGAAGCGGTCATCGCCACCGGGTGCCCGCAACGGGTCTACACCTGCGACGGATACAACAACCTCGACCGCGACGGCCGCCCACTCGACCTCCCCGTCCTCATCGACGTGACCGCCACGTGGGAAACCAAACTAGCCGCGCTCGCCGCCCACGCATCCCAACCCATCGACGGCCACTTCGGACCCATGGCCGAAACGCTCGGACGGCTGCACGGCCGCCGAATAGCACGCCGGTACGCCGAAGCGT
>JBOGDE010000212.1:0-10151 GCA_050701695.1 Micromonosporaceae bacterium
GCTCCGTTGCTGGCGGCGGTCGCCCCGTCACCGGCCGGCAGCGCACCCGCACCCGGGTCGGTGTCGTACGCGATGATCGGCGAACCCACCTCGACGGTGGCGCCCTCGTCGTGGAACAGCGCGGTGACCACACCGGAGTACGGGGACGGGATCTCCACCGCCGCCTTCGCGGTCTCCACCTCGACGATCGGCTGGTTGAGCTTCACCTCGTCGCCGACCTTCACCATCCAGGAGAGGATCTCGCCCTCGGTGAGCCCCTCCCCGAGGTCCGGCAGCTTGAACTCCTTGATCCGAGACATGCCGCTCCTCAGAAGGTGAACGTACGGTCGGCGGCGTCGAGCACCCGGTCCAGATCCGGCAGGTACTCCTCTTCGATCCGGGCCGGTGGGTACGGCACGTCGAAGCCCGTCACCCGCATCACCGGCGCTTCGAGGGAGTAGAAGCACTCCTCGGCCACCCGCGCCGCGATCTCACCGCCGATACCGCCGGAGAGGGCAGCCTCGTGCACGATCACCAGCCGGCCGGTACGGCGCACCGACTCGTACACCGGGCCGAGGTCCAGGGGTGCGATGGAGCGCAGGTCGATCACTTCGAGCGACCGGCCGCCGTCATCCTCGGAGGCGGCGGTGGCGGCGTCGACCGCGACCCGCACCATCGGGCCGTACCCGACCACGGTGCAGTCGGTGCCCTCGCGCAGCAGCACCGAGCGGTGCAGCGGGACCGGGGTCGCGGCCGTGTCGACCTCGCCCTTCTCCCAGTAGCGGCGCTTCGGCTCCATGAAGACGATCGGGTCGTCGCTGGCGATCGCCTGCTGGATCATCCAGTACGCGTCCTGCGGATTCGAGCAGGAGACGACCTTCAGCCCGGGGGTGTGGGCGAAGTACGCCTCCGGCGACTCGGAGTGGTGCTCCACCGCGCCGATGCCGCCGCCGAACGGGATCCGGATCACCACGGGCAGCGCGATCCGGCCACCCGAGCGGGTGTACATCTTCGCCAGCTGCGTGACGATCTGGTCGAACGCGGGGAACACGAACCCGTCGAACTGGATCTCGCAGACCGGGCGGTAGCCGCGCAGCGCGAGGCCGATCGCCGTACCGACGATGCCGGATTCGGCGAGCGGGGTGTCGATCACCCGGTCCTCGCCGAAGTCCTTCTGCAGCCCGTCGGTGATCCGGAAGACACCGCCCAGCTTGCCGATGTCCTCACCCATCAGGACGACCTTGGAGTCGTCCTCCATCGCGCGGCGCAGGCCCGAGTTGAGGGCCTTGCCGATCGTCATGGTCTCGGCCATCAGTGGTCACTCCCCTCGAAGCCCGCGTGGTAGTTCACGAACTGCTCCCGCTGGCCGGCCAGGATCGGCGAGCCGGTCGGGTAGACGTTGTCGAACATCGACTCCGGCTTCGGGTCCGGCAGCGCCAGCACCCGTTCTCGCAGGTCGACAGCGAGCGCGTCCGCCTCGGACTCCAGCTCCTGGTAGAAGCTGTCGTCGGCGACCTTGTGGTTGTCCAGGAACCGGCGTACCCGCAGGATCGGGTCCTTGGCCTGCCACGCCTCGACCTCGCTGGAGATCCGGTAGCGGGTCGGGTCGTCGGAGGTGGTGTGGGCACCCATCCGGTAGGTGTACGCCTCGATCAGGCTCGGCCCCTCGCCGGCGCGGGCGGCGTCCAGCGCCCGCTTGGTCACCGCGTAGGAGGCGAGTACGTCGTTGCCGTCGACCCGGGTGCCGGGGAAGCCGTACCCGTTGGCCCGCTGGTAGATCGGGGCCCGGGCCTGGCGCTCGACCGGCTCGGAGATGGCGTACTGGTTGTTCTGGCAGAAGAAGACCATCGGGGCGTTGAACACCGACGCCCAGACGAACGACTCGTTGACGTCGCCCTCACTGGTGGCGCCGTCGCCGAAGTACGCGATGACCGCCTCGCTGTCCTCGGAGCCGACCTTGCCGTCCTTGGCGATGCCCATCGCGTACCCGGTGGCGTGCAGGGTCTGCGCCCCGATCACCACGGTGTACATCTGCATCTTGGCCTCGCGGGAGTCCCAGCCGCCGAAGTCGACGCCCCGGAACAGCCCGAGCGGCATGATCGGGTCGATCCCGCGGCACCACAGCACCCCGTGCTCGCGGTACGTCGGGAACGCCATGTCCTGCGGCTGCAGCGCGCGCCCGGAGCCGATCTGCGCCGCCTCCTGGCCGAGCAGGCTGGCCCAGATGCCCAGCTCGCCCTGCCGCTGCAGCGCGGTCGCCTCGGCGTCGAGCCGCCGTACGATGACCAGGTCGCGGTACAGGCCGCGGTACTCCTCGTCGGTGAAGTCGACCGAGTACTCCGGGTGCTCGACGCGTTCGCCGTCGGGGGTCAGCAACTGGACGAAGTCGGGCTCGCTGCTGCGCGCCTTGCTGCGGGTGCCTCGCTTGGAGGCCGCGGGTCGGGTGCCCGCGCTGCTCCTGCTGCGGGCGACGTTGGCCTTCGCCATCCTCTCTCCTTCTTCTCGCCAGTCGACGCGGGGTCGCCGCGCCACACTGCGGTGCGGCAGCCGTACCTCGTCCGGTTTGGAGAGGCCTACGGCGGTACGGGGATCCGCGGTGCCGGGTCGAGTGAGATCAGACAACACGCTGACCGCCCGGCGGGCACGGACCTCCGCATCGGCGGTGAGGCGCGCAGCGGAAATCGCCGGGCGGCCCCGTTGCCGACGTACCAAGCATCGCATGTGGGTGAGCCCAGCCACAGTCACGGGTCGATGAAGCGACCCTCCATCTCCCCCTGCGGCTGCGTGCCGTCCGGGAGGGAAGCGTTTTCCCGAAGCCGGGCGGCGCGAGCCCTCACAACTTTGGCAGGGCTCACTTATGGGAGAAATCCCTCGCTAGTCCCTCAAATCTTCCGCAATGAGGTCGCGCTCTGTGGGCCTTGCCGTCACTCTGGATAAGGACCGAACGGAGGTGCGATGCGCCGGAGTGGTACCAGGAGGGACCTCGAGGTGGTACTCGAGGCCGTCGACCAGGCGCACCACAGGGCGGCGGGAGACGATGCCCCGGCCGCCCCCATCGTCCTGCCCCCTCACCGGGTGCCGGTCGCGGGGGAACCCCCTGAAGCTGCCGCGTCCCTGGATGCGTCACGCGGCAGCTTCGCCCACCACGCGGCCGGCACCCCCGGTCACCGGGCCGGCGGGGTGCTGGGCTGGATTTCGGCGCACACCCAGCTGGTGGTGATCGCGGCGTTGGTGGTGATCGCGTCGGTCGCCACCGGCATGGTGGTGACCCACGGCGCGCGACAGCTCGACGTCGCGCCGCGGGACGGCACCACGCCGTACCTCGCGGTCGCCCCGAGCGGTCCGGTGCGGCCGCCGGCAAAGCCGGCGCCGGTGTCCGGCCAGCCGGAGGCCGACACCGCGGTACCCGCACCGCCTCCCGCCGCGCCGAATCCCACGCGGCCCACCGGTCAGCCGGAGGCGGCGGTGCCGGCCGTACCCCCAGGGGCCGACGGGTCGCCCGAGGTGGGTAGGTCGCCCGAGGTGGGTGAGGTGCCGCCGGTGCCCGAGCCCGACGATTCGGTGACCGAGCCGCCGGCGATGCCCACGCCGCCCGGCTGGTGGTGCCCCGCCGGCATGAAGCGGTACTTCGGACAGTGCGTGGTGCGCGTACCCCGGCTCCCCACGCCCCAGTTCCCGACACCGCGGCCACCGCCGCCGCCGGAGCCCGACGTGTCAGGAGTCTGGCCGCAGTAGGGGCGGGTGCAGCCGGGTCGCCTGGCCCCGGCGGAACAGCTGGGCCGGACGTCCCCGGTCCCCGGTCGCGGTCTGGTCGGTCGCGATCACGAAACCCGGGGTACCGGTCACCTTGCGGTGGAAGTTGCGGGGATCCAGCGGTACGCCCCAGACGACCTCGTACACCCGGCGGAGCTGGCCGACCGTGAACGCGGCCGGGCAGAACGCGGCGGCGAGCGGGGTGTACTCCAGCTTGGCGCGGGCGCGCTCCACGCCGTCGGTGAGGATCCGGTGGTGGTCGAAGGCGAGGCGGGTGCGGGTCAGGTCGGCGACGGGTCGCCACCGCGCCTCGGCGGCGTCGGAGCCGGCGGTCGGGGCGGGCAGGTCGGGCAGCAGCGCGAGGTACGCCACGGTGACCACCCGCATCCGTGGATCCCGCTCCGGGGCGCCGTAGCTGGCGAGCTGCTCCAGATGGCCGGCCTCGGCGCCGATCCCGGTCTCCTCGGCCAGCTCGCGCGCGGCCGCGTCGGGCAGGTCCTCGTCCGGTAGCACGAAGCCGCCGGGCAGCGCCCACTTCCCTTGGTACGGGGGGATGCCGCGACGTACCAGCAGGGCTTGCAGAGCGTCGTCGCGGACCGTGAGCACCACCAGGTCGACGGTGACCGCTGTCTTTTTCGTCATGTTGACGAGAACACCTCCGGCTGATTATCGTCACTGTGACGATATAACACGGAGGACGGGATCATGGCAGACATCACGAGGTTCCCGCCGGTACGGCACCTGCGCGGCGGTGCCACCAGCTGGGTACGGCACATGTCCGGCGGCACGGTGCGCCACGAGGGCGTCGGGCTGGCGTTCTGGTTCTGGCCGCGCACTGCGGTGCTCTCCGAGGTGCCGATCGACGACCGGGAGCTGCCGCTGCTGTTCCACGCGCGTACCGCCGACTTCGCCGACATCACGGTGCAGGCGACCGTGACCTACCGGGTGGCCTCGCCGGAGCTGGCGGCGCAGCGGCTCGACTTCGGCATCCACCCCGCCTCCGGGCTGTGGACCGGTCAGCCGCTGGACCAGCTCGCCACCGTGCTCGCCGAGCTGGCGCAGCAGCCGGCGCTCGATCTGGTCGCCGGGCTCGGCCTCGCCGATGCGGTCGCCGCCGTCACCCCGGTACGTGAGGCGATCACCGCCGCACTCGCCGCCGATCCCCGGCTGGCCGAGGTCGGCGTCACCGTGGTCGGGGTACGGGTGGTGGCGATCCGGCCCGAGCCCGAGCTGGAGCGGGCGCTGCAGACACCGACCCGGGAAGGCGTACAGGCCGAAGCGGACCGGGCCACGTACGCCCGCCGGGCGCAGGCCGTGCAGCGGGAACGGGCAATCGCCGAGAACGAGCTGCAGAACCAGATCGAGCTGGCCCGCCGGCAGGAGCAGCTGGTCGAGCAGCAGGGCGCCAACTCCCGCCGGGAAGCCGAGCTTCGGTCGGCGTCCGAACTGGTCAAGGCCCAGGGGGTCGCCGAACGCGACATGGTCGCCGCGCAGGGCGCCGCCGAGCGGGAACGGCTCACCTCCGAGGCGAAGGCGCACGCCAAGCGGGTGGTCGGCGCCGCCGCGGCCGAGGCCGAGCAGGCCTGGGTCGCCGCGTACGCCGACGTGCCGATGGCACTGATCGCTCGGGAGATCTCGGCCAAGCTGCCACAGATCGGCGCGCTCACCATCACCCCCGACGTGGTCACCGCCCTGCTGGAGAAGCTCGCCACCGGGGTACCGGCTTCCGCTGGGGCACCGGCTCCCGGGAGCCAGCGATGAGCGAGCTTGCGAGCGAATTGTCGGCACAGTGCCTGCGCGAAGCGCCGCCCGAGCGAAGCGAGGGTGTGCGGTGAGTCTGCTGCCCCGGGTGGTGGTGGTCCACCGCCGCAGTGAGTACGACGAGCTGCTCGCCCGGCACGGCACGCCGGGCGCAGCGGCGTACTTCCTGAGGCAGCGGGGGCGTTCGCTCGACGACGTGACCGTCCGGCACGAGGCGTTGACGGAGGCGCTGGCGGCGGTGGCGGCGGCCGTACCGGCGGACTGGCGGCGCGGATCGGTGCGGCGCGAGGACCTGCCCCGGTTCCTGTTCGGGCCCGAAGACATCGTGGTGACCGTCGGCCAGGACGGGCTGGTCGCCAACGTCGCGAAGTATCTCGACGGGCAGCCGGTGGTCGGTGTCGACCCGGAGTCCGGCCGCAACCCCGGCGTGCTGGCCCGGCACGCCGCCGGCGCGGTCGGCGAGCTGCTGCGCGCGGTCGCCGCCGGGAGTGCCGAGACGCAGCAGCGCACCATGGTCGAGGCCGAGCTGGACGACGGCCAGACCCTGTACGGCCTCAACGAGATCTACGTCGGTCACGCCGGCCACCAGTCGGCCCGGTACGTCGTGTCTGTAGCGGGGACTGCCGCTCGCACCGTGGGTCGTACGGGGGCCACGCGGCGCGAGCGGCAGTCCTCCTCCGGGATCGTGATCGGGACCGGCACCGGCGCCACCGGCTGGTGCGCCTCGATCGCGGGCGAGCGCGCGACGCCGCCCGCGCTGCCGGCACCCGGGGCCGCCACACTGTGCTGGTTCGTACGGGAGGCCTGGCCCTCGCCGGTCACCGGCACCAGCCTGACCGGCGGCGTGCTGGCCGAGGGGGAGTCGCTGGAGGTGGCCTGCGAGAGCGAACGGCTGGTGGCGTTCGCCGACGGGCTGGAAGCCGATCATCTGGCGCTCACCTGGGGTCAGCGGCTCACCGTACGGGTCTCCTCCCGCCGGCTCAACCTGGTCTGAGCGCGGCACGCGGACCCGCACGCAGGTCAGGCCAGCAGCTCGCGGGGCCGTACGGTGACCTGGCCGGGGCCGAAGCTGATGGTGGCTTCATCGTCGGGGCCGAGCTGGAGCCGTTCGGCGTAGCCGTGGCCCTCCAGCTCGAAGACCAGCAGCTCGGGGCCCTCCGGGTCGATGATCCAGTAGCGCGGCAGTCCGGCGGCGGCGTACTTGCCGAACTTGCGGACCAGGTCGGCGGCGCGGTCCGTGGAGAGCACCTCGACGGCCAGATGTGGGGTGCCGTGGAACCGCTTGTCCTCCCCAGCCTCGTCGAAGACGATCACGTCGGAGCCGAACTCGTCCGCGCCAGGTTTCCAGCCCCAGCTCATCCGAGCCCGCACACCCGGTGGCGTGGCCGCGTCGATCACCTACCACAACCTTGCGCAGATGTCCTGGTGCCGCCCGCTGGGCATCGGGGACATCACGAGGCATCCGTCGATGTACTCGCCACGCACATCGGGGCCGAGGGCTTCGTATTCGTCCCACGACATGGGGATGCGGTGTGCCTCGTCCACCGCGGGTCGCGCCATAGCATGCACGGTACCTCCTCACGATTCGAACATGTGTACGAGATCCTAGATGGGTGGTACAACGAAACGGTGCGAGGACGAGCGTCGCCCAGGTGGTGGCGGGAAGTTGACGGAAGCTGGCGCGGATGCCGGTGGTCGGCGCCGAGGCGGCTGGTTAGCGTCGGCGGATGACGATCGCAGCCTCCCGCGCGGGTAGCGCGGTGACCGCCACACCCGCCGCTCCCCACCAGGAGGCCGAGCGGCACTTCGCGGGGTTGCTCGCGTACGAGACCGACTGCTGGGACGTGCACGACGCGTACGCCCAGGGCGCCGTCGACTTCGTGCTGCTCGACGTCCGCGGCCCCGAGTTGTACGCCGCGGGCCACGTACCGGGGGCGGTGAACCTGCCACACGGACGGATCGTCGAACGGAACCTGGTGGCGTACCCACCGGAGACGCTGTTCGTCGTCTACTGCGCGGGGCCGCACTGCAACGGGGCGGACAAGGCGGCGCTGCGGCTGGCGCGGCTCGGGCGGCCGGTGAAGAAGATGATCGGCGGGGTCACCGGGTGGCTCGACGAGGGCTTCAGGCTGGAGCCGTGACGGGTCGGTATCGACGTATCCGGATGTCTTGACCGGCCGTACCGCCGGTGCCAGGGTCAGGCACACCGGGGGCAGACCTAGGAGGAGTCCATGCGAAGGCCGTTGACCGCACTGCTGCTGCTCGCCGCCGTCGCGTTCGTACCCAGCGCCGCATCCGCGCAGGTCGGCGGCGGGTTGACCGAGGGGTGCCTGTACACCGTCGACTCGGGGGAGGTGCCCGAGATGGCGCGGGGCGAGGGCAGTACTCCGCGTGAGCCCGAGCTGCGCATGACGTACCAGGAGCTGCCCGACAGCGCCAAGGGCAAGGGCAAGAAGTGGAGCAGCATCGTCACCGTGCCGGTGTGGTTCCACGTGGTGCACGACAACGGGGTCGGCAACGTCTCCGACGCCGACATCGCGCGCCAGATCCGGATCATGAACAACGGCTACTCCGGGGCGTACGGCGGGTACGACCAGGGCTTCCGCTTCGAGCTGGTCGGCGTGACCCGTACCAACAACGCGGAGTGGTACAACGCCGGGCCGACCACGCCGGGTGAGCGCGCGATGAAGCAGGCGCTGCGGCGCGGCGACATGGGCACGCTGAACTACTACTCGACCACCGCCGGCCCGTACCTGGGCTGGGCGTACTACCCGGGGCTGCCGGACGCCACCGCCTACCTGGACGGGCTGGTCGTGGACTGGGAGTCGATGTACAAGACCTCCGACCGGTACGCCGGCCGCTACGACCTGGGCTTCACCGCGGTGCACGAGGTGGGGCACTGGTTCGCGCTGGCGCACACCTTCGACGGCGGCTGCAACGCGCACGGCGACCACGTCGACGACACCCCGGCGATGAAGGTGCCGACCAGCGGCTGCCCGGCCGACGGCACCAAGGACACCTGCCCGAGGGACCCGGGCTTCGACCCGATCCACAACTTCATGGACTACTCGACCGACTACTGCTACGAGGAGCTGACCCAGGGCCAGGCGGAGCGTTCCCGCGACTACTGGCTGGAGTTCCGCGCCTGAGCGCTGAGCGCTGAGTGCTGAAGGGCCTGCCGGGCCGTCCACCCGGCAGGCCTCACGCTCGTCCGGGGCCGGGGCCGGGGCCGGGGCCGGGGCCGGGGCCGGGGCTGGGGCTGGGGCTGGGGCTGGGGCTGGGGTCAGTCCTGGCCGCGGCGGGCGCGGTCGGCGAGCACCCACTCCAGGACAGCTTCCTCGTCCATCGGGTCCACCCCGTCGGCCACCATCCGGGACAGCATGTCGGTGACCGGCTCGCCGAGCGCCTCACCCGCCATCAGATCGGTGTACGGCACCACGAACTCGGTGATCGCGTGCCGGGTGGCCGCGATCGCCGGCACCGCCTCGTCGCGGACCCGCCCGGCGTACGTGATGAACGCGTCGAGGATCTCCGGCAGCCATGGTGCCGCCCGGTGGCCGGGCGCGATCTGCCGCGGGGTCCAGTCCAGCAGGAACAGCTCCACCGCGGTCGGGCTCCAACGCAGCGGATCGCCGGTGTTGTCGTCGCAGCCGAAGTCGACCGCCGCGCGCGCCCCCCAGGCGATCACCTCGATGGCGGGCGGCTCCTGGCCGGGGCTCGACACCCCCACCAGCGTCGCCTCCGGCGCGTCCAGGAACGCCGCGACCACCACGTCTCGTTCCGCGTCGTCGAGCCGTCGCGGCCGCGGCGTCGGCTCTCCTTCCGGGAGTACGGCGAGCCGGGCCAGCGCGAAGCCCCGGTCCTCGTGGTACGTGTCGCTGTACGGCTCGGTCAGCTCGTCGGTGCGCCCCAGGTACGCGGTGGTGTCCGCGCGCAGCCGCCCGGCGTCCACCGTCTCGATCGTCAGCTCCGGGTCCTCGGCGCACTCGGTCTGCCAGGCGCCCACCACCTGCGCGGCGGGCACTCCGACCGTGATGTCCTTGCAGCAGCCGAGGTTGTGGTCGAGCAGGTACGACACCGCGTGATCCGGCCCGCCCCGCTCCGGGTCGGGGTACTCGTACGTGGCGATGTACTGGGTCTGGTCGCCGTAGTTGTCGCGTACCGCCCAGGTGCCGGTGCAGGTCGCGGCGCCGGCGGAGTCGAGCCACGCCGGGCCGGTCTTCGGCGCTTTCACCTGGTCCGGGACCACGGCGGCGAGGGCGGCGCGTACCCCCTGGGCCTCGCTGGTACGCCGTTTCGCCAAGTAGCCACCGAAGTCGGCGGCGAACTGGCGTACCGCGTCGGGGCCGTGGGAGTCGTCGGCGGCGGCGTACACCCCTCCCAGCAGCGCCGAGGCGGCGAGCTCGGCGTCGAGAGCGAGCGGCATCGCGGCGATCGGCGCGGCCTCTTTGAGGATCGCGCCGAAGACCAGGTCGGTGGGGCCGGCGGTGGACTCGGGCTGTGGGCGGCGCGGCATCCGGCCACCATACGCCGGGCGCTCACTCGATGTGGCTTGCGTCCTCACGCTCCAGCTCGACCAGCGACCGGACCTGGTCGTCGCCCAGTCGGCGTCCCGCTCACTTGGTGCGTTGAACGGTGCCCGACACGCCGATCGGGCC
>JBOGDE010000213.1:0-10012 GCA_050701695.1 Micromonosporaceae bacterium
CGCGCTGACCGCGGCCGCGGTGGCGCCGCCGTCGCGGGTGAGGACCAGGTGCGCGGCCGCCGCCAACGCCAGCAGCGCCACCAGGTGGTACGCCGGCCCCGCGTTGGGCCCCACGAAAACCAGCGCGCCGACTAGCAACACCACCGGTGGGGCGAGCGCGGCCAGGGGCCAGCGACCCAGCAGCAGCGCGGCAGCCGTACCGGCGAGCCAGGTGACGACCAACGGCAGCAGCACGGTGTCCGGGGCCGGCTCGATCGGGATCGGGCTGGTCATCAACCGGGCCCCGGAGTTGGTGATCGCGTCCAGCAACACCACGGTCAGCGTGCCGTCGGTACGGCCGCGGTGCCGCAGCGCCGCCACCAGCCCGACCAGCACCGCGCCGAGCCCGGCCAACGAGCCCAGCGCGACCACCGCGCCGGGGCTGCGCAGCCAGCGCAGCAACAAGGTGAGCAGCACCGATCCGGCGGCGGCACCCACCAGCACCAGCGCCATCTGACCACCGATGTAGAGCCGGGCCGCGACCAGCGCCGCCGCCGCGGTCGCCGCCAGCAGCGCCGCCGCCGAGACCAGC
Organism: Micromonosporaceae bacterium; assembly: GCA_050701695.1. Lineage (GTDB taxonomy): Bacteria > Actinomycetota > Actinomycetes > Mycobacteriales > Micromonosporaceae > WHSM01. The sequence goes on from JBOGDE010000213.1 coordinate 572, forward strand.
GCGCCGACCAACTGCCGCCCACTCACCACCGGCTCACTCCGTCCCAGCGCGGGGCGAACTGCTCGGCGGTCTCGGCCACGATCAGGATCAGCCCCGGCAGCCCGGCCAGTTGCACCGTGCCTTCGCCGAGCACCCCGGCCACCACCGTCGGGTACACGTCGTGCAGCAGCCCGACCTGCTCCAGATCGCCGCCGGAGTGGCTACCGGTGAGCAGCACCAGGGTGTCGCCGCGGTGCCGGGCGCGCAGCCGGCGTACCGCGGCGGGCAGCGAGGCGTCCGGGGCCCGGCGGGCCTCCGCCAGCAGATCCAGGTACGGCCCCACCCCCACCGCGGCACCGGCGATCTGTGGTGTGACCGAACGCCCGGACACCAGGTGCAGCTCGACGTGCAGCTCGGCGCGCAGCGCCGCCACCAGCACCGAGGCCGCCGCCTCGATCGTCTCCTCCAGCGAGTCCGGCCCGGCCCCAGTGGGGCTGTGTGCCTCGGCGCGGTCGTCGAGCAGCACCACGATCCGGGGCAGGCTGGTCTCCACGTGCTGGCGCACCATCAGCTCACCGATGTGCGCGGAGGTACGCCAGTGCACGTGCCGCAGGTCGTCGCCGGGCACGTACTCCCGTAGCGCGTGGAACGTGATCGAGCCGTACTGCGCGGCGTCGACCACACCGTCGAGGCTGCGGGAGGCGCCGACCGGGACCGTACTCAGCCGGTGTATCCGCGGATGCACCCACATCCGTACCGTGTCGCCGTACCTGCGGGTGGAGGCGACCAGCCCGAGCGGGTCCCGGCGCGCGATCTCCATCGGCCCGACGTCGATCACGCCCCGCCGGTCGGTGGGCAGCGGGTACCGCAGGTATGTCGCCGCGCCCGCCTTGAGCCGGATCAGCGGCACCGGGACGGTACGCGACTCCTCCTCGCCCCGGGTCAGCCGCTCTTCGCCGACCAGCGCCTGGCTGCGCCACCTGGCGGTGGAGCCGACGTCGACCATCGCGTGACACGGCTCGCCCCGGCCGACCCGTTCCGGGGACAGGCGCCGGCCTACCACCAGTGACGGCCGGGCACCGGCGAACAGCATCGCACCGGCGAACGCCGCCAGCGCCACCACGCCGAGCGCGACGAGTTCGGCGTACCCGTACCCGTAGCCAGCGCCGGCCAGGGCAAGACCAGTGACGCAGACGACGACGCCACGCCGGCTGGGCATCAGGTTCCGGCGGCGGCCGGCTGCGGCACCGGCACCTCGTCGAGTACGGCGGCGACCACCGCGCCGGCGCTCTGGCCCCGCAGCTGGGCGTCAGGGGTGAGCATCAGCCGGTGCGCCAGCACCGCGTCGGCGAGCGCCTTGATGTCCTCCGGCAGCACGTACGGGCGCTGGGAGGCCAGTGCGTACGCCTGGGCGGCCCGGGTCAGCGCGATCGCGCCGCGCGGCGAGACCCCCAGCCGTACGTCCGGGTGCACCCGGGTCGCCTGGGCGATCCTGACCACGTAGTGGTACGCCACGTCGTGCACGTACACCCGGTGCACCAGTTGATTCAGTGCGCCGATCGAGTCGGTGTCGGTGATCTCGCGCAGGTCGTCCGGGGAGCACCGGGCGGCGCCGCCGCGCAGCACCTCCACTTCGTGCGCCTCGTCGGGGTAGCCGACGGAGAGCCGGATCAGGAACCGGTCCAGCTGCGCCTCGGGCAGCCGGTACGTGCCGTCCATCTCCACCGGGTTCTGGGTGGCGACCACCAGGAACGGCCGCGGCACCGGGTGGCGTACCCCGTCGACGGTGACGTACCGCTCCTCCATCACCTCCAGCAGCGCGGCCTGAGTCTTCGGCGAGGCCCGGTTGATCTCGTCGGCGATCACCACGTTGGCGAAGATCGGCCCGTTGTGGAACTCGAACCGGTGGTTGGCCTGGTTGAAGATGGTCACCCCGGTGACGTCGCTCGGCAGCAGGTCCGGGGTGAACTGGATCCGCCGCCACGCCCCCCGTACGCTCGCCGCGATCGCCCGCGCGAGGGTGGTTTTGCCGACCCCGGGCACGTCCTCGACCAGGATGTGTCCCTCGGCCATCAGCGCGGTCAGCGCCAGGCGGATCACCTGCGGCTTGCCGAGCACCACCTGGCCGATGTTCTCGGCGAGCCGATGGAAGATCTCCGTGTAGCCGGCGACCTCGGACGGGTCGGGCGGCTCGACCGGGGCGTGCGTCACTACGGTGTCTCCTGGCTGGTCTGCGACATCAGGGCGTACGGCTCAACAGTTCGGCAGGATCGCAAGGTTAGCGGTGTCGCCGTCACCGGTGTCGAGGTTCAGCCAGATGTGCATGATGTAGTTGCCGTCCGGCAGCCGGATCCACCACTTGCTCTTCTTGTGGTTGTTGTAGACGTACGCGTTGTTGACCTCTCCCTCCGCGTCCACCACCTTGCACACCGCTGTCAGCCGCTTGCCGTTCGGCACCCGGTAGACGGTGTCGGCGTGCTCATAAGGCCTCGGCTTGATGGAGATTCCCGGGTCGCAGTAGGTACGCCGGTCCGGGTCGCTGGAGCCGGAGTCGTTGATGCACCGGACCGTGCCCGACACCCGGTTGGTAGTCGCGCCGCGCTCCGCCTGGCCGGTGCCGATCTTGTTGCTCGCGGTCACCACCACGGTGTAGCCGCGCCCCGCCTGCAGGCCGCGGATCGTGATCGACGAACAGCCGCCGCTCACCGCGCTGCCGCCCTTGACCCGCGCGCTGCAGTTGGCGTTGTAGCCGTAGTCGTTGATGCTGAAGTTGACCCGCAGCCAGTTGACGCCCTTGTCGACGCTCTTGATGTTCACGCTGGGCGCGCGCCCCACCTTGGCGCTGGCGCTCGCCGGCTGCCCGGCACCCGCCCGGTTGTACGCCTTGATCTCGAACGTCACCGACTGGCCGGTGGGCAGCCCGTTCAACACCGCCTGGCGGGCGTTGCCGCCCACCGTCACCGGGTTGCCGCTGCTGGGCGTCACCACGTACTTGGTGATCGCGTCGCCGTTGTCCGGCGCGGCGTCCCACCGCACGGTGACCTGGTCGTCGCCGGTGCCGGAGGCGGTGGCGTTCTGCGGCGCACCGGGCGCGGCGTACGGGCGCACCTCGTTGCTCGGCGCGCTCGGCTTGCTGCCGGCGCCGGAGTCGTTGCGCGCCATCACCGTGAACCGGTACGGCTGCCCGTACGTCAGGCCGCGCACGATCGCCTCGGGGCCGGCGACCGTCTGCTGCGGCACGGTCGCGCTCGGCGCTCCGTTCTCCAGCGTGGTGACCACGTAGTCGCGTGCGCCATTGACAGCGCCCCAGGTGACCTTGGCGCCGCTCTCGGCCGGCGCGGCTGCGGCGCGTACGTTCTGCGGTGCGCTGGGGATCTGGTCGGTCGGGGTCACCCGCTCCGAGAGCGCCGGTGGCCCGGCACCGAAGGAGTTACGCGCCTTGACTCCGAAGGTGTATGCGGTGCCGTTGTCCAGCCCTGTGATCACCGCGCTGGTGGTGCCGCCCCGTAAGTCCTTGGAGCCGCCGTTCCAGGTCACCTCGTACCGCTGGATGTCGGCGCCGTTGCGGGCCGCGGCACCCCAGGACAGGTTGACCTCACCGTCCCCGGCGACCGCGGTGACCGGCACCGGCGGCCCCGGTGGGCCCTGCTTCTCGTCGTCGTCGCCGGGCTTGTCCCTGCCCTGGTCCGGGGCCGGCATCACCCGGCCGTTGAGCCCTTCGCCGCCGGCGACGTCCTCGCGGTACTTGTTGACCTCCTGGGTGGTGCCGTCCTCGGCCACCACCCGCGCCACCGACGTCTCCGGCGAGTTGATGAACAGCTTGCCCTCGCGTACCTCCATCTCGAGCTCGCCTTTGGCGCCGCCGAGATCGACGGGTGCGAGGGGCTTGCCGGCGGTGTCGTAGACATGCACCCTGGCGTGCTTCTCGTCCGGTACGTAGATCCGCCCGTTGTACGGCACCGCGACCCCGGTGGCCACGCCCTCGGGCAGCGTGAAGCTGGTCGATCGCAAGGTCTCGCCCAGCGTCAGGACCGTCACCGTACGGGTCTTCAGCGAGGTGACCGCGACGGTGTTGCCGACGGTGCGCTGCGGCGCCTGCGCGTCGGCCAGGTCTCCGGACACCTCCTTGGTCCGTACGCCGTCGGAGTCCACCACCGACAACGTGCCGGCGGCCCGGTCGATCGCGAGCGCGCCGTGGTCGAGCACAGTCAGCCCGAGGTCGCCGTCCGGCTTGCCGACCACCTCGGTGTCGGTGGTGTCCACAGTGTCCCGGCTGACCTTCGCGGCGAGTACGGTGCCCTGGCTCGGCACCGCCAGCCACAGCTTGCCGTCGGTGTCGAAGGCGCCACCGGCGATCGGCGGCGGCAGCCGCAGCACCTTGCTGGAGGCGCGCAGGGTGACCGGGTCCATGCCGCGTACCAGGCCCTTGCCACGGTCCACGATGGCGGCGGTGTCGCCGTGCAGCACCACGGAGATGTCGGAGTTGGTCCCGACGTTGACGGTGCCGGTGAAGCCCATCCGGGTGAGGTCGACGGAGGTGATCCGGCCGCTGTCCAGGTCGTGCAGGATCAGGTACTTGTCGTTCTGGGTGACCTTGACGCGGTGGCCCTTGGCGTCGACCAGCGGCTGGCGCATGTCGACCCGGCCCGAGTTGGCGTTGACCCGGCTCGTCGTGCCGGGCTTGCTGCTCCACAGCCAGGTGTTGCCGTCGGCGACGTTGAACGCGTCGATGAACGCGCCCGCGCCGAGCATGGTGGCCGCCATAGCAGCCACCAGGGACAACACAATCCCAATGCCGACAAAACCACCGGAACGACGCTGCGAGGGGCTCTTGACGGGTGGCAGCCCCGGATCATGCATCACAAAGACCCCCGTGGAGGTGCGGCCGGCGGCGGCGACGCCGGGCAGGCCCCATCATACGAGGCCGTCAATGGCATTCCAGATCTCAATTGGGCGACATCGCCCCAAAGTCACCCCTCGTGGGTGGTCCGCTCACCGAACGCGTCCACTAACCTGCCCACCTCACGCCGGAACGCCGCGCGCCCCAAGCCGGGAAGCTGCGCACCTCGCGTCGGCACGAGCGGTTCAGAAGCCGAGCTTGCGGAGCTGTTTCGGGTCGCGCTGCCACTCCTTCGCGACCCGTACGTGCAGGTCGAGGTAGACCTTCGTGCCGAGCAGCTCCTCGATCTGTTTCCGTGCCGCGGCCCCGACCGCGCGTAGCCGGCTGCCCCGGTGGCCGATCACGATCGCCTTCTGGGAGGAGCGTTCGACGTACAGGTCGGCGAAGATCCGGGTCAGCGGCTTGCCCTCGTCGGGTGGCCGCAGCTCCATCTCCTCGACGATGACCGCGATGGAGTGCGGCAGCTCGTCGCGTACCCCTTCCAGGGCGGCCTCCCGGATCAGCTCGGCGACCATCACCTGCTCCGGCTCCTCGGTGACCATGTCGTCCGGGTAGAGCTGCGGCGATTCCGGCAGGTACGTCGACAGCACGTCGACCAGCACGTCGACCTGCTCGCCGGAGACGGCACTCACCGGCACCACCTCGGCGAAGTCCGCGAGCCGCGAGACGGCGAGCAGCTGCCTCGCGAGGCGTTCCTTGGAGACCAGGTCGATCTTGGTGACCACGGCGACCACGGTCGCTCGCAGCCGCGCGATCTCCCCGGAGATGAACCTGTCACCCGGCCCGATGTCCTCGTCGGCGGGGATGCAGAGCCCGACCACGTCAACCTCGCTCCAGGTCTGGCGAATCAGGTCGTTGAGCCGCTCGCCGAGCAGTGTCTTCGGCTTGTGCATGCCCGGCGTGTCGACCAGGATCAACTGGCTGTTCTCGCGGTGCAGCACGCCGCGTACCACGTGACGGGTGGTCTGCGGCTTGCTCGACGTGATCGCGATCTTGGAGCCGACGATGGCGTTGGCCAGCGTCGACTTGCCGGCGTTGGGACGCCCCACGAAGCAGGCGAAGCCGGCGCGGTACTGCGGTGTCTGGTTCATCGCCGCCCATTCTCCACGCCGGCCCCCCATCCGGATGATGAGGTCGGCCGGGCATTGTCCAACCCGCGCCGCCAGGAATCGATATCCGCGGCGCCGAGTGGCCAACGCCTGATCCACCGGCGGGGGCGCGCGACCCACCGGCGGGCGCGCGCGGCAACACCGCCGGGGGCGTGGCTACGCCGGGTGTACGGCGACCACGGTGCCGTCGGGGGTGGCGATGTGCACCGGAGCCTTCGGGGTCAGGTCGTGTACGGCGGCCAGGCTGGCGTCGTCGAGATCCGGGTTCTCCGTGACCAGCGCCGCCGCCTCCAGGCCACTCGCGCCGGCCGCCACCGCGCTCGCCACCGCGAGCTGCAACGCGGTCAGCGACAGCGACGGCAGGATCACGCTGGCGGCGGCGTAGGTACGGCCATCGGTGTCGCGTACCGCCGCCCCTTCCAGGGCACCGATCCTCGCCCGTGCCGACCGGGCCAGGATCACCAGCTTGCCGTCCTCAGGGTCGAGCGCCGACGGGTCCTCAGGGTGCATCTGCGGTCTGCCTCTCCTCGCTGGTACGCGTCGCGGGCGCGGTACGCGGCCGGATCAGCACGGTGTCGATCCGGTTGCGCCGCCCCGTGGTGCCTTCCGCGGTCATCTTCAGCCCGTACACCGTGGCGGTGGCGCCGGGGATCGGGACCCGCCCCAGCGCCTGGGCGAGCAGCCCGGCGACGGTCTCCACGTCATCGTCGTCGACCGGCTCCAGGTCGAACAACTCGGCCAGGTCCTCCACCGCGAGCCGGGCGCTGACCCGTACCGCCCCGTCGGGCAGCTCCTCCACCGGCGGGCGCTCCACGTCGTACTCGTCGGTGATCTCGCCGACGATCTCCTCCAGGATGTCCTCGATGGTGACCAGCCCGGCGGTGCCACCGTACTCGTCGACCACGACCGCGATGTGGGTACGTGCCGCCTGCATCTCCCGCAGCAGGTCGTCCACCGGCTTGGACTCCGGTACGAAGGTGGCGGCCCGCATCACCTCGCCCACCGCGGTGCGGCCCGCCTTCGTGCCGGCCTGGCTGTGACGTACCAGATCCTTGAGGTAGACCACGCCGAGCACGTCGTCGATGTTCTCACCGACCACCGGGATCCGGGAGAAGCCGGAGCGCAGCGCCAGCGCGAGCGCCTGCCGCGCGGTCTTGTGCTCCTCGATCCACACCATCTCGGTACGCGGCACCATCACCTCCCGCGCGATGGTGTCCCCCAGCGCGAACACCGAGTGGATCATCTCGCGTTCGCCGTGCTCCACCACGCCGCGCTGCTCGGCGAGGTCGACCAGCTCCCGCAGCTCCACCTGGCTGGCGAACGGCCCTTCCCGGAAGCCGCGGCCCGGGGTGACCGCGTTGCCGATCAGAATCAGCAGCCGTGCCAGCGGGCCGAGCGCGCGGCCCAGCCAGCGCACCGCACCGGCCGCGGCCAGTGCCACCGGATAGGCGTGCTGCCGCCCGATGGTGCGGGGACCAACCCCGACCAGCACAAAGCTGACCACGGTCATCGCGGCGGCGGTAACCAGCGCGGCCGCCCAGCCCACGCCCCAGGTCTGGAACGCCACCAGCGCCACCACCGTGGTGGCGGTCAGCTCGCAGACCAGCCGCAGCAACAGCAGCAGGTTGAGGTGCCGGGCGGTGTCGGCGGCGACCGCCTGGAGGGTACGGGCGCGCAGCGACCCCTCGCGGGCCAGCTCGGCGGCGCGGGCCACCGACACCGACGACAGCGCGGCGTCGACCATCGCGAACGTGCCCGCCAGCACCACCAGCCCGGCGGCGACTCCCAACAGCGTCAGCACGTCCATCCACACCACCCCGCTCAGGCGGTACGCGGTCGGCCGGCCTTGCGCCAGCCGTCGAGCAGGCGCTTCTGTAACCCGAACATCTCGCGTTCCTCGTCCGGCTCGGCGTGGTCGTACCCGAGCAGGTGCAGCACACCGTGGACGGTGAGCAGCTCCAGCTCCTCGGCAGGGCTGTGGCCGGCGGTCGCCGCCTGTGTGGCCGCCACCTCGGGGCAGAGCACGATGTCGCCGAGCATCGCCGGCTCGTCCGGGTCGGGGCCCCCGGAGGGACCGCGGTCGACGGTGACCTCGTCCATCGGGAACGCCAGCACGTCGGTCGGCCCCTTCCCGCCCATCCAGCGGTGGTTCAGCTCGGTCATGTACCCGGTCTCGACCAGCAGCACCGACAGCTCGGCGAGCGGATTGACGCCCATCTCGTCCAGCGCGTAGCGGGCGGCGGCCAGCACGTTGGCGGTGTCGGCCTCGACGCCGGACTCGTTGGAGATCTCGATCGACACGCCTATCCCTCCGTCACCGGCGCCTGCCGGAACGGCGACTCGGCACCGGGTGCGGGCCGCGGTCGGGCTGCTGCGTGGCGTCCCACCGCTCGTACGCGTCGACGATGTCGGTGACCAGCCGGTGCCGCACCACGTCGGAGCTGGTGAGCTTCGCGAAGTGCACGTCCTCCACGCCGTCGAGAATGTCACGTACCACCTTCAGGCCACTGGTGGCGCCGCCCGGCAGGTCGATCTGGGTGACGTCGCCGGTGACCACGATCTGGGAGCCGAAACCCAGCCGGGTGAGGAACATCTTCATCTGCTCGGCGGTCGAATTCTGCGCCTCGTCAAGTATTATAAAAGCATCATTAAGGGTGCGACCACGCATGTACGCCAAGGGGGCGACCTCGATGGTGCCGTTGGAGATCAGGCGCGGAATCGAGTCGGGGTCGACCATGTCGTGCAGCGCGTCGTAGAGCGGGCGCAGGTACGGGTCGATCTTCTCGAACAGGGTGCCGGGCAGGTATCCGAGCCGCTCGCCGGCCTCCACCGCGGGCCGGGTCAGGATGATCCGGGTGACCTGCTTGGACTGCAGCGCCTGCACCGCCTTGGCCATCGCCAGGTACGTCTTGCCGGTGCCGGCCGGGCCGATCCCGAACACGATGGTGTGGCCGTCGATCGCGTCGACGTACCGCTTCTGGCCCAGCGTCTTGGGCCGGATGGTACGGCCGCGCCGGGACAGGATGTTCAGCGTCAGCACCTCGGCGGGGCGCTCCTCGCTGCCGGAGGCGAGCATCGCGATGGTGCGGCGTACCGAGTCGGGGGACAACGCCTCCCCTTTGGAGATCAGCTCGATCAGCTCCGCGAACAGCCGCTCCCCGGTGGCGTTGTCGGCGGCCTCGCCGGTCAGTGTGATCTGGTTGCCCCGGACGTGGACGTCGCTGTTGAGGTGCTCCTCGACCAGTTTGAGGATCTCGTCGCTCGTGCCGAGCAGACTCACCATGATGTGCGGGTCATCGACCGTGATCTTGGTCTGGGCCCGGGTACGTGGGGACGGGCTCCCGCTGGAACGTTCTGTCATAAGCCGGCCCTGTGGGCCTCCGGTCCACCTGCTCTCGCGTCTCGTCGCCCCGGCCCCCGCCGCGGCACCCCGTGTTGCCGCTCCATCGTATC
>JBOGDE010000214.1:0-9997 GCA_050701695.1 Micromonosporaceae bacterium
TGATCGTGCCGCCGAGCCCGATGGCGAGCGCCATCACGTCGTCGAACGCCTTGCGGGCGCGTGCCGTCGACTCCTGGCTCGCCGCGTCGTACACGACGACCGGGTGGGTGTTGCCGTCGCCGGCGTGTGCCACCACGGCGATCTCGACGCGGTGCCGTTCGGCGACCCTGGCGACGCCGTCGACCAGGTCGGGGAGCAGCGGCACCGGGACCCCGACGTCCTCGAAGAGGACGCTGCCGCGGTGCTCCAGTGCGTGGAAGGCGTTGCGCCGGGCGGCGACGAACATCTCGGAATCGCCCGGGTCGGTGGTGGTGAACACCTCGCCGGCGCCCGCCTCCTCGCAGCAGCCGCGCATCACCTCGATCTCGGAGCCGGCGGCGGCCGGCGCGTCGGACTGCGCGATCAGCAGGGCTCCGGTGGCGCGGTCCAGGCCATGGGAGCGCCAGTCCTCGACCGCGTTGATGGTCGCGTTGTCCATCAGCTCCAGCATCGACGCCCGTACCCGGGCGCGGATGGCGACCACGGCGCGCGAGGCCGCGGCCAGCGTCGGGAAGCTGCTGACCAGGGTGGCGCGCGGCGTCTGCGCGGGGATCAGCCGCAGGATCGCCCGGGTGATGACGCCGAGGGTGCCCTCGCTGCCGACGAACAGCTTCAGCAGCGACAGCCCGGCGACGTCCTTGATCCGCTTACCGCCCAGCGTCACCAGGGTGCCGTCGGCGAGTACGACGTCCATCCCCAGCACGTAGTCGGTGGTCACGCCGTACTTCACGCAGCACAGGCCGCCCGCGTTGGTCGCGAGGTTGCCACCGATCGAGCAGATCTCGTACGACGACGGGTCCGGCGGGTACCAGAGTCCGTGCTCGGCCGCGGCCCGCTTGACCTCGACGTTGAGGGCTCCCGGCTCCACGACGGCGACCTGGCACGCCGGGTCGATCTCGATCGCCCGCATCCGCTCCAGCGAGATGGTGATCCCGCCCTCGACGGCGGACGAGCCGCCCGACAGCCCGGTGCCGGCGCCCCGCGGCACCACCGGTACCCGATGCGTGGCGGCCCACCGTACGGCCCGCTGGACCTGCTCGGCGGTCTCGGCCCTTACCACCGCGACCGGTGTACCGGCCGACCCGTCGCGTGCGAAGTCCTCGCGGTACTTGTCGATCTCGGCCGCACCGGTCGCCACGACGCCCTCGGGGAGCGCGTCGACCAACTCCGTGAGCACGTCGGACCTCATACGGCCACTCTGCCATCCCGTAGGTGGTCCTCATCCCCGCCTGGCTCCCTGTCGCGCGGCCCGTCGCCGGTGGCCGTAGGCAGAATCTCCCCGAGCCCGGCTAGTGGAATGGAGTATTCCGTTCTGCTAGAGTGGAATCGAACGTTCCGTTCCGACAAGTTCTGGGAGTTCCGGTGAGCACGATCCTCGAAGCACCCCCCGCCAGCGTCCTCGACACCCGCGCCGACACCGTCGACGCGGCCACAGCCCCGGCGGTCGCCCACACCGCCACCGCACCCGCTCGTGGCGTCTCGGAATCGGCCACCCCGGAGGTTCAGGCGGCCGGGGAGCGGCCGTACCCGCGCCGGTGGTTGGGGCTCTGGGCGATCCTGGGTGCGACCCTGCTGAACCTGCTCGACGGTACGGTCGGCAACGTCGCGGCACCGGCGATCCGCGCGGACCTGGGCGGCTCGCTGTCCCTGCTGCAGTGGATCTCCGCCGGCTACACCCTGGCGATGGCGGTCGGGCTGCTCACCGGCGGCCGGCTCGGCGACATGTACGGCCGCAAGCGGATGCTGATGGTCGGCATCGCCGGCTTCCTCGCCGCATCCGTGGCGTGCGCGGTCGCGGTATCGCCCGAGATGCTGATCGCGGCCCGGGTGCTGCAGGGCGGCTTCGGCGCACTGATGATCCCGCAGTGCTTCGGGCTGATCCGGGACCTGTTCGGCCGCGAGATGGGCAAGGCGTACGCCGCCTTCGGCCCCGCGATCGGTCTCGCCACCATCCTCGGGCCGATCGTCGCCGGGCTGCTGATCGACGCCGACGTCGCCGGCACCGGGTGGCGGATGATCTTCCTGATCAACGTACCGCTGGGTGGGTTCGCGATGGTCGTGGGCGCGAAGGTGCTGCCGGACGTGGCCCCGACCGCGAAGGGCCAGCGGCTGGACGTGGCCGGTGCGATCGTCGCCGGGATCGGGATGTCGATGCTGATCTACCCCCTGGTGCACGGCCACGAGGCGGGCTGGCCGACCTGGTCGCTGGTGCTGCTCGCCGCCTCCGTGCCGGTGCTCGCCGGGTTCGTGTGGCACCAGGTGCGGCGTACCCGCGCCGGGCGTACCCCGCTGGTCGAGCTGAGCGTGTTCACCAAGCGCGCGTACACCTCGGGCGTGGGTTTCGTGGTGCTGTTCTTCGGCGCGATCGTCGGCCTCTCGCTCGCGGTCGGCATGTTCCTGCAGCTCGGCCTGCACTACAGCCCGCTGAAGGCGAGCCTGGCGATGGCGGCGTGGGCGGTCGGCGCGTTCCTCGGCACCGGCGCCAGCGCCGGGATGCAGAAGCTGGGCCGTACGGTGCTGCACATCGGGCTGACCCTGATGATCGCCGGGCTGGGCGGGCTGTACCTGGTGTTCAGCCTGGTCGGCACCGGGGTCGGGGCATGGGAGCTGGCGCTGCCTCTGCTGGTGTACGGCGCCGGGATGGGGATGATCTTCGTGCCGCTGTTCGGGATCATCGTGGCCGGCGTCTCCGACCGCGAGGTGGGCTCGGCCTCCGGGATGCTGGAGTCGTTCCAGTCGCTCGGCGCCTCGCTCGGGGTGGCGGTGCTCGGCACGATCTTCTTCTCCGGCATCGGGGTCGGCTCCGGCGCCGCGGACCACCTGGCCTCGGCGAAGCTGATCACGCTGCTCACGGTCGCGCTCACCGCGGTCACGTTCGCGGTCGGCTTCCTGCTCCCGAAACAGGCCCGGCAAACCCACTGAAGACGATTCGCCGGTACGGCTCGCACCACGGACACCCGTGTGCGGGCCGTACCGCGTACCATCAGAACGGAAGGCTTTGTTCCGTGAGGTAGGGAACGGAGAGGTGTCAGAATGAGCCAGCCCATGAGTGGACGCCGCGCCCAGGCCGCGCGCAACGACCAGGTGATCCTCGACGCGGCGCGCGAGGTGTTCGTCGCCAACCCGGCGGCGCCGATCGCCGCGGTCGCCGAGCACGCGGGCGTCGGGATCAGCGCCCTCTACCGGCGGTACCCGAGCAAGGAGGAGCTGCTCCGCAAGCTGTGCACCGACGGGTTGCAGCTCTACATCGACGTGGCGGAGCAGGCGCTCGCCGCCGACACCGACCCGTGGACGTCCTTCGCCGAGTTCATGAAGGGCGCGGTCGCCGCCGAGTCCAGCGCGCTGACCCGTACGCTCGCCGGCACCTTCAAGCCCACCGAGGAGCTGTACCGGATGGCGACCCACGCCGCCCAGCTCAACACCGAGCTGGTACGCCGGGTCAAGGAAGCGGGGCTGATCCGCAAGGACGTCGAAGTCGAGGACCTCGCCCTGATCTTCGAGCAGCTCACCGCGATCAAGGTCGGTGACCCCGAGCGCAGCAGCCGGCTGCGGCAGCGCTACCTGGCGATCATCCTGGACTCGCTGCGGGAGCCGCCGGAGCACACCGAGCTGCCCGAACCGGCGCCCACCGCCGATGAGCTGTCAAGCCGCTGGGGCTAACCGGTCATGGTCTGAACGGCGTCGGGCCCCGGTGGTGGTTTCCGCCGGGGCCCGATCTGTGGCACTTACCGGGTGTGACTATGGCGCTGAGCGGTTGTCGACCTCGACCAGAGTCAGCCCGATCGGTCCGTCGGCGTCGCTGTGGGACACGGCCCCGAGGTGCCACTGCCCGAGCGTTGCGCCCGTCCACGAGGCCTGGACGGTCCCGGTGGTGGCCCGTGTGGCTGCCGCCGGGGCGCTGTCGATCACCAGGCTGCCGCCGGGGGTCGCCGAGATGTCCCAGGCGTACAGGGTGACGGGTGTGGTGCCGCCGCCGGGTGGCTGCAGTGTCTGCCAGCCGTGTACATAGACCGTGTAGGTGTCGTCAGCCGGGAACTCGAGGTCGATCAGTTCGTCGGTTGCTCCGTTCGTGCTCGACGCGACCTGGTTGCCGGCGGAGTCGTACACGAACAGGTCGATGTCGATGTCGGGATCGGTTACCGCGTCCGGCGGGATGGCCAGTCGTAGTCGGGCCGATCCACTGACGGTGATCTGGTGGGCGACGGCGCCGTTGCCGACGTCGCTGGGCTGGAAGGTCTGGTCGGGGTCCTGGGTGACGTCGTCCTGGAACACGGTGGCGGGCGTGAGCCCGTGGCCGGCGGCGGTGTAGTTGCCGGTGTACCCGAACGAGATGTCGAAACTGACCGTGCCGGATTCACCTTCACCCGTGACCACGGCCGGAGCCTCGAACAGCGTCCCCTTGACCGAGATCGGCGACCGCGCCGCGTAGGACCCGGCCGTCCAGGTCAGCGACCCGTGACGCCACTCGCCGATCGGGGCCGAGAGGTTCACGATGGTCACCGTGTAGGTCTGCGACTCGCCCGGTGCGAGCTCGAAGGAGCTTGGCGAGACCTCGATGTCGAACCCTTCGGGTGCCTCTACCGACACCGTGAAGGTCTCCGTGCCGGCGGCAACGCTGGTCACGGTCCGCTGGACGGTCTTGGAGCCGGGCACCGAGGACACGCCGATCGAGGGCACGTTCAGGTTGGCCGCGGTGGTCGGGACGCCGATGGACTCGAGGAACCCGCAGGTGGCTTCGGGGTTCGCGAACACCTCCGGCCCCTTGTCACACAGGAACCCGAGGTACTCGAAGAACCCTGCGTCGTACACCAGGCCGGGGTTGAAGGAAGATCCGGCCGCTGTGGGCGAACCCGGGTTGACATGGCCCGCGCCCATGTCGAACGGGTCGGCCAGGCTGACCCGGTCGTTGTCGCGAACGTCCTGCGACGCCGTGGTCATCAGGGCCGACTTGGCCGCCGCCGCCGACCAGTTCGGGTGCTGCTGCTTGAGCAGCGCGAACAGGCCAGCCACGTGTGGGCTTGACATCGACGTCCCCGCGATCGACTGGAACAGGTTGCCACCCGGATCGGCGTACGGGCTGGCACCGGCGAGGATCTGCATGCCGGGCGCGGTCACGTCCGGCTTGATGATGTCATCGGCCACCGGGTCGGGACCGCGCGAGGAGAAAGAGGTCATCGACGGCGCCGGTGCGAAGGCCGCGGCGGTCGCGGTGTCGGTGATCCTCGCCGTCGCCATGCGCGGCGGCTGTGATGCGATGTACTCCTTGATCGCCAGCCCCGGCGTGTTGTCGATGTGCACCGACGGGACGTGATGGTTGTCGGTGAACCGGTCACCGGAGTCGGTGTTCTCGTACATGATCATGCCGACGCCGCCGGCCTGCAGCACCGCGAGGCTCTTGTCGACACGCGCGATGGCGCCTCGCCGACACAGCACGATCGCGCGTCGGACGAGCCCGGGGTTGAGGCTGCCAGGACGGCACAGGTCGTCGCCCTTCTTCTGCTTCTTGTGGGCCGCGGCCGCGTCCACCAGTGGCGCCGATCCGACCCCGGCGGTCAGCGAGGCCCCGGTGTACGTCGCGCCGTTGCCGAGCTCCACGGTGCCTTGCCAGAACCTCGTCTGGGTGCTGGCGCCGACCGATGTCAGCCACGGCACGGACGCCGGACCGCCGATCGTGCCGGCCCCGGGGCCGCTGTTGCCGGCCGAGGTGGCCACGAACACACCGGCGTCGGCGGCGAAGAGGAAGGCGATGTCGTCCGCGCCGGTCAGGCTGGCGCCGCCACCGATCGAGTAGTTGATGACGTCGACGCCGTCGGCGACGGCCTGGTCGATCGCCGCCGCGAGGTCCGAGCTGAACCCGCCCAGGTCGCCCAGGCCCTTGTACATGACGATGTGGGCGCGGGGGGCGATGCCGGTCACCGTCCCGAGATCATGCGGCCCGACCGATGCTGGCACGTCGGCGTTGCCGGCGGAGGTGGACGAGGTGTGAGTGCCGTGGCCGTTGTCGTCACGGGCGGAGTCGAACTCGAAGTCCTCCGCGCCGACCAGGGCGCGGTAGGTGTCGAGCATCTGACGCGCCCCGATCAGCTTGTCGTTGCACGCGAAGGCCGCGTCGGCCGGGTTGTGTGCGGTGTTGCCGAACTCGCAGTTGGGACGCTCCGAATCGTCGAGAGTGACGGGTGGCGCCGGGTAGCTGCCGTCGTCGGCGAAGCTGGGGTGCTCGGGCCAGATACCGGTGTCGATGACGCCGACCACGACCCCGTCGCCTTTCACACCCGAGTCGTAGGCGCCGCCCGCGGCCGTCAGGCCGAGAAACTCGCCGCTGGAGTCGGTCGTGGGCTGGTGCATCTCGTCCGCGAGAACGAGCGTGACGTCGTCGCGTGCGGCCAGCTTCTGTGCCTGCTGATGGCTCATGGTCGCTGAGAACCCGTTCAGCGCCACCGTGTAGTCATTGATGATCCGGATGCCCGCCGACGCGGCCGCCCGCCGGTGCTCGGTACGCAACTGGCGACCCCTGGCCTTGCCGCGGGCGCTGTCGACGTTGTCCTGGCCCTCGGTCCTGACCACCGGATCGCCATCCATCACCACGATGTAGCTGCCGGTCTCACTGACCGGGACGCGGTGCTTGCCGCTCCCGACATTGTCGGGTGCGTTGGTGGAGTAAGCGGGCGAAACCGCGGCCGCGACGAGTAGCCCCGTGATTCCGATGAGGGCGAGATGATGGCGCGCCCGTTGCTTGACCCACATCCGGCTGCCCCTTTCGGTTCATCCGGCTCACGCGTCGCCGAGCCGTACATTGCGAGGGATAGATCCGTAACTCGCCGACGCTACCAACGCCAAAATTGCCGGCGGCAGAGAACTGTCGGATATCAAACAGATGGGTGTTCTCAATTCGGGCAAGGATTGGCAATCGCATCCCAACTGTCTGAACGATGGCTGCGATAAATCCGGTATTTCGGAAAAGCCGTACGCCAACCGACCGCGTCAGCTGTGGTTCGCCATGCGCCGGCCAGGTCGTGTCGATCGGCCGGCCCGGGGGATTCGGATGAACGGCCGATGGTTTTCTCCTGCCGTCGTATGAGGCGTCGAACCGGTGCGGATGGTGAACTACCGGGGAAGGTCCAGGAAAAGTCCCTGAAGTCCTTGCCTATGTGGTGGCCCCGCTTCGGGCCGCCGTCGCTGTTTACCGATCCGTTCCCCGGCTCCGACGGGCTCGGCATCACCGTCGGCGACGCCTACCTGCACTCTGCCGGGCAGCGCCTGGCCGACATCGGGTACGACGGTCTGAAAGACCTACTCTGACCGCGGGAGCGGTCGGCCCAGTCCTGCACCATCAAGGTGATCTCACACGCAGGCCCCAGCTGCGCCACGAAGCCCTCGACGACGTGGGCAGGTTCGCCGGCGGTGTGGCTCAGTTCAGTGCCGTCTTGCGTCGTTATGTCATCTGTACAGACGTGAAACCGTTATGAAGGATCGGGGAGATGACAGCTGCAAAACTCCCCGATAACGAGGTATCGAATTCACGGACGGGAGGACGTCGTCGGGGGGCGACGGCGGGCGTACCGCCGCAGCGTACGACCTCATCAGCGCCCGGTACGGACGCTGCGCCGCCGCTGGTCAGCGTCCCGGATCCGGTGGCCATCGAGACCGCGGCGGCTCAGCTGTGCGGACCTGGACCGTGACGATCCGTACCTGGCGCGGCGCTTCTACTCCCACCTGTTCGCGCTGGCGCCGCAGGCACGGTCAATGTTCCCCTCCGACATGACCGCCCAGACCGAACGCCTGTTCTCGGCGCTGTTGAGCGCGGTGGACGCGATGGACCGCCCTGAGTCGGTCCGGCGCCAGCTCCGTGCGCTCGGCGCGGCGCACGCCCAGCGGTACGGGGTGACGGAAGATATGTACGTCCATGTGGGCCAGGCGCTGATCCGCGCCGCGCGCGACGTCACCGGCGACCTGAGCACGCTGACCGCGTCGGCCTGGGCCGCGGTGTACCAGTGGCTGGCCGACGAGATGGTCGCCGGCGCCCGCGAGGCTGCAGAGCCTCCCCGCCGCCGATGAGCTCCGCGGGGAGCCGTCTGCCTCCCGTGGCCGGGCCGTAGGTCTCTGGCCGCGGCCAGAGCACCGGCGGAGCCTGGGTTGCGGGAAGGGTGACCCGACATGCCTGCGGTGCGGACCACGGTCGTGGTAAAGAACCGGCCGGTGCCGGTGTGGGGTCACCATCGTGGTGCTGACCTTTCTCGGGCTGTCCGCGGTGGCCGGCGGTACGGCGCTGACCTTCGGGTCCAGGGAGAGCGCGGCAATCCCCGGCGATTGGCTCGAGCAGGTTCCGCTGATCGACAGCTGGGTGATTCCCGGGCTGGTGCTCGGGATCGGGTTCGGACTCGGTTCGCTGCTCGCGGCGTACGGGATGCTGCGCCGATCGCGGTGGTCCTGGCTGGGCTTCGTCGAGCGGGCCACCGGGTATCACTGGTCCTGGGGCGCGACCGTACTCATTCGGAGCAGGTCAGATGGCATGGATCGGGCTGGAGCTGATCTACCTGCCCGACACCTCCTGGCCGCAGGCCGTGTACGGCGGTACGGGTGTCGCGCTGGTGCTGCTGCCGATGCTGCCGTGCGTACGCGCCGACCTGCGTATCAGCCCGACCGATCGGAGTTGACCAACATGACACAGCTGATGAGCAACGACACCACCGTCTTCGACACCATCCGCGAGGTGGTCGACCTCGCCACCACGGGCCGCGCGTTCGGCGAGCCGATCAGCCAGGACGGCGTGATCGTGCTGCCGGTCGCCCGGATCACCGGCGGCGGGGGAGGCGGCGGGGGCACCGGACCGGCGCCCGGCGAGGTCGCCGAGGCGGGAATCGCCGGTGGCAGCGGCGGTGGCCTCGGTCTGAGCGCCAAACCCCTCGGGGTGTACGTGATCCAGGGCGGGAAGGTCACGTGGCGGCCCGCGATCGACGTCGGCAAGGTGATCCTCGGCGGGCAGATCGTCGCCATCGCGGCGCTGCTGACCATCCGCGCCTTCATCAAGTCGCGTGCGGGCAGGACCTGACCGGCGTTCCCGGCTCTCCGGCACGTAATGGGGAGCAGGGGGCGTCGCCGACTACGCGCTGCTCAACGACCCGGCCGAGGACCGGATCGACGACCGGGCCGAGTCGGACGCCGAGGCTGCTCGGCACCAGGCGACGGTGAACGCCGGTGCCGGGATCGCGTACGTCAACGGTCCGCGGGTAACCCGCTGCACCTCACTCCCGCGGCTGACCCTCGCGCTCGTCCCACGCCGCTGAACTCGACGGTGCCGGCGGAGTAGCGCGCGGGCGTCGCGATTGCCGATGATGGCAGCCATGACGCCGGAGGTGGTGGCAGCGCTGTCCCGCCCGCGCACGGTGGTGCTCCTGGTCGGGCCCAGCGGGTACGGCAAGTCACGGCTCGCCGCCGACGTGGCGCGGCGGCTGGACGGTGCGGTGGTGGTGGCCTACGGCGGGTTGCCGGACACGCCGTACGCGGCACTGCGGGAACTGGTCGCCGCCCTGCCGGCGGACCCCGGCGTGGCGGGCGAGGTGGAGGCCGCGTTGTTGGCAGCCGACACCGGCGACCTGCGCTGCTACCTGCTCTGCCGTGCGGTACGGCGGGCGCTGGTCGCGGCCACCGTGGTGCTGGACGACGTGGACCGTGCCGACGCGGCGTCGCAGCGGGTGCTGCGCTGCGTGCTGAGCCGCCTGCCGCACGGCACCCGGCTGTTGCTGACCGCGACGGCGGGACGGGGTGCCCCACTGGGCGAAGGCTGGCACCCGACCTGGCGTTTCGACCTCGCGCCGCTGTCGGTGGCGGAGATCCACGCGCTCGCGCCGGGCCGGTCGCGGCGCTGGGCGCGTACGGTGCACGCGGACACCGGCGGTGTGCCGCGCTGGGTCTCCGCGGTGCTCGCGCGCGGCGGGCCCGAACCGGCGGTGCCCGCGAC
>JBOGDE010000215.1:0-9990 GCA_050701695.1 Micromonosporaceae bacterium
GCACTAGGACTTCCGCCTGGAACGCGACGGTGTCCTGGTCTCGTGGGCGGTGCCGAAAGGGGTGCCGCGGGACCCGAAGACCAACCACCTCGCCGTACACACCGAGGACCATCCGCTGGAGTACGCCGAGTTCACCGGCGAGATCCCCGAGGGCGAGTACGGCGCCGGCACCGTGAAGTTGTACGACCGCGGCACGTACACCACCGAGAAGTGGCGCGACGGCGAGGTGATGGTGACCCTGTCCGGGGAACGGGTCTCCGGGCGGTACGTGCTGTTCCGTACCCGCGGCGACGACTGGATGATGCACCGGATGGATCCGCCGGAGCCCGGTTGGGCGGCACCGCCGGAGCGGGTCGCCCCGATGCGCGCCACGCCCGGTCGGCTGCCCCGCTCCACCGGCTGGGGGTACGAGATGCACTGGGACGGCGTACGGGCGATCGGCACCGTGGTCGGAGGCCGACTCGAGCTGGCCGCCGCCGACGGCGCGCCGCTCACCGGGCGGTTTCCCGAGCTGCGGCCGCTGGGCGAGACGCTGGCGCCGGTGGAGTGCGTCCTGGACGGCGAGATCGTGCTGTTCCGCGACGGCCGGCTCGACCCGGACGGGCTCGCCGACCGCGCCGCGCTCACCGACTCCGCCCGCTCCCGCCGGCTGGCGCAGCGGCGCCCGGTGACGTACCTGGTCTATGACCTGCTGTACGACGACGGTGAGTCCACCCTCGACCTGCCGTACGCCGAGCGCCGGGACCGGCTGGACCAGCTCGGCATCGCCGGCGACACCTGGCAGGTGCCGCCCTACTTCCCCGACGACGGAAAGGCGGCGCTGGCGACCGCGAGGGAACAGGGGCTGCCCGGCGTACTCGCCAAGAAGCTGGACTCGCCGTACCGCCCCGGCCAGACCTCCCGCGACTGGCGCAGCATCGACGCCTAACACTCGAATCCAGCTGATCTTGGTAAGTTAGTGCTCGATTCGAGCACTAACTTACCAAGATCGCAAGAATCTACGGCGCTGTGATGCCGTTGTCGAGGGCGGCTAGGGCGGTGTGGACCATGACGCGTACGCCGTAGCCGATGGCGCGCTCGTCGATGTCGAAGCTGCCCTGGTGCAGGTCCAGCTCCTCGCCGGGGCGGCCGACACCGAGCCGGGCCATCGCACCGGGGACCTGTTCGAGATACCAGGCGAAGTCCTCGCCGCCCATGCTGACCGGCGACTCCACAACCCGGTCGCCGCCGAGCGCCGCGGCGGCGGCACCGGCGATGGTGGCGGTCGCCATCCGGTCGTTGACCACCGGCGGGACGCCCCGGGTGTACTCGATCTCGGCGTGCGCACCGGTGCCGGCGATCGCGGCCCGCACCAGCTCCTCGAGCAGCTCGGGCACCTCCTCCCAGGCGGAACGGTCCAGCACCCGTACGGTGGCCCGGGCCACGCCTTCCTGCGGGATCGCGTTGGCGGCCTGGCCGGCCTGCACCGCGCCGAACACCAGCGAGACCCCGGCGCGCGGGTCGATCCGCCGCGACAGCATCGCCGGTACGTCGACCACCAACCGCCCGAGCGCGTTGACCAGGTCGGTGGTCAGGTGGGGCCGGGCGGTGTGCCCGCCGGGGCCGGACAGCCGTACCTCCAGCTGGTCAGCGGCGGCGGTGAGCGGTCCGGAACGTACGCCGACCAGGCCGGTGGGCAGCCGCGGGTCGCAGTGCACCGCGAAGATCGAGGACACGTCGTCCAACCCGCCGGCGTCGATCACCTCGGGGGCCCCGGACGGGAAGCGCTCCTCGCTGGGCTGCAGCAGCAGCCGTACCCGACCGGGGAGCAGGCCCTGCTCGGCCAGGTGGGCGATCACCAGACCCGTGCCGAGCACCACGGTGGCGTGCACGTCGTGACCGCAGGCGTGGCATACCCCGTCCACCGTGGAGCGGTACGGCACGTCCTTGACGTCCGGCAGCGGCAGCGCGTCCAGGTCGGCGCGCACCGCGACCACCGGGCCGCCAGCAGAGCCGGCCGCGCCGATCTCCGAGCCCGCGGGGCCGATGTCCGAGCCCGCGGGGCCGATGTCACAGATGAGGCCGTTGCCCTTGGGCAGGAACCGGGGCGCGAGCCCCGCGCTGGCCAGCCGCGCCGCGAGATAGTCGGCGGTGGCGTGTTCCTCGCCGGACAGCTCCGGGTTGGCGTGGATGTGGCGGCGTACCGATACGAGCTCCGCTCCGTGGGAGGCCAGCCACTTGTCGAGCAGGCCTGGGAGCGGGGTGGCCGTGGGCTGCATCTGCCCGGACCACGCTGACGACGAACTTGACGTCGTGATGCTGGAAGCCAGCGTCGGTGGACTCGTCACGGTCTGTTCTCGTTCTCAGTCGAAGTGAAGAAACTTGTCAGTGCCGGACCGGGTGTGTGGCACTGGAAAGCTTGCCGGACGCAGGTCACTCTGCGCAATGTGGCTGCGAGCAGTCTCACCGGCCCGTGTTTGCCCTCTGTATCCAGCGCATTAACCACTCGCTACGACGCGGTCCACGTCGGCCTCCAGTTCTACACCTCGTACAACGCGTGACAATGGGCGAAGTCACGCATGCCGCAAATTTCCGACTTAGGGTCGCCGGATCGGGTAATCACTCAGCGTCACTCACGGAGTCGGCCCATCGACGTCACTCACTGTGTACGAATTGCCCGGTGAGCGAGTCGGGCCCAGACCCGCGCGGGTGCCGCGTCAGCCCGACCGGAACCCCGTCCATGCCCGTCGATCCAGCCTGGCCCGGTGATCAACCCACTCAGCGCACACCCGGTGCGACGTAACGCGATCGGGCGTACCCCGACGAACCCGAGACCCATTCGTGACCAATGGTACGGCGGCCACACCCGAAGCCGGCCGCCATCGGACCCGCGCGGGGTCAGGCCGGCAGGTCGAACTCGCCGTCCTTCACGCCAGCGACGAACGCCGCCCACTCGTCCCTGGTGTAGACGATCACCGGGCCGTGTTCCCGGTGCTTGCTGTGCCGCACGGCGACCCGGCCACTGCCGTCGAGCACTGGCCCGGCCTCGACACAACTCCCGCCGCCGCCGTCACCGCTGCGGCTGCTGATCCGCCAGGCCACGAGGGGTAACTCGGCCATGTCTATCTCCTTCTCGATCGCCGCATCTGCTCGGCTGCTGCCGAGACTAGCGCGACCGACTTCTCCGGCCCCAGCGAGATCTTCTCCAGCAGACGGTACCGGGCTGCGAACGGGTCGACCCCGTCGTGCTCGACGTAGATCGCGCCGGCCGGAGTCTCGATGCAGACGAGCACCGGGAACGGCTCCGGCATCACGAAGACTTTGAAGGCGCCGTCCGGGGAAGCGTGGGCACCGGCTTCCGCGGGCAGCACCCGCAGCGCAACGTTCGACCGCTGCGCCGCCTCGGCCAGGCGGTCGAGCTGCTCGGCCATCACGCCCGCGTCGCCGACCGGGCGGCGCAGCACCGCCTCGTCCAGGATCACGGAGAGTTGGGTCTTCGCGGTGGTCACCACGTGCTGCCGCAGCAGCCGCAGCTCCAGCCAGCGCTCAATCTGGCTGTCTGGCTGGTCCGGGTCGGCGGCGCGCATCACTGCTTCGGCGTACCCCCTGGTCTGTAGCAGGCCAGGGACCACGATGGGCTGGAACGCGCGAATCTCCTCCGCGCGGGACTCCAGCCAGGCGTAGTCGATCATCGACTTGAAGACCTCGCCCGAGTAGCCGTCCCACCAGCCCTTCTGCCACACGTCCCGGGTCAGGCGCTCCAGCACCTGCCGGCGTTTGGCGTCGGTGACCTGGTAGAAGTTGAGCAGCGCCTCCACGTCCTCCATCCGCGGCGGGTACGTGCCGGTCTCGAACCGGCTGATCGTCGAGGCGTCGCGCCGCAGGTACCCGCCGACCTCCCTGAGGTTCAGCCCCGCCGCGTCCCGCAGCATGCGCAGCTGCTCGCCGAGCCACTGCGCCCGCAGGGTCGGGCCCCGGTTGATGCTCACGTGCCGCCTCCACGCTCGTCGTTTGCTTTCTGCGCATGGAGTGTACGCTCCCGCAGGGCAGTCATCAGCCCGCAACATTGCGATCTTGATATCCGTGCGCCATGCTCTGCGGTACGCACACCGATTCCCGCCAGAGGAGACGTCATGGCTGACCAGAATGGATCGTTCGACAGCGAAGCCCCGCGACTCAACGGCAAGCGCCCTCAGCTGGAGCCCGAGACCCGCCGACCCCGGTTCGTCGACGCCGTGGCGCTGCACCAGATCCCGTCCGTGTTCGCGCTCTACCGGTACGAGGACGCGGACGAACACCCCGACGACGGCGTCTGCTCATGGGTGTTCGCGCTACCGGACGGCCGCGTCTACATCCTCCCGGCCGATCCGGACGCCAACACGATCATCTCCAGCGAGGACCTGGCATCCGCCGGCCCCCGCTGGGCCAGCCGACTCCACGCCGACCTGGTAGCAGTCGCCCACCACCCCTGACGCCGACGACCCATGGGTGACCGTGCCCTGGACCGCAACGTCGGCGTACGGGCCAAGGTGCTCAGCCAAGCCCACGGGGAAGGTCGACGGCTGTCGCCACGTTCCGTAACCAGCACCAAAGCTTCGACCGTGCAGCGCATCCGCTTCTAGTACGTCTTGCGCGCCGCTCCTATGCTCGTCGACGTCCCATCGCCGTACCGAGAATCGAGCATCCATGACCGACACCGCCCGCCGCTCGTTCCTCGGCGTACCGGTCGAGGGGAATGTGCCTCCCGGGGGGTCCCGTCCCGTCCAGCGTCCGGTGTCCGACCTGGAGCCGGTCCTGCGGGCGATCCTCGACGACGACGGCATCGTCTCCTTCGGCTGGACCCAAGTACACGCCGTACTACCAGCGACGGCGATCGGTGCGTGTTCGGCGCCAGCGAGCCGTGGTTCCATACCACGGCCGAGGCCACGGACGACAAGGATGACGGCGATCACGACGACCTCGTGCTCTGCGTACACCCGATGCTGGCCCCGAACCGGTACGACCAGGCGTCCCACACGTTAGTGCCGATCGAGCGGGATGCCGAGACCGTCGAGCGGCACGGCCGGTGCAAGACGCTCGCCGACGCGCTGGAGACCGGCGAGTTCGACGACGTACTGCTCGACGCGTTCGGCGACCACGCCCACGTACGGATGAGCCGCTCGGGCATCGTCGTCGACGACTACGAGCACGACTGATGAACAGCTGGAACCACGCCCAGAGCGCGGCCCGCAAGTGGGGCGGCACACCGGAGCACTACATCGAGATCGAGGAGTTCATCGACTCCTCGAAGAAGATCATCGGCGATGTCCGGCACCGGTCAGTGTACCACCACACCGAGGGTGTCTGGCTGTGCCAGCGAATCTTCGGCCGGGTGCTGGAGATCCCGCGCGCCAGCGGCGAAGGCACGCTGCAGGTGCCAGTACGGCTGGTCGCCGAGCGGCACGTCCTGGAGGACCTCGGCTGGCTGCCGAGCCCCGCCGACTACATCGAGGGCATGCCGGTCAAGACCTGGATGTCCGGCGCTCGGCGTACCGAACTGCCGCTCTCTCACCTGCTCGGCGACGGAGGATCCCCGACGTGACCGATCATTTCTTCCTCGGGCTGCCGGTCACCGGCCAGGAGCCACACGAGGACATCCGGTACAGCCGGCAACGGCCGCTGGCGGAGCTGGAGCCGCTGTTCCGGGCGGTGCTCGACGACGACGGCGTCAGCGAGTTCGGCTGGACGCAGGCCGACCCGGATGACGACCCGCTCGATGAGTACGTCTCGGAACTGTGGTTCCGCGCCGCCGGCGACACCGAGGGCCACCCGCTGGACGACCATCCCACGATCGAAGCGGGCGACCGGTACGACCGCTGCGCGGCGCTCGCCGAGGCGCTCGAGTACGGGTTCTACGACGACGTACTGCGCGAGCACCTCGGCGACTGGTGCGACGTACGGGTCACCCGCTCGGTGATCACCGTCAGCGAGCCGAACGACGACGAGCCGGACGACGACTGAGCGGGACCGGGGTCACCTCTCGCGCACCGCCTCGGCCACGGGGCTCATGGCCGGCGTCTCGGCCGGGGATACCGGTGCGCTGGCGGTGGCCCGCCGTACGGAGCGGCCGAAACAGTAGCCGACCGCCGCCAGCACGATCAGGGTGACGAGGGCGTGGATGGCTCTTTCCGCGGCGAATCGCGGTGCTGTCGAGAGACATTGCGGGGCCTCCTAGCCGAATGTGCGGTGACCCGCACAGCCTGCATCGGTGGCCACCTGCCAGACTTCAGGTGTGGCGACGGACGGCTTCTATTTCGCGACGCCAGAGGACCAAGCGACACTGCTCGATTATCTGGGGGAGCCGGGCAAGGTCACATTGCATCCTTGGCCGGTCGTTCGAGTTCCGTTGGATGTCCTCAGTCGCGAGGAGGCGCTCGTGCGAGGTCGAGTGAGCGAGGGCTCCGAGCTCAGGGGTTCTTGAAGACGTCGTGGTCGCCCACGCGGCGCCAGCGCACGCGCAGTTCGCCGTCGACCGTGATGAACTCGAACGTGGCCCGGCCGTCGGGACTGGCGAACGACCAGGTCATCTCCAGCACGCCGGCGGCCGCGCGGACCGACTTCACCCGCAGCGAGGCCGGCCAGGGTGCCGCGGGGTCCTTAGCGAAGGCGTCACACGCGGGTACGAACTTGTCCCGCACGACCTTCTTGAACTCGGCCACATGCTCGACCTTGAGGCGCCGGTAGTCGGCATCGAAGGCGGGGGTCGTCTCGAACCTCACCCGGCCGCGTCGAGGTCGTCAAGGTGGGCGAGGAAGTCCTCACCGGTCTCATGGACGACTACTCGACCGGCGGCCACGTGCTCATCGACCTCACGCTCGCGCTGCTGCCACTGCTCGGTCCAGAACCACGCCTGGTCGGCCGGCACCGGCAGCGCCGGCCGCAGCTCGACGACACCATCGGCGCGCTCGGTGATCTCCAGCTGCGCCCCGGCCTCGTCCAGGTGCAGGCGCCGGCGCAGATCGGCAGGCAGCGCGATCACACCTCGGCGCTGAACGCCGACGTAGCCGTGGAATCCATGGGGCTCAGCAGTCATGCCTCTATGATGCCTCAAAGCTGTTCAGCAGCAAAACCGCCAAGCCGGTATGCCGACGACAGCGGCTCCCAGCCGCGGAACGGCCGGGACCCGCTGGGTGCGCAGAACGGTCGCCGGTTGGCGCCGTCAGAAGTTGTCCGGTGGGCGGTACGTGCCCCACACCTCGCGCAGCGCGTGGCTCACTTCGCCTACGGTGGCCTTCGCGCGCAGCGCCTCTCGCATCGGGTAGAGCACGTTGTCGGAGCCCGCGGCGGCCTTGCGCAGCGCGTCCAGCGCACCGTCGACCGCGACGTTGTCCCGCTCGGCGCGCAGCTTCGCCAGCCGCGCCGACTGCTCCGCCTCGATCGCCGGGTCCACCCGCAGCGGCTCGTACGGCTCGTCCCCGTCCCGGGTGAACCGGTTGACCCCGACCACCACCCGCTCCCCGGAGTCGACCTGCTGCGCGATCCGGTACGCCGAGCGCTCGATCTCCTGCTTGCAGAAGCCGGCCTCGATCGCGTCCACTGCGGAGCCGTGCTCGAAGACCCGCTCCATCAGAGCCACAGCCTCGGCCTCGATCTGGTCGGTCATCGCCTCCACCACGTACGACCCGGCGAAGGGATCGACCGTGGCGGTCAGGTCCGTCTCGTACGCCAGCACCTGCTGGGTACGCAGCGCCAGCCGGGCCGCCTTCTCCGTGGGCAGCGCGATCGCCTCGTCGTAGGAGTTGGTGTGCAGCGACTGGGTGCCGCCGAGCACCGCCCCGAGCCCCTGCACCGCCACCCGGATCAGGTTCACCTCGGGCTGCTGCGCGGTCAGCTGCACCCCGGCGGTCTGGGTGTGGAACCGCAGCATCTGGCTCTTCGGGTTGACAGCGCCGAACTCATCACGCATCAGCCGGGCCCAGATCCGGCGCGCCGCGCGGAACTTCGCGACCTCCTCCAGCAGCGTGGTACGCGCCACGAAGAAGAACGACAACCGCGGCGCGAAGTCGTCGACCGCCAGCCCGGCCGCCAGCGCGGCCCGCACGTACTCCACGCCGTTGGCCAGCGTGAACGCCACCTCCTGCACCGGCGTCGCGCCGGCCTCGGCCATGTGGTAGCCGGAGATCGAGATGGTGTTCCACTTCGGCAGCTCGGCCTGGCAGTACCCGAAGGTGTCCGACACCAGCCGCAGCGACGGCTTCGGCGGGAAGATGTACGTCCCCCGCGCGATGTATTCCTTGAGGATGTCGTTCTGGATCGTGCCGGTCAGCTTGTCACCCGGGACGCCGTGTTCCTCGGCGACCAGTTGGTAGAGCAGCAGCAGCACCGAGGCCGGCGCGTTGATCGTCATCGAGGTGGAGACCTGGTCCAGCGGGATGTCGTCGAAGAGCAGCCGCATGTCGTCGATCGAGTCGATCGCGACCCCCACCTTGCCGACCTCGCCGTGCACCATCGGGTCGTCGGAGTCGTACCCCATCTGGGTGGGCAGGTCGAAGGCCACCGAGAGCCCCGTCGTGCCGGCCTCGATCAGCTGGTGGTAGCGCCGGTTGGACTCCACGGCGGTGCCGAAGCCCGCGTACTGGCGCATGGTCCAGGGCCGCTTGGTGTACATGGTGGAGTAGACCCCCCGGGTGTACGGGGGTTCACCCGGCTCGCCCAACCGGTCGCCGAGCCCGGGCGCCACATCCGACTCGCGGTACACCGGCCGGATCGGAAAGCCGGACTCACTCGGCCGGCCCTCTGGCTGCTCTTCCATCCGCTGATCGTATGTGTACGGGAGGTCACAGCCAGCGCGCTGAGGCCAATTGCACACCACGATAGGTGGAGCGAAATGGGTAATTTCGTCCCGTGCGATTTTCCATCCGGGGATCGATCGCCCACACTGGAACGGTTGGTTTCGGGAGGAACATCCGCGTGAGCACGCATCCACCTGCCGCCGGCGGTCCCGGGCACCCCGGGCACGTCTCCGGCACCGCCGTACCACCGGCAGCGCCGGTGCCGGCGCAAGCGACGCCCGGCCTCACCGGGGCGACCCAGATCGCGCCCGTGGCGCCGGGTGGCGCCCAGGCGCGCGGTGCGGCGGGGCGGGTGATCGGCGGCCGCTACACGCTGGTCTCCCCCATCGGTTCCGGCGGCATGGGCGCGGTGTGGCGAGCCACCGACCGACTGCTGCGGCGCGAGGTCGCGGTCAAGGAAGTGGTGCTGCCACCCGGCATGCCCGCCTCCGAGCGCGACGCGCTCACCGAGCGCACCCTGCGGGAGGCGCGCGCCGCCGCCGGTCTGTCCCACCCCTCGGTGGTACGGGTGTACGACGTCGTCACCGACGGTGGCCGGCCGTGGATCGTGATGGAGCTGCTCAAGGCGCACAGCCTCGCCGAGCTGATCGAACGCGACGGCGCGCTCGCCGTACGGTCGGTGGCGAAGATCGGGCTGGCGATGCTGGGGGCCCTCGAGGCCGCGCACGCCGCCGGCGTACTGCACCGGGACGTCAAGCCCGGCAACGTGCTGATCTGCGCGGACGGGCGCTGCGTCCTGACCGACTTCGGGGTGGCCCGCAGCGTCGCCGACACCGACATGACCACCCCCGGGATGGTGCTCGGCTCACCGCACTTCATCTCCCCGGAGCGCGCCATCGGCGGCCGGTTCGGCCCGCCCAGCGACCTGTTCTCGCTCGGCGTCACCCTCTACACCGCGGTGGAGGGCCGGGCGCCGTTCGACCGGGGCGACGCGCTCAGCACCATGAACGCGGTGGTGAACGAGCCCCCGGAGCCGCCGCGGCGCGCCGGTGAGCTGGCCACCGTGCTGTACGGCCTGATGGAGAAGGACCCGGCACAGCGCTGGGCCGTCGAACGTACCCGCGACGCGCTTCGCGGCCTGCTGCTCGGCAACGGCACCGCGGCGCCCGCACCCGCCCCGACCACCCACCCGACCGCACCGCTGCCGGGCGCCCGGGCCGGCTCGTCCACCACCGTGATG
>JBOGDE010000216.1:0-9855 GCA_050701695.1 Micromonosporaceae bacterium
GCGCTGGTCGGTCAGCGTTGCCGCCGCGCCCGCCGCCTGTTCCCCGGCGGCGCGGGCGGAATCGATCGCCACGTGCGCGGTGAGATCGGTGGAGCCGTCCAGCAGCGGCGGCACCTGGCGCCCGTCCCGGTAGCCGGTCAGCGAGCCGTCCGGCGGCCGCTCCGCGCGAAGATGCCCGTAGTCGACTGTCACCGCCAGCCCCCGCCGCAGGGTGCCGACCGCCGCCGCCCACGCCTCGTCCCGACTGAGCCCGACCTCCGCCCGGCGGCCCTCCGGCCACCACCGCGCAAGCCACTCCCCGTCCGCTCCGGCCGGCGCGGCCCCGAGCTCTTCGGCCCCGGTCTCCGGCTCCACCAGCACCTGCCGCCACCCACCGCCGGCGTCCCGTTCCACCACCTCCACGGGTACGTTGTCCAGCCACTCCGTCGCCAGCAGCACCCCGGTGACGGAGGCCGGCGGGTCGGCGTACCACTCGATGAATTTGGGGAGGCCGGGTGGCCGGGGCGCGCGTTCGGCCGCGACGAAGCGACACCGCTCGCGCGGCAGGGTCTCCGCGAGCCGCAGCAGCAGCTCGCCACGGCCGGCACCGACGTCCACGATCTCCAGCCGTTCTGGCCGCCCCAGCGCCACGTCCACCCACTCCACCAGCCGGGCGACAGCCGCGGCGAACAGCGGTGAGGCGGTGACACTGGTACGGAAGTGAGCCGCCGGCCCGGGCCCAGCGGTGAAGAAGCCACCCGGCCCGTACAGCGCCCGCTCCATCGCCTCCCGCCACGAGATCACGGCCCCATCTTCGCAGGCCCTGCCCTCGTCTTGGCGACGCGCTGTGACGAGCCGGCTCAAAAGGGTGAACGACGTGGTAAATCCAGATCGCCCCTTTCGCCGAGATTGTATTGCCCGTTTCGGTCGCCGAA
This sequence comes from Micromonosporaceae bacterium, assembly GCA_050701695.1. Taxonomy (GTDB): domain Bacteria; phylum Actinomycetota; class Actinomycetes; order Mycobacteriales; family Micromonosporaceae; genus WHSM01. The sequence continues at coordinate 915 of JBOGDE010000216.1, forward strand.
TGTCTGATTTGTGGAACCGTTTGATCGGGCCCAGCGGTATTGGGCAGCGGTGACTATGCGAAGTGGTGCTTGTGCGGCCAGTTGTGCGCGCGATAACGTGCCGTCGCCTTTGACCGACCGGGTATGGGAGACGCCGATGGCGCCTGATTTTGGCGTGCGCCGAGAAGGCCGCACGATTTCCTGGATGCTTCTGCCGGCCCTTGTGGCCGCTGCCGCGGTGGCTGCCTTCGCGCCGCCGGCCGCAGCTGTGCCGACCGCGCCGACTGAGGCGTCTGGGGCTGCGGCGGAGACGCCGAGTGAGCAGGCGGCGCGGACCGGTGTGCGGGTCGAGGTGCCGGAGAAGACTACGGAGTCTGAGCAGGTTTTCGCGAATCCGGACGGCACGTTCACGTTGGAGGCGTCGGCGGTGCCGGTGCGTGCCCGCAAGGGTGGTGCGTGGGTGCCGGTGGATCCGACGCTGGAGCGGCGCTCGGATGGTGTGGTGGTGCCGCGGGCGACCACGTTCGGGATCGAGCTCTCCGGTGGTGGTTCGGCCGCGCCGTTGGCGCGGGCCACGCGTGGGGGCCGGTCGTTGTCGTTGAGTTGGCCGGCGGCTCTGCCGGTTCCGGTGTTGTCGGGTGGTACGGCCACCTACCGGGAGGTGTTTCCCGGGGTTGATCTGGTGCTGGTGGTGTCGGTGGACACGCTGTCTGAGGTGCTGGTGGTGAAGAACGCCGACGCGGCGCGTAACCCGGCGCTGCGGAAGGTCACGTTCGGGTGGCGTGGTGAGGGTGTGTCGCTGCGTCAGGACGACGGCGGCGGTTTCAGGGCGGTGGACGGGCACGGTCTGCCGGTGTTCGTCTCGCCGCGCCCGACGATGTGGGATTCCCGGGCTACGGATGCGGCGAAGACCGGGGCGTCCGGTGATCGGGTGCACGGGCCGCGTGACGGCGACAAGGTCGCGCCGATGGGGCTGGAGGTGGCGGCTCAGTCACTGGCGGTGGTCCCCGACACGACGCTGCTGACCGCGGCTGACACCCGGTTCCCGCTTTATATTGATCCGACGATCGCGCCGGGGCAGACCGATCGGGCGATGGTGAACCAGCGGTACCCGAACAGCACGTATTTCAACTGGTTGGGCGATTCGAACAAGGCCGAAGGGATGGGTTACATCACCGATTCGTCTGACGGTTGGCACCGCAAACGGCTGTTCTACCGGTTCAGGACGGATTACGTCGCCGGTAAGCAGATTCTGGCGGCCACGTTCAAGGCGTATGAGACGTGGGCGTACAACTGTACGAAGAGTGCGGTGGATTTGTGGGTGCCGTATCCGTTCTCGACGTCGACGGACTGGAACAACCAGCCCAGCTGGCGGTATAAGGTTTCGTCGCGGACGGTGGCGTACGGCTACAGCGGTTGTTCGCCGGGCGGGGCGTGGGTGGAGTTCGATGCGTGGAAGGCGATCGATGAGTCCGCGCGGAACGGCTGGTCGCGGATGAATTTCGGGCTCCGTGCCGGTAACGAGTCGCAGGCGAACACGAGCTGGAAACGTTTCCGGTATGACGCGGGGATCAGCATCACCTACAACTCGGTGCCGGCGCAGCCGACGAGTCCGCGCACGATCTCCCCGGCGACGGATTGCGTTACGGATTCGGATCCGGCGAAGGTGCCGGCGATCCCGAACGACCCGCCGATCCTGGTGGCGCGGCTTAACGACGCGGATGGCGCGAAGGGCCAGAACGTTCGTGGTCACTTCATGTTCCACCGCAAGGGCGACGCGACGGCGACGCAGTACATCACGCCGTACAAGCTGCCGGGGGTCGACTTCACGTATCAGCTGCCTGCGCTGGCAGACGGGCATTACTCGTGGCGGGTCCGCACGTATGACGGTGTGACGTACGGCCCGTACTCGGTGTGGTGCGATTTCCGGGTCGACAGCACCCGCCCGGCGACGCCGACTGTCACCGCCCCTGACGGCCAGACCTACGTCAAGGGTCAGGACGCGACGTTCACGTTCGGCCCGGGTGGGTCGACGGATGTCACCCGGTACCGGTGGTCGTTGAACGCGGACGCTCCCACGTCCGGTGACGTCGCGGCGACCTCTCCGACGGTGACCACACCGCTGTCGTTCTTCGGCCCCACCGCGATGCGGGCGTGGAGCTACGACGCCGTCGGAAACCCGAGCAACCCGAATGGGTCGCTGGAGTTCACGGTGGCCGGTGAGAGCCCGCGTAACCAGTGGCGGTTCGATGAGGGCGCCGGTACCACGACGGTGGACGCTATCCGCGGTGAAACCCTCACGTTGTCGGGCGGTTGTTCATGGACCACCGGTGCTGATTACGACCTGGATCCCACTGACCAGGCGTTGCAGTTCGATGGGACGAATGGTGCGGCGACCTACAGCAGCGGATTGTTGTGGATGAACAACAACTTCTCGGTTACCGCCTGGGTCCGGGTCGCCGATGCGACGTCGAAGCGGGTGGCGGTCAGTCAGCAGCGTCATCCCACGAGCGGGTTTTCGCTTGGGGTGCAGCCGGCGTCGGCGGCCGGTCAGGCCGAGTTCTTCTTTTCCTATAGCAACCCGGACACGTCGGCTGCGGTCAAGGATGCGGTGGTTACCGCACCGGCGCTGGTGGGTGAGTGGGTTCACCTGGCGGCGGTCTACGAGGCGGGTACCAAGGAGTTGACGCTCTATGTCGATGGGGCAGCGGTCTCGAGCGTGAATGCGCCATTTAGTGGCATTGCGCCAGCGGGACCGTTCGTGGTCGGGCAGGGCTATGACGGTGGCGCGGCGACGTATTTCTGGAATGGCGACGTCGACGAGGTCCGCGCTTTCCACGGCGCTTTGATCAAGGAGCAGGTGGTTCGGGTCTATTTGGATTCGCGGTCGTAACCGCAGCAGCGGCTTTCTCAACCTGAGTATCGAGGAGCACTGATGGGGACCAAGATGTTGGCGCTGGTGTCGGCTGCTGTCGGGGCGTCGCTGTTGGCGACGTTGGCACAGGTGCCGCCGGCCGCGGGGGCCGCGCCTGGGACGAAGCCCGCTGTCCAGTCGACCCGCTCGGTGTCGGGCTACGACGCGGCGCCCAAGCGGTCGTCGGGGCCGGCGAAGGAGACGCCGCCGGGGGTGGTCGCGCCGGTGTGGCCGGCCGCCGGGAAGGCCGTGGTGGCGTTGCCTACCGCGGGGTCGCGTCCTGAGACGCGTGCCGAGGGCGTGGCCGCCGGTAAACGCACGCGGGCAGGCAGCTTGCCGGTGTGGGTGGCTGCGACGGGTGGCGCGAGTCCCGGTGCGGTGCAGGTACAGATGTTCGACCGGGCGGCAACGGCGCGGGCCGGTGTCACGGGTCTGTTGGTGCGGCTGTCGCGAGCTGACGATGAAGGGTCTTCGGCCCCGGTGTCGCTGAGCGTGGACTATTCGGGCTTCGCTACGGCGGTCGGTGGCGACTGGTCCTCACGGTTGCGGCTGGTGCGGTTGCCGGCGTGCGCGGCGACCACCCCCGAGGCAGCCCGCTGTCAGACACAGCAGCCGGTGCGGGGGCGAAACGACGTACGCCACAAGACCGTTACGGCGACGGCGGAGGCTGGCAGCGGCGAGATGTACGCGGTGACCGCTGCGGCGTCGGGTGGTGCGGGGAGCTACGAGGCGACGCCGTTGGGGCCGTCGTCGACGTGGCAGGTGTCGGCGCAGACCGGTGACTTCTCGTGGTCATACCCGTTGCGGGTGCCGCCGGCGGTGAATGGCCCGGCGCCGGAGTTGACGATCGGGTATTCGTCGGGGTCTGTGGATGGGCGTACCGCCTCGACAAACAATCAGCCGTCGTGGCTGGGTGAGGGTCATTCCCTGGAGACTGGCTATGTCGAGCGCAAGTACGTGTCCTGTTCGGACGATAAGGCCGGTGGTAACAACGCGACCAGCACCGGGGACATGTGCTGGAAGTCCGACAACGCGACGCTGGTGCTGGGTGGCCGCTCCGGCGAGCTGGTGAAGGCGGCTGATGGTTCGTGGCGGCTGGAGAACGACGACGGGTCGAAGATCGAGCGGGTGACCGGGGCCGCCAATGGTGCCCGCGGTGGTGAGTACTGGCGGCTGACGACCACCGATGGCACCCGCTACTACTTTGGGATCAACAAGCGGTACGGCACGGACACGGCGTCGACGAATTCGGTGTTCACGGTGCCGGTGTTCGGCAACCAGCCCGGTGAGCCGTGTTACCAGACGTCGTATGCGGCGTCGTACTGTACGCAGGCGTGGCGGTGGGCGGTGGAACGTCGACTATGTGGTGGACCCGTTCGGCAACACGATGACGTACTCGTATGCGAAGGAGTCCAACTACTACGGGCGGAACAACAACAGCGCGGTCTCCTCCTACACCCGTGGTGGCTATCTGACCCAGATCGAGTACGGCGAGCGTGCCGGCTCCGAGCACACCACGAGCGCGCCGGCGAGGGTGGCGTTCACGGTCGCGGAGCGGTGTATCCCGTCAAGTTCCACGACCTGTGGTGAGTTGAATTCATCCACGGCGCGGTACTGGCCGGACGTGCCGTACGACCAGATCTGCAGCTCGAGCACGTCGTGCCCGAATCAGCTGGGCCCGGCGTTCTTCACCCGCAAACGGCTCACCGGCATCACCACCTCGATCTGGAACGGCACTGCCTATGCCCCGGTGGATTCGTGGGGGTTCACCCAATCGTTCCCGGATCCGGGGGATGGCACCACCGCGGCGCTGTTCCTGACCTCGATCCGGCACACCGGGAAGGTCGGCGGTGACCTGGCGTTGCCGCAGGTGGAGTTCACCGGGGTGCAGATGCAGAACCGGGTCGACGGTCTGGACATCGCGCCACCGTTGATCAAGTGGCGGGTCGCCGGGATCACGAACGAGTCCGGTGGCCGGATCTCGGTCAACTACTCCCCGCAGCAGTGTGCGGCGGGTGGTCCGCTGCCGTCGGCGCCGGAGTCGAACACCATGCGGTGCTTCCCGGTGTACTGGTCGGCGGAGGGCCAGAGCGAGTCGACGCGGCACTACTTCCACAAGTACGTCGTGACCTCGGTGGTGCAGGACGACGCGTCCTACACCGATGTGGACCAGGTCACCTCCTACAGCTATCTGGGTACGCCGGCGTGGGCGTATGACGACAACGAGCTGGTGTTGCCGAAGTACCGCACCTGGGGTGGTTGGCGCGGCTACAACACCGTGGAGGTGAAGCTCGGCGCGCCAGGGCAGCAGACCCGGACTCGGTACCTATATCTGCGCGGCATGAACGGAGACCACCTGCCCGGTGGCGGGAAGCGTTCGGTGACGGTCACCGACTCCCAGGGCGGAGTCGTGGCAGACAACCCCCGCGCCAACGGTTTCGTGCGCGAGACGATCACCTACAACGGGGTCAGTGGGCCGGAGATCTCCGGCACCATCAACGACCCGTGGATCTCTGCCGCGACCGCCACGGCCGGGTCGAAGACCGCCAAACTGCTCGGGACCAGCAAGACTCGCACCCGTACCGCGTTGGCGACCGGTGGGCATCAGGTCACCGAGACCGTCAGTACCTACGACGGGTACGGCATGCCGACCCAGGTCGAGGACCGCGGGGACGTTGCCACGGCGACCGATGACCTGTGCACCCGCAGCACCTACGTCCGCAACACCACCGCGTGGATCCTGTCCAACGTTTCCCGCACCGAGACCGTGTCGGTGGGTTGTGCCGCCACCCCGGCACGGCCGGCCGACGTGGTGACCGACCAGCGGATGTACTACGACGGCGCCACATCCTTGAGCACCGCCCCCACCAAGGGGCTGATGACCAGGGTCGAGACGCTCGACAGTTGGGACACCGGCCCGGTATACGTCATTGCTAACACCGCCAGCTACGACGCGCACGGCCGTGCGGTGACAGCGACCGACGCGCTCGGGCGTACCACGGAAACCACCTACACCCCCGCGACCGGGGGGCCGGTCACCGCGGTCACGACGAAGAACCCGGCCGGTCACATCGCGACCAAGACGCTGAACCCCGCCTGGGGCAATGCCACGGTCGAGGAGGACGCGAACGCGCGTCGTACCGACTTGACGTTCGACCCGGTCGGTCGACTGACCGCGGTGTGGTTGCCTGGCCGGTCCAAGGCTGGCGGCGCTACGCCGACCATGAAGTTCGGCTATTCGATGTCGCGCAGCGCGCTGGATGTGGTGACGACCGAGGAGCTGCGTAACAACGGCACCTACACCTCGAGTTACGTGTTCTACGACGGGTGGCAGCGGCCGCGCCAGACGCAGAAGCCGTCGCCGACGCCGAGCGGTGGGCGCCTGATCACCGACACTGCCTACGACTCGCACGGTTGGACGATCGACACCACTGGCCCCTACTACAACACCGAGCCGGCCGCGCCGACCCGGTTTGTGCTGGCCAGCGACACCCAGAGCCCGGCTCAGGTCCGCACCAGCTATGACGGTGCCGGTCGCCCGACCGTGCAGGCATTCCGGGTCTACGGGCAAGAGCGTTGGCGCACCACCACCAGCCATGGTGGTGACCGGGTCAGCGTCACGCCACCGGCCGGCGCTACGCCGACCACCACGATCACCGACGCGCGGGGCCGCACTACGGCGTTGCGGCAGTACCACGGCGCCGCCCCGTCCGGGGAGTACGACGAGACCCGCTACACCTACACGCCGGACGGGAAGGTCTCGACGATCACGGACCCCGCCGGCAACGTGTGGCGGCACACCTACAACCTGCGTGGCTTGCCGGTCGAGGTGAGCGACCCGGATAAGGGCACCACCCGGACCAGTTACGACGCGGCGGGTCAGGTGACCTCGACCGAGGACGCCCGCGGTGTGAAGTTGCACTACGGGTACGACGTGTTGGGGCGCCGCACCGAGGTGCGGGAAGGCTCCGCGGCGGGGACGCTGCGTGCGTCCTGGCTCTACGACACCCTCGCCAAGGGCCACGCGACTTCCCATACCCGCCACGTCGGGTCCGACCAGTACACCGTCGCCGTCACCGGCTACGACGTGATGTACCGGCCCACCGGCTCCCAGGTCACGATCCCGATGGGTGAAGGCGCGCTTGCCGGCACCTACAAGACCTCGATGACATACAACCTTGACGGTGGGCTGCGTTACCTGACCATGCCCGCCGTGCCAGGCCTGCCCGCCGAGAGAGTGATCCACTTCTACGGTTCGTTGGGCCAGCCCGAAGCCGTCGGTGGGCACGGCGCCTACGTCGCCGGCACCACCTATTCCCCGTACGGGGAGACCTGCAGCTGTCCATGGGCAGGACCGTCGGCAAGGAGAGCTGGCACACCTTTGAGTACGAGGAAGGGAGCCGCCGGTTGCAGCGGGTACGCCTGGATCGTGCCGGATTCGCTGGCCCGGACTACGACGCCCGCTACACCCGCGACGACGCGGGCAATGTCCTGTCCATCGCTGAGACCGGGGCGGGGCAGCCGTCGGAGACGCAGTGTTTCACCCACGACTACCTGCGTCGCATGTCCTCGGCGTGGACTCCGGCCTCCGGTGACTGCGCGACCGCGCCCACTAGCGGCACTCTGGGTGGCCCGGCACCGTACTGGCACTCCTTCGAGTACGACAAGACCGGCAACCGGACTCTGGAGGTGCGGCACGCCACCGTCGCCGGCGGTGAAGACACCCGACGCAATTACAGCTACCCCGCTGCTGGGCAGCCGAAGCCGCACGCTCTGACCGCGGTCAACGCGACCGGGCCAGGTGGCACCGACCTGTCCGCCTACAGCTACGACGAGGCGGGCAACACCACATCGCGTCCGGGCCCTGCCGGCACCCAGAGCCTCACCTGGGACCCCGAGGGTCACCTCGACAAGGTCTCCGACACCGAAGGCGACACCAGTTTCCTCTACGACGCCAACGGCCAGCGGTTGATTCGCCGTGATCCGCAGGCCACCACCCTCTACCTCGACGGCACCGAGATCCGCCTGGACAAAACCACCGGAACCCTGTCCTCAACCCGCTACTACAGCTTCGCCGGGCGCACGGTCGCGGTCCGTACGCCGAAGGAGGGCTCGACCGTCGGTGTGGTGGACCTGCAACTGGCCGACCACCATGGCAGCGCACACATCCAGCTCCGCGACGACGACACCCAGCAGATCACCCGCCGCCGGCTCGACCCGTTCGGCAACCCACGCGGCGACACCCTGCCCTGGACCGGGGAACGAGGGTTCGTCGACGGCACAATGGACGCCACAACGGGCCTGACCCACCTCGGTGCACGCGAGTACGACCCGCGGGTCGGCAGGTTCATCTCCGTCGACCCGGTCATCGACCCGGGTGATCCGCAACAGATGCACGGATACGCCTACAGCAACAACAACCCTGTCTCCTTCAGCGACCCCGATGGCCTCCGCTTCGTCGGCGACAGCGAAGGCAGCAACGTGGCCACGCCGGCCGCCGGCGGCGGGTATCACATCTACAACAGCCGGACCGGCAAATATGGCGGCAAGGATTCGGTCAAACGGAACAAGGAACGCGCCGAACGCGACCTCAACGCCGCCCGCGAACAACAAGAAGAACTCAAACGCAAACTCGCCAACGCCGGCAAGCTCCTTCTCGAGATCGTCCTGGAAGTCACCGGCATCCAAGCCGGCATCGACTGCTTCCTCAAAGGCGACGTCGGCGGCTGCATCGAAACCGCCGTCACCGTCCTCACAAGCCTCGTCGGCGGCCTACTCGTCAAAATCGGCGCGAAATACGCCCTCAAATGGAAAGCCGCCGCCAAACTCTTCGGCAAAGTCCAGAAGCTCGTCACCAACATCGTCGACGTCGTCAAAGGCTGGGGCAAAGCCGCCGACGACCTCGCCGACGCGCAAGGAGCAGTGGCGAGGGCCGCAAAGACAGCACCTGGGATCAAGGCCGGCGCTGAGGGCGGGGAGAGCGCGGGTAAGGCCTTCCCGCAGCGCGTCCGTCAGGAGGCGTTGGATGAGAACCCGAGCACCTGCGTG
>JBOGDE010000217.1:0-9777 GCA_050701695.1 Micromonosporaceae bacterium
GCCGGGACCGGCTCCACGATCCTCGTCCTGCCGCCGGCCGAACCTGCCCCGGCGCCGCGGGGGTTCGGCCGGGTCCTCCCCCCGGCGCCGCGGGGGTTCGGGCGGGTCCTCCCGCCGGCGACGCGGCGCGCGGTCCCGCGGATCCGGATCCGGGGGACGCCCCCCACCTGGCGGTACGTCGGCACCGTCCCGGCGCCCGAACGGCCGGTCCCGCCGCGGCTGCCCGGTGGAACGTAGCTGCGCGAACCAGTCGATCTCGTCGCCGTAGTCGCCGGGCACGAACCCGTCGGCGCCCGGCTCCGGGGGTTTGCGGCGTCGCCGCGACTTGTCAGCCGGCGTCACTGCCTCCCCCTCACTGCGTCTCCGCGTCCACGTCCGACCCGTCGGCCCGGTCCGACCCGTCGGCCCGGTCTGAGCCGTCAGCCCGGACGATACGCCGAAGTCGGGGCAGCCTGTCGGCTACCGCGGCTTCGGCGCCGTGCCGGGTGGGACGGTAGTAGTCGGTGGTATCCATCCCCTCGGGAAGGTAACGCTGGGGCACCACCGCGCGCGAGTCGTCGTGCGGGTAGCGGTACGCCTCGCCGTGCCCGAGCCGCGCCGCACCGCGGTAGTGGGAGTCCCGCAGGTGCCGCGGTACGCCCCCACCCCGGCCTTCGCGTACGTCGGACAACGCCGCACCGATCGCGGTGGTGACCGCGTTCGACTTGGGCGCCGTGGCCAGGTGCACCACGGCGTGCGCCAGGTTCAGCTGGGCCTCCGGCAGCCCGACGTGCTCGACCGCGTGCGCTGCGGCCACCGCGGTCTGCAGCGCGCCGGGGTCGGCCATCCCGACGTCCTCGCTGGCGAAGATGACCAGGCGGCGGGCGATGAACCGAGCGTCTTCCCCAGCGACCAGCATCCGGGCCAGCCAGTGCAGCGCGGCGTCCACGTCGGAGCCCCGCATGCTCTTGATGAACGCGCTCGCGACGTCGTAGTGGGAGTCGCCGTCCCGGTCGTAGCGCAGCGCGGCCTGGTCCAGCGCGGCCTCGGCGGTGGCCAGCTCCACGGTGGTGGCACCGGACGCGAGCGCGGAGCCCGTGGCCGCCTCCAGGGCGGTGAGCGCCTTGCGGGCGTCGCCGGCGGCGAGGCGTACCAGATGATCCTCGGCGTCGGCGGCGAGCGTGACGGCACCGGCGAGCCCACGCTCGTCGGTGAGCGCGTGGCGTACCACCGTGTGGATGGTGTCGTCGGAGAGCGGCTCCAGGGTCAGCAGCACGCAGCGCGACAACAGCGGCGAGACGATCGAGAAGTACGGGTTCTCCGTGGTGGCCGCCAGCAGCGTGACGGTACGGTCCTCCACCGCCCCGAGCAGCGAATCCTGCTGGGTCTTGGTGAACCGGTGCACCTCGTCGATGAAAAGCACGGTCTGCCGGCCCCCGGCGCGCCGCTCGTGCCGCGCCGCCTCGATCACCGCCCGTACGTCCTTGACACCGGCGTTGAGCGCCGAGAGCGGGACGAACTTGCGGCTGGTGGCGTGCGCGACCAGGTGGGCCACGGTGGTCTTGCCGCTGCCGGGCGGGCCCCACAGGATCACCGACAGCGGGGCGTCGCCCTCCACCAGCCGGCGCAGTGGGGCACCCGGCCCCAGCAGGTGCTCCTGTCCGATCAGCTCATCGAGGCTGCGCGGGCGCATCCGTACCGCCAGCGGGGCGTCCGGCGCGGGATCGGCGAACGCCGCTGGGGCCGGCTTGTCGCTGCCGCCAACATCGAAGAGGGCTTCCACGCTGGCCGACACTACCCGTGCCGACCGACGCGACCGCCCCACGTGCGGCAGTGGCACACGTCCAGCTCGCTATCCGCCAAGATCTGCGTTTCGGGTACGGATCGCGCAGTCCGCCCCAGATCCGTACCCGAAATCGCGATCTTGCCGATGCGAACGGCGGCCGGTCAGGTGCTGCGCCACCTGGCGTTCGGGGAAGGCCACCTGACGTCGACGGGAGGCATTGTCCATCCTGCGGCAAGGGGAATCGGTTTCATCGCCGCGGGGTGGACACTGCTTCCCGGTTGTCGGCGGGTCAGGTGTCGAGCAGGTGGTCGAACTCGCCGTTGCGGGCGCCGTCGAGGAACGCGTCCAGCTCCGCGCGGGTGAACCGCAGGATCGGACCGGCACCACTCTGCTTCGAGTCGCGCAGCTCGATCGCCGTGCCGTTGCGGCGCAGCTCGACGCAGTCACCGCCGTTGCCGCCGCTCTTGCGTGCCTTGATCCACGGTGTGGTGCTCACGGTGAGAACTCCTTCAGTGGTGTCGCCATGCGACGGATCAGATCCCACAGTCGACGGTACTCGGCGTAGTCGTCAGGCTTGTAGAGGTATCTGCCGCCGATGTGCGCCTCCAGATAGACGATGTCGGGGTCGTCGGGATCGTCGAAGTCGAGGATCTGGAAGCTGCCGGTCATGGCGGCGTGCGCCCCGTCCGAGGAGCGCAGCACACCGATCCGCGCCGCATCCCGACCGTCGAGTTGGCGCAGGTGATCGAGCTGTGCGGGCATCACACCGTCCCCACCAACTGCCCGAGTCAACACGGCCTCGTTGAGAACGGCCGTCAGCCGGGGCGCGGAGACGCGGTCGAAGAACCGCTCTTGACGTTCCATACGCAGCGCCACCTGGTGCTCGATCGCGTCCCCGTCGTCGTCCGGTCGCACGGCGCGGTACACCGCGCGGGCGTAGTCGGCGGTCTGCAGCAGGCCGGGGATCACATCGCCGTCGTAGCGCCGGATGCTGGCGGTCACCTGCTCCAGGTCACGGTAGAGCTGGAACCACTCCGGGATCGCGGCGTCGGCGGTGCCCTGGGTGGCAATCGCCATCGCGGTGAGGCGCTTGATGTCGTCGTGGGTCGCGCCGTAGAACTCGCCGAGCACCCGCACGTCCTGCGGTTTCGCCGGGTACGCCCCGGCCTCCATGCGGTACAGCTTCGCCCGGGAGATGCCCAGCTCGCGGTTGGCCACCACGTCGTCGGCGGAGATCTTGGCGCCCGTCCGCATCCGCTTCAGGATCCGGCCGAGCTGCCGGCGTACCACCGTCGGACCGGCTGTCGTGGACACCGCATCGCCTCCCGCGCTCCGGCCGGAACCCCGCTGTCTCACCGCGCGACGCACTTCTGCGAGAACGTATCGCGGCGGGTACTGAGACTGTCCCGACGCTACTTGTTTTGTGAGAGTTGCGCCCGCCACTCTAGCCGTATGGGATCAACTACGCCAGGTAAGGGGTCCACAGTGGCCACACTGCACGAGTACCGCGTCGTCCACGGCCCCGGCGACACGGTGTCGCTGCGCACCACCGTCGATCTGAGGGGCAGGACGCTCACCGTCGAACTGCCCGGCGGGACGCGTACCACCCTGGATGTGATCACCGCGCGGGCGCTGTACCTGACCCTCGGCCAGGCGGTGTACGAATCCCTCGAACCCGACGGCCCCTGGCTACGGCTGCAGCGCAACACCGGCACCGGCTGGACCGGCGACGAATGGCGGTACGCATGAGTGCCCTCGACGGCGCCGTGTTCGCCAGGTACGCCCGGCTGCAGATCCTCACCGCCAACGCCATCCTGGACCGCCACTCCCCGCGCGGTCCGCTCTGCACCTGCGGCCACGTCACCCCCTGCGCCCAGGCCCGCTACGTGGTACGCCGCCGCGCCCACTTTCTCGCCCGGCTCACCCAACTCCACGCACCCCGCGCCATCGGCCGGGCCCGCGTCGATCCCCGTTAGCGAGCCGCTCGGTTTCAGGGGAAGTGGTCGCGAAAACCGCACCGGAGGCGACCACTTCCCCTGAAACCACGCCTAGCGGAGCCGAGGGGGCGGCTACGTGGTGAGGAACTCGCGGGCGCCGCGCAGCGGGGTGCGCAGGACGTGCCGTGCCAGGGCGGTGTCGAGGCGGGTGTCGAGCGGGCGGGGCGTGCCCAGCGTGGCCGATCGGCCGGCTGGCACCCGACGCGGATCCAGGCCGTGCCGTACGGCGATCAGTTCACCCAGCTGGTGGCGGCTCAGCGCGTCCGCGCCGGCCACGTTGAGCACCCCGCAGAAGCCGCCCGGCGCGGAGACGTCCGCCAGCTCCCGCAGCGCCGCCGCGAGATCGGATACGTGCACCGGACACCGCAGTTCGTCGGTGAAGAGCGCGCCGGCGACCCGCCCCTCGGTGAGGTCGAGGGCGAACCGTTCGTGCTTGCTGCGGCCGTCGCCCAGCACCAGCGAGGTCCGCACCATGGCGGCGCCGGGACACACCGCGCACACCGCGGTCTCCGCCGCGGCCTTGGCGGCGCCGTACCGGTCGACCGGGTCGGGCAGCGCCGTCTCGTCGTACGGCGCCGCGTGACCCGAGAAGACCGCGTCGCTGGAGACATGCACCAGGCGGGCACCGGCCGCCGCCGCGGCGACCGCCACATGCGCGGCGCCGTCGGCGATGGCGGCCCAGTCGTCAAGGGTGCGCCCGGACGCCGCGTGCACCACCGCATCGGGCCGGAGCGCGGCGACCAGGTGCGAGACGGCCGCCCGATCGGTGACGTCGAGACGCCGCCAGTCGAGGCGGCCACCGCCACCCGGTCCCGACAGGCCACCGTCGCCCGGTCCCGACAGGCCACCGCCACTCGGCGCCGACAGGCCACCGTCGCCCGGCGCCGACAGGAAGGTGCCGGTCACGGCCCAGCCGGCACGGCACGCTTGCCGCACCAACTCGCCGCCCAGGTAGCCGCTGGCGCCGGTGACGAGCAGCCGCACCGCTCAGCTACCGGGCTTGGCGGCGTGATCGGGAGCGGTGGGGGCAGCTGCGTCGGGCTTCGGCTTGGGCTTGAAGTCGACGCCAGCCTCGGCGCGCTGCTGCGGCGTGATCGGGGTCGGCGCGCCGGTCAGCGGGTCGTACGCGTTGCCGCTCTTCGGGAACGCGATCACGTCGCGGATCGAGTCGACGCCGGTGAGCAGCGCGGCGATCCGGTCCAGCCCGGGTGCGGCACCACCGTGCGGCGGCGGGCCGTACGTGAAGGCTTCCAGCAGGAAACCGAACTTGCTCTCCGCTTCCTCGCGGGTCAGCCCGATCAGGTCGAAGACCTTCTCCTGGATGTCCGCGCGGTGGATACGGATCGAGCCACTCATGATCTCGCTGCCGTTGCAGACCAGGTCGTACGCGTCGGCCAGCGCATTGCCGGGGTCGGCTTCGAACCGGTCCAGCCACTCCGGGCGCAGCATGCAGAACGGGTGGTGCATCGCGTCCCAGCCGCCGCCCTCGCGGGGCTCGAACATCGGGAAGTCGACCACGAAGGCGAATTCGAAGCGGTCCGGGTCGGCCAGCTCGCCACGCCGGGCGATCTCGGCCCGCGCCGCGCCCAGCAGCTCCTGCGCCTCGGTACGCGACCCCGCCGCCGCGAAGAACACCGCGTCGCCCGGCTTGGCACCCACCGCGTCGGCCAGCCCGCCCAGGTGCTCCGCGGAGAGGTTCTTCGCCACCGGGCCGCGCGGCTCGCCGGTCTCGGAGTCAAAGACGACATAGGCGAGCCCGCGAGCGCCGCGTGCCTTCGCCCAGTCCTGCCAGCCGTCGAGCTCCTTGCGGGTCTGGCTGGCGCCGCCCGGCATCACCACGGCGCCGACGTACCCACCGGCCATCAGAGCGGCGGAGAACACCCGGAACTCGGTGCCGCGCAGGTACTCGGTCAGCTCCGTGAGCTCGATGCCGTACCGCAGGTCGGGCTTGTCGGAGCCGTACCGGTCCATCGCCTCCCGGTACGTCATCCGGCGGAACGGGCGGGGCAGCTCGATGCCGCGCAGCTCACGCCACAGCGCCGCCATCACCTCTTCGGCGATCAGCAGCACGTCGTCGCGGTCGACGAAGCTCATCTCGTAGTCGAGCTGGGTGAACTCCGGCTGCCGGTCGGCCCGGAAGTCCTCGTCCCGGTAGCAGCGGGCGATCTGGTAGTACCGCTCGAAGCCGGCCACCATCAGCAGCTGCTTGAACAGCTGCGGGGACTGCGGCAGCGCGTACCAGGAGCCGGGCTGCAGCCGTACCGGCACCACGAAGTCGCGGGCGCCCTCCGGAGTGGAGCGGGTCAGCGTCGGGGTCTCGATCTCGGTGAACCGCTGCTCGTGCATCACCTGGCGGATGATCCGGTTCATCTCGCTGCGCAGCCGCAGCGCCGCCGCCGGGCCGCCACGCCGCAGGTCCAGGTAGCGGTACTTGAGCCGGGTCTCCTCGCCGACGTCGACGTGCTCGTCGATCGGCAGCGGCAGCGGCGCCGCCTCCGCCAGGATCTCCAGCTCGGTGGCGCTCACCTCGATCTCGCCGGTGGGCAGCTCCGGGTTCTCGTTGCCCTCCGGCCGGCGCGCGACCTCGCCGGTCACCTTGACGCAGAACTCGTTGCGCAATCCGTGCGCGGCCCGGGCCGCTTCACTGGAGCGGAACACCACCTGCACCACGCCGGAGACGTCCCGCAGGTCGATGAAGGTCACCCCGCCGTGATCCCGGCGCCGCGCCACCCAGCCGGCCAGCGTCACCTGCTGGCCTGCGTGGTCGGTGCGCAGCACCCCGGCTTCATGGGTACGGATCACGGGTCAGTTCTCCTTCTGGGCTGAGGTAGCGGTGATCTGCGGGCGGAGGTCCCGAGCCGGCGGCTGCCAGGTCGTGGCGTCGGCCTCGACCTGCTCCCCCGAGCGGATGTCTTTCACAGTGTCCGGCTCACCCTCGGCGCCCGGGAACCACACGAAAGGCACCCCGCGCCGGTCGGCGAACTTGATCTGCTTGCCGTACTTGGCCGGCTCGGGGGCGACCTCGGTCGCGATGCCCCGCCGCCGCAGCGCCGTGGCGATCCGGTCGCAGCCGGCACGGGCCTGCTCGTCGGGCAGCGCCACCAGCACCGCGGTCGGCACCGACCGGGACACGGTGAAGCTCTGCTCGCCCAGCAGGCCCAGCAGCCGGGTGATCCCGATCGAGATCCCGACACCGGGGTAGCGGGTCTCCCCCGCCGTGGCCAGGTTGTCGTACCGGCCGCCGGAGGCGATGGTGATGTTCTGCCGGCCCCGCAGGAACGCCTCGTACACGGTGCCGGTGTAGTAGTCCAGGCCGCGGGCGATCTTCAGGTCGGCGATCACCACCCCGGGTACGTGCGCCGCGGCAGCCTCCACCACGCGGGTCAGCTCCTCGAGCCCTTCGTCGAGCAGCGGGTCGGACACGCCGAGCGCGCGTACCCGGTCGACGAAGGAGCCGTCGGTGGCGGAGATCTCCGCCAGGGCGAGGCACGCCTTGGCCTGCGCGTCGCTGGCGCCGGCGGTCTCGACCAGCATCCCGGCCACCTTCTCCGGACCGATCTTGAGCAGCTTGTCGATGGCGCGCATCGCCGCGATCGGGTCGGAGAGTCCGAGGCCGCGATAGAACCCCTCGCACACCTTGCGGCTGTTGGTCCGGATCTCGAACGGCGGGATCGGCAGCGCGCCCAGCGCCTCGGCGAACACCAGCGCCAACTCCACGTCGTAGTGGAACGGCAACGCGTCCACGTCGACGACGTCGGCGTCGGCCTGCAGGAACTCCCGGTAGCGCCCCTCCTGGGGACGTTCGCCGCGCCACGCCTTCTGGATCTGGTACCGCCGGAACGGGAACCGCAGCTTGCCGGCATTCTCCAGCACGTACCGGGCGAAGGGCACGGTCAGGTCGAAGTGCAGCCCGAGCCCTGAGTCCGTGCCGTCATCGGCGTCGGCCTGCAGCCGGCGCAGCACGTAGATCTCCTTGTCGGTGTCGCCGCCCTTGCGCAGTAGCTGGTCCAGCGGCTCCACGGCGCGGGTCTCGATCGGCGCGAAGCCGTACAGCTCGTACACCTCGCGGATCCGGTCGACGAAGCGCTGCTCCACCATCCGCTGGGCGGGCAGCCACTCCGGGAACCCACTGATGGGGTTGGGCCTGGTCATCTCGTCAGCTCCTGTGGTCACAGACCACGTGTGGGCGGCGGGAACGCCGCGGGGTCGTTCAGGTCCTGCAGGAAGGGGTTGCTACGGCGCTCGGCGCCGATGGTGGTCGCCGGCCCGTGACCGGGGAGTACGACCACCCCGTCGTCGAGCGGCAGCACCTTGTCCCTCAGGCTGCGCAGCATCGTCGGCGTATCGCCACCCGGCAGGTCGGTACGCCCGATCGACCCGGCGAACAGCACATCACCCGACAGGCACAGCTCCGGGGCGTCGAGCTCGGTGTCCTCGCCCACCGGCAGCCGGAACATCACCGAGCCCCGGGTGTGGCCGGGCGCGTGGTCCACGGTGATCTCCAGCCCGGCCAGCGTCACCCCACCGTCGACCAGCTCCGCGACGTCGTCCGGCTCGCTCCACTCGAAGCCGCCGAGCATCGTACGCAGATCGAACGACAGCGCCTTGGCAGGATCGGCGAGCAGCTCCCGGTCGTCCGGGTGGATGTACGCCGTGACGCCCTTCGCGCCGCACACCGGCGTCACGGAGAACGTGTGGTCGAGGTGCCCGTGGGTGAGCAGCACCGCCGCCGGCCGTAGCCGGTGCTCGGCCAGCACGTCGTCCAGCCGCTCGGCCACCCCGATCCCGGGATCGACGATGACGCACTGCTCGCCGGGCGCCGGGGCGACCACGTAGCAGTTGGTGCCGAAGGCGTCGGCGGGGAATCCTGTCACGAGCACGCCTCGCAGCCTACCGGGGCGGGTTGCGGCGCTCTCACTCGATAAGGCGCCCGTTATGTGGGGATCGCTCCCCGGCGCGACCCGGTTGGATCACGACCCCCGACGCCTGACGGTCACAGTTGGTTAACCTGCCTCCCCGAATCCGGGGGGGATGCCTTTACACTCTGGCGGGCGCACTGTCGCCGTAAAACAGCAGCCAACGACTTCAAGGACTGGGTAGGGAGCACACCGTGGCCTCCAGCAGGGACCGTCAGCGCGCGCTCGCCCGCGCCAAGCTCGAGCGCCAGATGGCGCGCCGTGCCGCCGAGGCACGCCGCCGGCGGCAGATCCAGGCCGGCATCGGCGCGTTCGTCGCGCTGGTACTGGTCGCGCTCGGCGTGTTCTGGCTGGTCAAGGAGTACGACTTCGGCGGCGACAAGAAGGACAAGAGCCCGGCCGCCGGCGCCTCCAAGGATCCCGGTGCGTGCGAGTACAAGGACCTGCCCAAGGACCAGAAGGCCGCGGCAAAGGAGCGCAAGGACGTCGGCCTCCCGAAGGCCGGCAGCGAGGTACGGGAGGGCGTACGCACCTTCACCCTCACCATGAACAGCGGCACGGTCGAGATCGAGCTGGACGCGGCGAAGGCACCGTGCAACACCAACAGCCTCGCGTTCCTCGCCAGCAAGGAGTTCTTCGACAAGTCGCCGTGCCACCGGTTGACCAGCCAGGGGCTGTTCGTGCTGCAGTGCGGCGACCCCAGCGGCACCGGCAAGGGCGGCCCGACCTACACCACCAACGACGAGAACCTGCCGACCGGGCAGAACCCGGCGTACCCCAAGGGTGTGGTGGCCATGGCCAACAGCGGCCCCGGCACCAACGGCAGCCAGTTCTTCATCGTGTACAAGGACACCCAGCTCGACCCCGCGTACACCGTCATCGGCAAGGTGACCAAGGGGCTCGAGGTGATCGAGGCGATCGCCAAGGCCGGGATCGAAGGTGACAGTGGCGACGGCAAGCCCAAGAAGCCCGTCACGATCACCGCAGCCACGGTGACCGGCCCGGCCCCCGCGGCGGGTACGGCCAGCAAGCCGCCGGCTTCCACGGAGCCGTCCAAGTCCTGACGTCGAAACGCCGCGGGCGCCCGGACCAGCTGGTC
>JBOGDE010000218.1:0-9720 GCA_050701695.1 Micromonosporaceae bacterium
GTGCACCAGCCCGGTGCCGTCCTCGGTGGTGACGAAGTCGGCCACCACCACGTAGTGCGCGTCGGGCACGTCGAACAACTCGAACGGGCGGCTGTAGCCGATGCGCTCCAGCTCCCGGCCGGCGCGGCGCTCAACGGGCTGCCACCCGTCGCCGAGTACGGCATCGAGCAGTGGCTCAGCGATCACGATGGCGCGTTCGTGGTCGGGGTGACGGGCGAGGACGTACGTCACGTCGGGGTGTACCGCCACGGCGGTGTTGCTCACCAGCGTCCACGGCGTGGTCGTCCACACCAGCAGGTCTGCCGTACCGGCCCACTCGCCCGTGGTCACCGGGAACCGCACGTACGCCGAGGGGCTGACGATGTCGGTGTAGACACCGGGCTGTCCCAACTCGTGGCTGGACAGCGCGGTCTGGCACCGGGGGCAGTACGGCGCGACGCGGTGGTCCTGTACCAGCAGACCACGTTCGTGGATCTGCTTGAGCGCCCACCACAGGCTCTCGATGTAGGCCGGCTCCATGGTCTTGTACGCGTTGGCGAAGTCGACCCAGTAGCCCATGCGTTCGCTCATGCGTTCCCAGGCGCCGACGTAGGCGAGGACCGACTCGCGGCAGCGGGCGTTGAACTCGGCGATGCCGAACCGCTCGATGTCCTGCTTGCTCTCTAGTCCGAGGGCTTTCTCCACTTCCAGCTCGACCGGCAGTCCGTGGCAGTCCCACCCGGCCCGTCGCGGTACGTGGAATCCCTTCATGGTCTTGAAGCGCGGGAAGGCGTCCTTGAACGCGCGAGCCTCGACGTGGTGGATGCCGGGCATGCCGTTGGCGGTTGGTGGTCCCTCGTAGAAGTTCCACTGCGGGCCATCGGCGGTCTGCGCCAGGCTGCGCCCGAACGGGTCCCGCTCACGCCAGATGTCGAGCATCTCCCGGTCGAGAGCGGGGAGATCCACACCGGTCTCCAGCGGCTCGTACATGCAAGATCCTCCGATGGCGTGTTCGGGTAGTGGCGCAGCGAGGATGTTACATTCGCTCACTTCCCGCTTGCCGTGTAGTTACCCATCATGACGGCCCCGAGGGGCGGGAGCGCCCCGAGGGTCGCCGTCGTCTCGAATGCCAGTGACACACCGCCGTCGCGGGCGTGCTTGGCGTGGAACGCGGTGATCGCCCTCAGCAGCGCCTGTCGTCGGCGGGGCTGCGACTCGCCCGGCGCGTACCCCGAGGAGAGGGCGAACTGGCATAGCCGGGTGCGGTCGTACCGGTGCCGCTCTGTGCGACGAAACCGGGCGGTCGGGCGCAGGAAGGCGGGCACCATCAGGTTTTCGATGTCCCAGGGTTCCGGTCCCAGACGCGGTCCCATATGACGCTGCCACAGGCGGTCCCATTCGTACGTCGCGCAGTCGATGACCATGCGGTGGTTCCACATCAGCAGAATCCGACCAGTCGGGCGCAGCACCCGTCGGAACTCCCGTGCCGCTCTTCGGTGATCGAACCACTCGAAGCAGGACGCGGCGATCAGCAGGTCGACCGAGCTGTCTGGCAGCCCGGTCGACTCTGCTGAGCCGTCGACAATCTCAACCCCTGTGCCAGACAACCGCTGGGCGGCCATCGCTCGCATGCCGGCGTCCGGCTCAACTCCGACGACGTGTTCGGCGATGCCCAAGAACGGTGCCGTGGAGAGTCCGGTGCCGCACCCAATGTCAGCGACGACGCCAAGGCCGCCCTCCGGCCGACGATCCGCCACGAACTTCAGGATGTCCGGCGCGTACGGCGGGCGGGAACGTTGATAGAACCCGGCGCGGTCGACACCGGCGAGGGCGGCTGGCACCGTTACCGCCGGGACCCGGTACGCCCGAACGCCGCCATGTAGATCGGGCCGAGGTCGACGTCCTCGACACCGAGCAGGTCACAGAAGGCGGCGTCATCGATCGCGGGTGTCTGGAACGCGCTCACCCCAAGCCCGGTGGCGACGGTCAGCGCGGTCTGCATGAAAGCACCGCACTCAACGAACGCGAACCGGTATGCGCGGGCGATGCGGTACTTCCACATGAACTGCTTCCAGTCGGCGCACACCACCAGCAGCATCGGTGCCCCGTTCGCGTAGTCCTGCCGCCACAACAGCTCCGACCACGCGTCGACCTCAGCCGACTTCCGGTATACCAACTGCCTGCCGATCGGGTCGTACTGGTACGCGGCGAAATCGCGGCGCACCTGCGTAGGAGCACCCTCCCCGGCGAAGAGCGCGTATGCCACGAACGGCGCTCCCCGGCTGTACGTCTGTGTGGCGTGGTACTCCGGGGCGTCCGCTGGCCAGCGCGGCGCGAAGGTCCAGTCCAGGATCGTGGCGACATCGGCCAGGTCCAGCGTGGCGTTCCGGAAGTTGCGGCCGGTACGCCGCCGCGCCTGGACGGCGTCGAACTGTTCAGGCAGCGGCTTGACCGGCGGCAGTTGCACCGTCTCGCCGGACGGAACCGGGTAGCGCGGTGGCGGCGGCGTTTCTGGCTGTACGTTGCGGTCCACGAAGTACCGCGTCATGACCTTCGGGTTGCCCGAGTAGTCGTGCACCCAGACGGAGTCGCGCGTAGCCGTGTGTAGGTCCAGCGCGTCGGCCCATGCGACGTTGAGCCACCGTTCCTCGGCGGCGGTCAGGTCGTCCGGCTCGGTTCGGTACAGGCCGTAGTCGCGCAGACCGGCCACCAGATCCTCCGCGTCCGCGGCCTCCATGTCCAGGACGCCCGCAAGCCGCTTCACCTCGTGGTCACACGGCGCCTCGGCCGGGGCGGTCGCCAGCGCGGAGGCGAGAGCGGCCGACTCGGTGACAAACGACTCCCGCCGGCAACCCTCACCCCATGCGATTTCGAAGGTGGACGGGTCGTCGTGATGCGGCCGTACGCAGACGTTCTTGGCCAGGTACAGAGTGTCTTGCGACATCAGCGAACTCCTCCGTGTCCGAGGCCGAGCGCGTACACCGGGCCTTCCGTGCAGTCGTCATCGATGGCGAGGATCGCCCGGATCACGCTGTCGTGAATCGACGGGCAGTGATAGACCTGAACGCCGTGCCGGATCATCGCGAGGTAAATGGCCTGCACCGCGTGGCCCGCCTCCAGCAGCAGCATCCGGTACGAACGGGCGTAGCGGTACTTCCAGCTATGGCGCAGCCAGCGGCAGGTGAGAACCAGCACGGCGCTCGCGCTACGAATCCCGCCCTTGCCGAAGCAGGCCGTGTCGATCTCGGCCGCGTCTCCGTGACCGGGCACGGCGTGCAGGTCGCCTTCGACGGGGTCGAAGCGGTACACGCCAACCGGTACGTCATCGATGCCCTTGGACACGAGGTACAGCTCGAACGGATGCCGTGCGCCACCGGACGGGAAGCTTCGTAGTTGGTGCTCGCCGAGCATGCCTCCCACGGTGCGCTGCGCCCCGAACCCCTGCCGGAGCGGTGAGACAAGTTCCCGTCCGCGTACGGGTGGGCCGTCAAACCGGTTGATGGGCTCGGCGACGCTGAGCACGTCATCGAGCGTCAGAACTGCGCTGTCGGCGGCACCGAGGGCAAGCCGTTGCCCGGCCGCCGGCACGTAGGCCGGCGGCTGCTCGCCTGCCGACTCGGTGTCCTCCACCATGGCGCCGAAGTAGTCCGCGTACGTGATTCCGTCGACCTCGTCCGGGACGAATCGCAGGCCGTAGGTGGCCAGGTGGAAATCGGCGGCGTCCCGCCAGCCGAGCTGTCCCCAGCGCGTGATCTGCTCGCGCTGCCGGTTGTCGGTCCCCGCATCCGTGAGGACGCCCACTGAGATCATGTTGTCGACCAGGTCGCGGGCGTCGGACTCGTCAAGCCCGGCGCAGTCTCGCAGGCTGTCCACGAGGGTGGACAGGTCAGCCGCCTTGTGGCACCCGAGTAGCCACTCGATCAAGGGCTGGGCAGCGTCCCCATCCAACGCGAGATGCGCCCGCTCGTCGCCGCTCCCAGTTCGCAGTGTGGCGCGACCTTCGCTGTCGAGTCGTGAGACCTTCACCAGGGGTGATAGGGCGTATTCGATCATTAGAGGAACCCTTCGGCGTGAGCGGCGCGGGGACACGGCCTCGCGCCCCCGCGCCGGACTTGTCAGTTGTTCGCCTGGATGAAGACCGGACTGGACTGTCCGGTTCGGACGATGTTGATCGCCCCTCGGCGGCTGTTGGCGCTCCACTTGAACTCACTGCGCCTGGCCGAGTCTGCCGAGGTCGCGACGCGCGCCTCGGTGCTCTTCTGCTCCGACATTTGTGCTCACCTCCTTTGTGGACTTCGGGTGACAACGGCGTCGCTCATCGTGAACGAGCGCCGCAGGCATGTCAATCGATCCATCTGTGCCATTCCGGCCTGAGTGCCCAGATATGAGTCGCCGCTGTGCCTCATGACCCGTCCTCCCACCACGGCTTGCCGTCGAGCGATGGCCACGCGCCGGTCGGTGGCGAGGTGTCCCCTTGTCGCACCGTGCTGCGACGAGGGATAGGGGTCGGCCGTCGTCGGCGCTCCGGAGGCGGCGGCTCGGGTGCGGGTGGGTTGACCGACTCAATGCTGGGGAGGTCCGGGACGGCCAGCTCGTCGTTGTCGGCGCACAGCCAGGTCGTTGGTGTCCCCCGTGTGTCCACATGCATCCACCCGATGACCGTCTTCACGATCGGTCGATGGCAGCCGCGACATGACGCTGGTTCGTACGGCTCCGTCTCGGGCGGGCGCGGCTCAGTCATGAGCACGGCGCCTCCCCGGAACGGTGCCGCCAGATCGGCTGGAGTTCACCGTGCCCGTCCACATCCACACGGAGGTACGCGACCCGCACCATCGCGCGACGGTCGGACAGGTCACACGCCTGCCAGCGGCGAACCTCGGATTCATCGGTGTGGGGCCGTTCAGCCCCAGCCCAATTGGCAAGGTCAGCATCGACCTGCTGCACGCGGGCGAGGTCTGGGTGAAGCACCGTCACCGCCCGGGTTACCGCGCCCAACGCAAGGTCCAGCTCGACCGGCTCCGCCGCGAGGTCGGGCTGGGGGCAGGCCCGGCCGCACGAGTAGGTCCTCGCGCCGTCCATGCTCACCGGTCGCATCCACTCGCCGCACAGCTCGCACCGCAGCAGCTCGTCGGCGACGAACTCGCTGAACGTAGTGTCCCGGCGAGGCATCACGGCCCGGCCCAGCGCCGTCACCATCGGAGCACCCCAGCGACCGTGCCCGCCACCAAGGAAACGCCAACCAGCACCGGAAGCACCAGCCACCAGCCGCGGAGTCCCGCTCGCTGCCCTGGTGCAGCCTGAACCTGCATGTGACGATTGCAGGGCCACGGGTCACGACAAGAACGGCACACCCGGCGCCAAAGCATGCGTCGATGGAGCCTGCGGTCCATGCGGACCACCTCGTCGTACGGCAGCGCTGTGAGATGCATGGGAGGTTCGTACTCGCCAGCGAGTCGCCGTGGATTTCTCATGGTGATCGTCTCCGCCAGTCCGCGCCTA
Source organism: Micromonosporaceae bacterium (assembly GCA_050701695.1). GTDB lineage: Bacteria > Actinomycetota > Actinomycetes > Mycobacteriales > Micromonosporaceae > WHSM01. Next base: position 5,479 of record JBOGDE010000218.1, read on the forward strand.
ACCTGGATAGCTGTGCGTTGGACTCTCGCATCCGTTCGGTTAGCAGCGGCAGCGTCGCCGGGAAGCGTCTGGGAAACATCTGCGCGCATCCCGAACACATCTGGCTCCTCATCCCGCGTCCCAGTACGTACCGTGGACGGACAGGCGGCACCTTGCGCGGGACGGGCAGGAGGACTGGCTCCATGAAGAACTCCGAGCGGCAAGCCAGAACGTTGCTGGAGGCCCTGATATGGGAACGGCGCTGGACTCACCGCGACTTCTGCGAGCGCTATGCCGAAGCCGCCGACGAACTCGATGAGGCGGTCTCCGTCACGCCACAGCACGTCAGCCGCTGGCTCGGCGGCAAGCTGAAGGGCCTGCCCTATCCCGCTCAATGCCGCGTGCTGGAGCACATGTTCCGGGAAGACGCGGCGCTGCTCTTCGCCGCGCCGGGGTCCGAGCCAACAGACAATCCAAGCCCCGCGTCTCGTAGTGGCACGTCGTCGCCTGGGGAGGAAGTCGCTACGGCCGCCTCCGAGTCAGCCCGTTTCGCGCAGTTCGCCGAGCAAACCAACGTCGGCCCGCACACGCTGGAGCAGTTCGAGGCAGACCTGCGGCGTATCGTCGTCACCTATCCGAACCGTCCGGTCTACCCGCTATTCGTGGAGCTACGACAACTGCGGAACCGCAGCTTCGAGCTGTTGGAGGGCAGGCAACACCCAGCTCAGACGAAGGATCTCTACCTCGTTGCCGGCCTACTGTGCGGTGTCCTGGCGAACGCATCGTTCGACCTTGGGTGGTTGGACGCCGCAGAGACACAGTCCCGCACCGCGTTCCTGTGCGCAGAACTGGCCGGTCACAACGCCCTCAGAGCGTGGATCCGTGGCACCCAGAGCCTCATCGCGTACTGGGACGACCGGCCCCGTGCAGCTGTCGACTTCGCCGCTGACGGATGGCGCTACATCCCGGAAAGCGGCACGGCCCGTGTACGCCTGGCCGCAATCGAGGCCCGTGCACGTGGCCGGATGCGAGATGCGACAGGGGTCCGCTCGGCCCTCCATCGCGCCGAGGAGGCCCGAGCCTCAGTGGCTGGGCCTGACGAGCCGGGCGGAATGATGGCCTTCCCGGAAGCCAAGCAGATGTTCTACGCGGCCACCGCGAGACTCTGGCTCGGTGGACCTGATGCACACCGCGAGGCGGAACGCGATGCCGCTGAGGCCGTAACCGCGTACGAGCAAGCATCCGCTGAGCAGCGACGCATCGGAGAACTCTGCCTCGCCCGGCTGGACCTCGCCGCCGCACGCCTCGCGGGACAACAACTCGAAGGCACCGCCGAACAGGTCCAGGAAGTCCTTGAGGTGAGCTCGCGGCGGCGCACGGACAGCGTTGCCAGACGGCTCCACCAGGTCGCCGCGACCCTCGAACGTCCCCAGTACCGAGACGCGCCCCTCGCACAGGATTTGCGCGACGAGATCACCGCTTACCTCCGTAAGCCGACGGTCGCCGCTCTGCCACCTGGGAACGGTCAGTGAGCCCCTCGCCGACCCTCGCCGTTCTACACCCCGGCCAGATGGGCGCGGCCATCGCCGGCCAGCTCCGCCGACGCGGTATCCGCGTCCTGTGGTGCCGGGACGCCCGGAGCGCCAGCACGGCCGAGCGCGCCACCGAAGCCGGGCTGGAAGCGGTCGATCACCTCTCAGATCTACTCGTCGCAGCCGACATCGTGCTGTCCATCTGCCCGCCCGAGTTCGCCGAGGACGTGGCCCACAGCGTCGCAGAACACGGGTACGCCGGACTGTACGTAGACGCCAACGCGATCAGCCCAGAGCGTTGTAACCGCATCGCCGATCTCCTCATGACAGCCGGATGCCGAGTTGTCGACGGCTCGATCATCGGGCCGCCACCCATGACAGGCCGTACCGCCCGCCTCTACCTGGCTGGCGACGCGGCAGACGCCTCTCGCGTTGTCGACCTCTTCACCGGAACATCGGTCGAAGCCGTGAAGCTCGATGGTCACCTTGGTGCCGCAAGCGCACTGAAGATGGCTTACGCCAGCTACCAGAAGGCGACCCGCACGCTCGCCGCCGTAGCGCACGCGCTCGCCGCCGACTACGGCGTCACCAACTACCTGCTCTCGGAAGCGGCGAGAAGCACACGGTCCCCGCTGGCTGAGCCGGACTATCTCCCAAGCGTCGCCGCACGTGCCTGGCGATGGACACCTGAGATGCGGGAGATCGCGGATGCCCTGTCGACGGAAGGCTTGCCATCTGATCTCGCCCGCGCCACAGCATCCGTCCTTGCAAGATGGGCGAGCGAGAGAGATCGCTGGGATATTTCGGTCGACGCGGCCCTTGCCGGACTGCGAACCGGGGACCAGCAATCACGGCCCGACCTTGCCGAACCCCGGTAGGCGCGTACCTTAATGGTGTCACCCTTAGTAAGAGGGGAGGTTGTATCCGGTGGACGGTCAGGACGACAAGCGAGGCGGGCAAGTGCCGGGCGCTACGCCCGACCCGTCGGCCGATGAGGTCCAGGTTCCGGTGATCGAGTTGCCGGTGCACGATGTGCGGTTGCGTGGCCCGGCGCCGGTGTCGGAGGTTCCTCCGCCTGGCCTGTCGGAGGCGGTGTTGGCTAGGCGCGAGCTGGCGTTGCAGCTTGCCGCGGAGCTGACTGATCCGCCCGTTCCTCACACTCCGGGACATGATCTGGTGTCGGCGGTGTCGATCGAGATGCCAGTGTCATACCTGTCGTCGGTGACCGAGGCGCTCAGCGACGCACCCGAGGTGCCGTTCAAGTCGCCCGAGGACGTGATGTACACCGAGTGCCCCGGCGGTGGCGTGGTGCGGCTCCACGGCAACCGGTTCTCGGTGGTGTTCCGGTTTACCCCTGGGCAAGGCCCGGTGCTGGTGTTGACCGACGAGCTACCCGGGTACGCCGCGCGGGTCGATCTGGACGACACGCCGGACAGCCGCAACAGGGTGGCATTGATGATCTTCGGTGTGCTGATGGGGCTGGGCCGCCCCGTCCCCTATTTACAGGATGTGTAGCTAGGGCGGGCTTCCCCTGGGGCTGGGACCTGGCGCCGTTACGCCGTCACGTCGGGGTGCTGCGGTATGAGCCGCACGAGGAGCTTGAGGGAGCGGGCACGCGCTGACTTGGCGGCGGGCACGCTGATTCCCAACTCGCCCGCGACCACCTCGACGGTCTTGCGTTTGCCCTGGTCGTCCTCCTCGAAACAAGGACGCGCGATCAACTCGACGTGCCGTGCGGTCAGCCTGTGGCCGTCTGAGGCGCGGCGGGTAGCGTGCACCAGCCTGGCCAGGACGAGATCAGGGTGGCCGCGCAGGACCGGGGGCACCTGATACGCGCCGTGTCCGCTGTGCGCTGCCTCGACCGCGTTGTCGAAGTCGGTCCAGCGGGGGTCGTACGCGAAGCGGGTCTCGGCGTAGTAGGCGGCTTGGTCGATCAGCCGGGCGGCGATGTGCGCCCTGCCCAGTTCCACGCGGTGCAGGGCGATGACGAACTCGGCGGCGAGGTCTTGGTGGACGTGTTCGATCATGTCTGCTGGGCTGGTCTTGGGGGCCAGCCGCAGCGCTTCTTTGCGCAGGCCGGGCATCGCCGCGCCGAGCGCGAGTAGGTACCAGTCGCCACGCTCGACGCGGGCTTTCAGCACCAGGTAGCTCCATGCCTTGTCGCGGATCTTGATTGAGGTGTCGGGGTGCAGGATCAGCACACGTAGGTCCAGCATGGTCAGCGGCAGGTAGGGCGGGCTTAGCTCGACCACGCCACGCGGCACCCCCACCGTGACCCGTTCCGACATCTTGGCGAGCCGGCCGAGCAGCGTGCGGTCTTCACGCTTCGGCTTCTTCCGTCCCGGCGTGCGCACGGCCTCGGCGTCCCCCATGTTGACTTCCAACGTCTGCGGCTGACGACGGGCCAGACTCGACTGCGTTCTCCCGCCTGACCGCCTTGCCGGACCGTACTCCTCGCTCCCGGCGTGGGGCTGATCTTACTGACTGTAGCTGCCGCGCTCTCGGAGCAAATTTTGTTGATCTTGCAACCGTCAGCCGGTCTGCGTTCCCCTTATGTATTGGGAGCGCGGCAGAGGTGCACCGCTATCTGACGCCGGCCGGGCTAGGAGGATGTCCCGAGTCCCGTGGAACTTCGGTGGCGGCCCGAGTGTGATCATCAGGCTGCGGTCACGTTGTGATCATCGCATGCGGCAGTGACATCTTCGGCGATCTCGGCTTCGAGTGCGGCGCG
>JBOGDE010000219.1:0-9659 GCA_050701695.1 Micromonosporaceae bacterium
GGCCACAGCTCGTCCAGCGCCGCGGCGACCCCGGGGTCGGTACGCAGCTCGCGCCGGACCGCCGCGGTGTCGGCCTCGTCCAGCAGTAGCGCGCCCTCGCCGGGGGCGTCGTCGCCGCCCAGCGCCTCGCCGGCGTACGGGTCGTCGCCGAGCCGTTCGGTGACCTGCGCGGCGAGCGCGGCGACCACCTCCTCGACGAACACCGCGCGCGCCACGTTGTGCGGCCGGGACAGGGCCCGGGCCGCCGCCCGCGCGGCTTCGCACACCGACGGGGTGAGCGTGAGGGTGCCGAGCCCCTGCACGGAGTCGTCGGTGACGATCTCGCGGGGCGCCTCGGGCACCCGCTGCCGGTCGGCCACCGCCGCCGCGATCACCTCGGCCATCGCCGCCCGGCCCTTCACCTCGGCGACCGGGTCCGGCTCCTGGCGTCGCGCGGTGACCCCGGGGAACAGCTCGCCCAGCGTGGCGGGCTGCACCCCGGACTCGGCCAGCGACGGCAGCACCTGGGAGATGTAGCGCAGGAAGGTCTGGTTGGGGCCCAGCACCAGCACGCCGCGCCGGGTCAGCTGCTCGCGGTAGGTGTAGAGCAGGTACGCCGCGCGGTGCAGTGCGACGGCGGTCTTGCCGGTGCCAGGGCCGCCCTGCACCACCAGCACCCCGCTCAGGTCGGCGCGGATCACCCGGTCCTGCTCGACCTGGATGGTCTGCACGATGTCCTTCATCCGGCCGGTACGCTCCGCGGCCAGCGCCGCCAGCAGCGCCGCCTCGCCGGTGAGCCCCTCGGCGGCGATCGCCCGGTCCAGCTCGGCGTGGTCGCGTGAGGTGGCCTCGGGTGCGTCGAGGTCGAGGTACTCGTCCTGCAGCCCGACCACGGTACGGCCGACCAGCTGGATGTGGCGGCGCCGGGTGACGCCGTGCGGGTCGGCGGCCGTGGCCACGTAGAACGCCCGCGCCGCGGGTGCGCGCCAGTCGACCAGCAGCGGCCGGTAGTCATCGGTGTCGTCGAAGATGCCGATCCGGCCGAGGTAGCGGGGCGGCTCGCCGGCGAGGTCCAGCCGGCCGAAGCAGAGCCCCTGCTCGACGGCGGCCAGCTGCCCCAGCTGGGTGGTCAGCAGCGCTATCTCGGCTTCGCGTTCGGTGCGGGCGGCGTACGTGCCGCCGGTCTGCCGGCGTACCTGTGCCAGGCGCCGTTCGGCCTGCCCGCGCAGCTGGTCGAGGCGGGTGAAGAGGGCGGTGACGTACTCCTGTTCAGACTTCATTTCGTCGATACGTTGATTCTCTGAAATGCCGAATGAACGTGGCAAAGAAATACCCCTTGTGAGTACGGAAGAATGCTCTGGGCGAGCCGACAGCGCGCGCTATTATACACGCAATCTATGCGATCGACCACGTCGCCGAGTAAATGAATGCGGGCGCGATGACAATTGTAAAAGCAATTGTATCGAGCCGCCCCGACAATAGCCTGAGCACCGCCTGGTACCCGCTGCGACGTACCGTGATGCCATGGTCGAGGGAGCCTGGGCGCGGGTCTACCGCTGGCGTGACCAGCCGGCGCTGCCCTCCAGCCCGCCTCCCGGCCCGCTGGACATCGCAACCTGGCGACTGCTCTGGCGGGTGTACGCGATCCGGCCGTCGCGGGTCCGCATGGTCGCCGCCCGGCTCGGCCTCACCGGTGCCGCCCCGGTGAGTCTTGCCCAGTTGGCCCGCGACCACCAGCTCAGCCGGCAGCGGGTACGCCAGATCTGTGTGCAGGCCGACCGGGCGGCCCGCCGGGTGGGGCCGCCCGAGCCGCTGCGCCCGGTGGTGTTCCGGCTGGAAACCATCGGCATCTGCTACCACGACGAATTGGTGGCGGAATTCCTCGACGAGGGATTACTCGCCGAACCGCTGCGGGTGGAGTCGCTGGCGGCCGTCGCCGACCTGTTCGGCGCACCGGTCGCGATGCCGGAATCGCTGGTGGTGCCCGGCACCCGCCGGATCCTGGCGCAGCCCCGTACCGCGGCCGAGATCCGGCGCTGGCGGAGCCGCCTGGTGGTCGCCACCATGGTCGCGCCGTTGAGCCTGCGCGATCTGCCGCCTCCCGGTGGCGTACGCGGCGACATGATCGACCTGGTGGTACGGGCGGACCCGCGGCTGCAGTGCTCGGACGACGCGACGTTCGTGTGGCGGGCGGACCGGCTCTGCACCGCCGCCGACGTCTGCATCCGGATGCTCTCCGCCGGGCCGCAGACCATCGCCGCGCTGCTGGAGGGCATCACCCGCCGGTACACCAACCGGTACGCGGTGCCACAGTTCAACCCACCTCGTGCCGACGCGTTGACGGCGTACCTCTCGGCGCAGCCGTGGGCCCGGCTGGCCGGTGACGAGGTCAGCCTGGGCGGCCCGACACCGGCGCCGATGGCGCACCGGGACCAGCTGTTCTTCGACGCGGTCGCCGGCTCCCGCTACCCGCCCGCGCGGCAGCTCCCGCCGTCCCGCGCTCAGAGCACCGTGCCGTCGCAGGGTGCCGCGCCGGCTCCGGGTGCCAGTGGCTCAGCCGGCCCTGTCGAGTCGGACACCGTGAGCTGACACCGGTGCCGCCGCGCGCGGGTGCAGCGGGCGGCGGGCGAAGTAGACCAGCGCCGGCGGCAGGTTCGACCAGACCGTACGCCCCACCACCACCTCGTCGAACGCATCGGCGAGCTGGGCCCGGAACCTTCGGGCCGGCGGCAGCCCCAGCGCGTGCAGGTACGCGAACGTGGTGAACGCGCCGTCCGGCGCCAGGGTGTCGGTCACCGCGCCGAGCAGGGTGCGCTGCAGCGGCGTCGGGAACGACGCCCACGGCAGGCCACTGACGATCACGTCGGCGTGCAGCAGGCCCCGGGCGCGTACCAGCTCCGGCAGTTTCGCCGCGTTGTCGTTGATCACCTCGACGGTGGGGAATCTGTCGCGTACCAGCGCCGCGAACCGCGGGTTGAGCTCGACCGCGAGCTGGTGGCCGCGGCCGGCCAGCCGCTGCTCGATGGCGCCGGTGAGCGCCCCGGTGCCCGGCCCCAGCTCGACGACCACCGGCGCGCCGGTGGTCGGTATCGGCAGCACCACCTCGGCGGCCAGCTGGCGCGAGGAGGGCACCAGGCCGCCGGTGTGCTGCGGGTTACGCAGGAACTCCCGTACGAACGCTCGGAGGCCGGCCATGGCGGGACTCTAGCCGGTGAAAGCGAACAGCGGTCAGGTCGCCACCTTCTGACGGGTGGGTTCCCGGGCGGCGGTGGGGTGGTGGTACTGGGGCTCGGCGTACCGGGTGAGGCCCACCACGGCACCCAGCGTGACCAGGAAACCGACCGCCGCCAGCCACTCCCGGCCCGGCTCGATCTTGTCGCCGAGCAGCAGCAGCCCGACCGCGGCGGGGGGAGCCGCGAACGCCGCGTCCATCGCCGCCACCGCCGCGGTGGTGGAGCCACGCTGCAGCGCCAGCCCGAACAGCAGCTGCCCGACCAGCGAGTGCGCGATCAGCAGGTAGAGCAGCGGGTCGGTGAGCGCGTCACCGAGGTGGTTCATCAGCGGGCGGGAGGCCACCGCGGCGGCGCCGAACGCCACCCCGGCCAGCGCCCCGAGCGCCACCGCACCGGGTGGACCGTGCAGCCGTACCGCGAAGAAACCGGCGAGCGCTACCAGCGCCAGCACCACCACCAGCCCCGTCAGGACGGCGTCGCCCACCTCGTGCGGCGGGCCGGGCCGGGCGGAGAGCACCAGCGCGGTCACCCCGGCGATCAGCAGCCCGAGCAGCGCCACCTCGGCGCGCGGCAGCTTCCACTTCAGCACCAGGACGCCCAGCAGCGCGGTCACCCCGAGCCCGGCCGCGACACTGGCCTGCACCAGGAACAGCGGCAGGTCCCGCCGGGCGAACACCGCCAGCAGGTAGCCGACCAACTGGCAGCTCAGGCCGATCAGGTACGTCTTGTGGCTGGCGAGCCGTACCAGCAGCGCCGGGTCCAGGGTGTGGTGGATGGTGACCCGGGAGGCCGCCATCGCCTGCAGCAGGTTGGCGATGCCGTACATGGCGATCATCGCCGCCAGGAACAGCCAACCCGCAGTCATCACCCGGCGAGGATAGTCCGGCTTCGCTCCGGCGGCGCGCGCAACGTACCCGCCGCGCGAGATTCAGCGAGGCCGCAGGAAATCCAGTACGTCGTCGTGCAGCGTGCCGTTGGTCGCCACCGCGCTCCCACCATGTGGTCCCGGGCGGCCGTCGAGGTCGGTGAACTGCCCGCCCGCCTCGGTCACGATCGGCACCAGCGCGGCCAGATCCCACAGCGACACCTCGGGCTCGCAGGCGATGTCCACCGCGCCCTCGGCCAGCAGCACGTAGCTGTAGAAATCCCCGTACGCCCGGCTCCGCCACGCCGACAGCGCCAGGTCCAGCAGCCCGGGCAGCCGGCCCTGCTCGTCCCAGCCGGCCAGCGAGGAGTACGACACCGAGGCGTCGGTGACGTCGCCGACCTCCGAGACCTGGATCCGGGTGGCGGCGTGCTGGTGTTTGCCGGCGTACGCCCCGGTGCCCTTCGCCGCCCACCAGCGGCGTCCCAGCGCGGGGGCGCTGACCAGCCCGACCACCGGCTCGTCACCGGCCAGCAGCGCGATCAGGGTGCCCCACACCGGCACCCCGCGTACGAAGTTCTTGGTGCCGTCGATCGGGTCGATCACCCAGCGCCGGGAGGCGGGCCAGGCGGCCGGCTCGGTGGTGCCGAACTCCTCCCCGAGTACGGCGTCTCGCGGCCGCGCCCGCGAGATGGTCTTGCGCAGCGCCTCCTCGATCGCGGTGTCGGCGTCGGTGACCGGGGTCAGGTCCGGCTTGGACTTCACCCGCAGGTCGTGCGCGCGGAACCGGGACATGGCGACGCTGTCGGCGGTGTCGGCCAACACGTGCGCGAGCGACATGTCGTCGCCAAATCCACTCATGACCCGGAACGCTATCGGACCGCGCAGAGCAACGGGACCTCAGTCCTGGCGCAGGACACTAGCCCGGTGGCTCCTCGCCGGTACGTGAGGCCAGCAGCCGCCGGTAGGACTCCAGCCGCCGCAGGTCGGCGTTGCCGGCCGCCACCCAGTCGTCGAGGCTGCACTCGCCCTGCTCGACGGTGTGGTCGCAGTCGGTGGGGCACTCGGCGGCACCGGCGGCGAGGTCGCGGAAGCCGTGCAGCAGGGTGGCGGGGGAGACGTGCGCCAGCCCGAAGCTGCGTACCCCCGGAGTGTCGACGATCCAGCCGCCACCGGGCAGCGGCAGCGCCACCACGCTGGTGGAGGTGTGCCGGCCCTTGCCGATCGCGCTCACCACCCCGACCGACCGGCCGGCGCCCGGCACCAGCTGGTTGACCAGCGTGGACTTGCCGACTCCGGAGTGGCCGACCAGCACCGAGACCTGGTCGATGAGCCGGCTCCGTACCTCGGCGGGGTCGCGGTCCTGCCGGGTGGTCACGTACTCCAGCGACAGGTCGGAGTAGTAGTCGAGGACCGGCTCCGGCCCGGAGAGGTCGGCCTTGGTCAGGCAGAGCAGTGGGGTGACGTCGGCGTCGTACGCCGCGACCAGGCAGCGGTCGATGAAGCCGAACCGGGGGGGTGGGTCGGCCAGCGCCGAGACGATCACCAGCTGGTCGGCGTTGGCGACGATCACCCGCTCGGTCGGGTCGTCGTCGTCGGCGGTACGCCGCAGCACCGACCGGCGCGGCGTGATCCGTACGATCCGGGCCAGCGTGTCGGGACGGCCGCTGGTGTCGCCGACGATCTCCACCCGGTCGCCGACCACGACGGATTTGCGGCCCAGCTCCCGGGCCCGCATCGCGGTCACCCGGCGCTCGCCCACCATGCAGGTGTAGCGGCCCCGGTCGACGCCGACCACGAACCCGGGCACCGCGTCGGTGTGCCGGGGCCGGATCCGGGTGCGCGGTCGGGACGTACGCCCGGGGCGTACCCGGACGTCGTCCTCGTCGTACTCGCGGCGCCGGATCAGGCCCGCCTCCGACCGGATCTCACGCGGGGTCTCCCAACATCCGGCGCCACAGCGTACGGAAGTGGGGCAGGGTCTTCGCGGTGCACGCCACGTCGGAGAGCACCACCCCGTCGACCACCAGCCCGATCAGCGCGGCGGCGGTGGCGAGCCGGTGGTCGTCGTAGGTCTCGAAGGTGGCGCCGCGCAGCGGCCGGGGCGTGATCGCCAGCCCGTCGGGGGCCTCGCTGACCTCGGCGCCGAGCTTGCCCAGCTCGGTGGCGAGCGCGGCCAGCCGGTCGGTCTCGTGGCCTCGCATGTGCCCGATCCCGCGCAGCGTCGACGGTGAGTCGGCGAGCACGGCGAGCGCCGCCAGGGTCGGCACCAGCTCGCTGACCGCCGACAGGTCGGCGTCGATGCCCTTGACGGTGCCGGTGCCGGTGACGGTCAGCCCCTCCGGGCTCATCACGCAGCGCGCGCCCATCGCCGAGAGCAGCACCTTCAACGCGTCACCCGGCTGGGCGGTACGCGACGGCCAGCCCGCGATCGTGACGCTGCCGCCGGTGACCAGCGCCGCGGCCAGGAACGGCGCCGCGTTCGACAGGTCGGGCTCGATGCTCCAGCCGCGCCCGGCGATCCGGCCCGGCTCCACCACCCAGGTGTTCGGGGTGGAGTCGTCGACGCCGGCGCCGACCGCGCGCAGCATCGACACGGTCATCTGGATGTGCGGGGCGCTCGGCACCGGGGGGCCCTCGTGGCGTACCACCAGGCCGCGGTCGAAGGCGGGGGCGGCCAGCAGCAGCCCGGAGACCAGCTGGCTCGAGGAGGAGGCGTCGATGGTGACCTGACCGCCCGGCACCCGCCCGGAGCCGCGTACGGTCATCGGCAGCAGGCCGCGGCCACCGTCGTCGATCTCGACCCCGATCCGGCGCAGCGCGCCGATCAGCGGTGCCATCGGGCGTTGCCGGGCACGCGGGTCGCCGTCGAAGGTGATCGGGCCGTCGGCCAGCCCCGCCACCGGCGGCAGGAACCGCATCACGGTGCCGGCGAGCCCGACGTCGACCCGCGCCGGCCCCTGCAGCGGCCGGGGACGTATCACCCAGAGCTCGTCGTCGACGGTGGAGATGTGGGTGCCGAGGGCACGCAGCCCGGCGGCCATCAGCTCGGTGTCGCGGGCGGCGAGTGGGTGGCGCAGCGTGCTGGTGCCGACCGACACCGCCGAGAGCACCAGCGCGCGGGCGGTGATGGACTTGGAGCCGGGCAGGCTCAGCGTCGCCTTCACCGGCCCGCTCGCCCGTGGCGCGCTCCACATCTCGGCCTTCGGAGGCATCACCCGGGTACGCCGGGCTCCCGGCCCGCTGGCGCTGATCGCAGTCACGAGATCAGTCTGCACGGTAAGCCACCACAGTGGTACGCAGGTAGCGTGCGGCGTAGCCAACATTCCGAGAGCCGGAGCCGCACCTGCGGCGGCTCGCCGAGTAGTCCGGGGGTGAGGACGATGTGCGGGCGGTACGCCTCCACCCGGGGCGCTACGGACCTGTCGGTCCTGTTCGAGGCGGTCGACTGCACGGGCGATGAGACTTTCGCCGCCAACTACAACGTGGCGCCCACCGACCCGGTGTACGTGGTGCGCCACTCCGCGAGCCGGGCGGAGCGGGTGGTGGAGGTGGCGCGCTGGGGGCTGCTGCCGCCGTGGGCCACCGAGCGGCGGGCCGGTGCCCGCATGATCAACGCCCGGGTGGAGACGGTCCGCACCAGCCGCGCCTTCCGAGTGCCGTTCGCCCGCCGCCGCTGCCTGGTCCCGGCCGACGGCTGGTACGAGTGGCAGCGCACCGACGGTGGCAAGCAGCCGTACTTCCTGAACCCGTACGAAGGCGGGGTGCTGGCATTCGCCGGGCTGTGGGAGATGTGGGGCGGCGCTGAGGCTCGGGACGGTGCGGATCGGGGCGGCGCTGAGGCCCCGGAGCGGCTACTTACTGTGACGATCCTCACCACCGCGGCGGTCGGGGAGCTGTCCGAGGTGCACGACCGGATGCCGGTGGCGCTGCCCGCGTCGCGGTGGGTCCCGTGGCTCCGGTCCGACCCGGACAGCGCGGAACGACTGCTCGCGGACCCGTCGTGGACGGCCGGTATCGAGCGGCGTCCGGTGGGCGCCGCGGTGGGCGACGTACGGAACAACTCAGCCGGGCTGATTCAGCGCGTAACCGCACCGATACCGGCGGTAAATCCGGTCGGTCCGGTGGATTTGACACTGTTTTGACTGATTTCTACGGGCTCAAGCTCAGTAATTGCTCAGGAGTTGCCCTGACTCGCCCGCAGACCCTTGCCGCGCGTGCCTCCTGTGCTGTAGAACACAGCGCTTGTGGGTGACAGAAAGTATCGATCCCACGGACATGAATGGCTTTCCGGACCACCCACGGGGGAGGTGGGGTACATGACCCGGGCGCGGATGCCTCGGCCGCACGAAGTGGCGGCCGCACGTCGGGACCCGAGACTGCTGCGGGCCTCACGCGAGCGTGATGAGGACGTTGCGTGGCGTGCACGAGGACGCTGCCGGACAGTGGACCCTGAGACGTTCTTCCCGGCTCCCAGCGAGCCGGCCGACGCGGCGCTGGCGATGTGTCGTTCCTGCGATGTGCAGGGCGCCTGCCTGGCGTGGGCGTTAGATGCGGGCGACTGCAACGGAGTCTGGGGCGGCACCACCCCGAGGGAGCGCCGCGCCATGCTGGTCGCGTGGCGTACCTCCGAGGACGTCGGTACGTAGCGCGTCCGGCGGTTATCGTGCGGGGGTGCTCGACATCGAGACTCCCGTGGGTACGGCCGCCGCGATGCTGCAGGTGCCGGACGACCCGGTGAGCCTGCTGGTGCTCGGCCACGGCGCCGGCGGCGGGATCGAAGCTCCCGACCTGACGGCGGTACGCGACCGGGCGCTGGCGCGAGGCGTCGCCGTCGCCCGGGTGCTGCAGCCGTACCGGGTCGCCGGGCGGCGCTCGCCTGCCCCCGCCGGTCAGCTCGACACCGCGTGGACCGCGGTGGTCGGCGAGCTGCGCTCCCGGTTCGACCGCCTGCCGCTGATCACCGGTGGCCGCTCCAGCGGTGCCCGGGTGGCCTGCCGTACCGCCGAGGAGTTGGGGGCGGTCGGGGTGATCTGCCTGGCCTTCCCGCTGCACCCGCCGGGGCGGCCCGAGCGCAGCCGTGCCGAGGAGCTGCCCACCGCCGTACCCACCCTGGTGCTCAACGGCGACCGCGACCCGTTCGGCATCCCTCCCGCCTCCGAGGAGGTACGCGTCGACGTGCTCCCCGGCGCCGACCACTCCCTGCGCAAGGTGGCGGCCGCCGCCGGCGACCACGCCGCCGACTGGCTGGCCAGCCACGGCTGGGCCCGCTAGCTGTCCCGGCCGAGTACGGCTAGCGCCGGCCGGGTGCCGGGTGCGGTGACCTGTGCCTCAGAGAGGGGCTGGAATGCGGCGCCTGACCTGCGGCGTTGCACCCCACGGGAGCCGGACGACTCAGGGAGGCACGACCGTGACGGTCACCGCGTTGCGTGGGCGTACCGCGCTTGATGACGAGGCCGCGCGGGTACGGCGACTGCAAGTGTCCTGCGCCGGAAGTTCGGCGGCGAATTCCGGCGCCCAGCCGGCGGCTCGCGGCGTTGTCGTCGTCGCCAATACAACACCGGTATTGGCTCCTCCTCCGC
>JBOGDE010000220.1:0-9658 GCA_050701695.1 Micromonosporaceae bacterium
CGCCGGTTCCAGCGGCGAGGTGTGCGTCGTCTCCGCGGCTCCGGTGGGCTCCGTGGCCCCGGCGGCCGCGGCTCCGGTGGGCTCGGCTCCGGTGGGCTCGGTGGGCACAGTCATGCGGCCGACGATACGGTGACCGCGCGGCGCGGACTCCGACTACCGTGTGTGTCGTGCGTAGAGATCCCCAGGTGTCCCGGTACGCGGCGAGCCGGCTCTCTCCGGAACGGCGTCGTGACGATCTGCGACGGATGCGGGACGAGACGTTCGACGTACTCGTGATCGGCGGCGGGGTGACCGGTGTCGGCGCCGCGCTCGACGCCGCCAGCCGCGGCCTGTCGGTGGCGCTGGTGGAGGCCCGTGACCTGGCCGCCGGCACCTCCAGCCGCTCCAGCAAGCTGATCCACGGCGGGTTGCGCTACCTGGAACAGCTGGAGTTCGGCCTGGTGTACGAGGCGCTGCGGGAGCGCGGCCTGCTGCTGCGCAGGCTCGCCCCCCACCTGGTACGCCCGGTCCCGTTCCTGGTGCCGCTGACCAGGGCGGTGTGGCAGCGGGCGTACTACGGCGCCGGAGTGGCGCTCTACGACACCCTCGCCACCGTCCTCGGGTACGGCCGCGGCCTGCCCTGGCACCACCACCTGACCCGGCGCGGCGCCCGCCGGGAGTTCGCGAGCTTGCGCGAGGACGCGCTCAAGGGCGCGATCCGCTACTACGACGGCCAGGTCGACGACGCCCGGTACGTGGTCAGCATGGCGCGTACCGCCGCCAGCTACGGTGCCGCGATCGCCACCTCCACCCGGGTCACCGGCATCCTGCGCGACGTCCGCGAAGTGGTCGGGGTACGGGTCTGCGACCTGGAGTCCCGGGAGGAGTTCGACGTCCGGGCGCGTACCGTGATCGCCGCGACGGGGGTGTGGAGCGACGACATCAGCGCGATGATCCGCGACTTCCCCGAGCTCGCCGCGCAGCCCGCGCCGGACGAGGCGGCCAGCCCCACCGGTCTGCGGGTGCGCGCCTCCAAGGGGATCCACCTGCTGGTGCCGCGCAGCGCGATCACCGGCGACTCGGGGCTGATCCTGCGTACCCCCGCGAGTGTGTTGTTCGTGATCCCGTGGGGTGGGCACTGGCTGGTCGGCACCACCGACACCGACTGGAACCTCAGCCGGGACCACCCGGCCGCCTCGGCGACCGACATCGACTACCTGTTGGAGCAGGTCAACCAGGTCCTGGAACGCCCACTGTCCACAAAAGACATAGAAGGGGTGTACGCCGGGCTGCGCCCGCTGCTGTCCGGCGAGGACGATGCCACGTCGAAGCTGTCCCGGGAGCATGCGGTGGTGGAGCCGATGCTCGGGTTGATGCTGGTGGCGGGCGGCAAGTACACCACGTACCGGGTGATGGCGAGCGACGTGGTGGATGTCGCGGGACGCCGGCTCCGGGGCACACCGCGGTCGCGTACCGAGGAGGTGGCGCTGCTCGGCGCCGAGGGGTACGAGTACGCCTGGGCCACCCGGGCCGACCTGGCGCGGCGCCACGGCATCCCGGTCGGGGTGGCCGAACACCTGCTGGAGCGGTACGGCACGCTCACCCGCGAGGTGCTGGCGCTGATCGCCGAACGCCCCGATCTCGCGGTGCCGCTGGACGGCGCGCCGGAGTACCTGGCCGCCGAGGTGGCGTACGCGGTGCTCGCCGAGGGCGCGGTGCACCTCGACGACGTGCTGACCCGGCGTACCCGGATCTCCATCGAAACCCCGCACCGGGGCGCGGAGTCCGCCGAGCACGCCGCCGCGGTCATGGGCGCGGCGCTGGCGTGGGACCAGGCCACCCGGGACCGGGAGGTGGCGCACTACCTGGCGCGGGTCGCCGCGGAGCGGGAGTCGCAGCGGATGCCGGACGACCACACCGCCGACGCCGCCCGGCTCGGCGCCCCCGACGTACGCGGCCCCACCACCGAAACCGCCCGGGACGCCGCCCGTCGGGCCGCCGACACCGTGTGAAGCCATTCGCCGGACTGCTCACGACCTCGGGGCCGCGTCGCCGGAACCGGTCGGCCTCGGGGGCGCGTCGCCGGAAGCGGTCGGCTTCTGGGCCGCATCGCCGGAAGCGGTGAGCGCGGTCAGCTCGGCCAGTTCGCGGCTCAGGTTGTGACGAGCGGGTGCCTCCCAGGCCGCGGCGAGCGCCGGCACCCGGTAGAGCGCGGGCAGCGCCAGCAGCCGCCGCAGCACCCCTACCCGGCCGGCCCGGAACGCGTTGTCGGGTACGTGCGCGTACTCGCGGTGGATCCGGGCGGCGTACCGGCGGTAGGTGTCGGGGGGCTGGGCGAGCACCGCCAGGTCGGCGTCGCAGAGCAGCTCGCCGTTGCGGTCGCCGGGTGCCGGGTGGTGGTGCTCGGTGAGGCGTACCAGCCGTACCACCTCGTCCACCCGGTCGGGCGGGACCCGCAGCCGGCGCAGCACCGCCGCGGCCAGTGCCGCGCTGGCGCGTTCGTTGTCGTCGCGGCGCGGGGCGTACACCGCGTCGTGGAACCACGCGGCGAGCCGTACCGCCGCCAGGTCGGTGGCCCAGTCGGCGTGTTCGTCGATCACCGCCAGCACCGCGCCCAGGTGGGTCAGGTCGTGGTAGTGCCGGTGCGGTTGGCTCCAGCGCGCCACCAGGTCGGCGCCGGCATGGTCGGCGGCCACCGGATCCACGTCCGGCGGCAGGTCACGACGCCACAGCGCCGGCATCCCGGTCACACCACCAGTGTGGAACCCGTACGGTCCCTGTCACGTCGTAGCGGAAGGAAGTAGTGGGAGATTTGAGGGGGTACGCACCTATGAAGCGCGTGATCGGTCTGCTGACGCTGGTATCGCTGGTCGCACTCGGAGGCTGTGGCGAAGGCGGCCAGGCCGGCTCCAGTCCGTCACCGGAACGCTCCAGTGGTGAGATCGGGATCCCGCCGGGCGAGACCGGTGGCACCCCGACGGTCCCGCCGGGGAAGGAGCCGCGGACGGTCACGCTGACGCGTACCGGCGGCATCGCGGGGGTCGAGCAGGAGCTGGTGGTCGAGCCGAAGGGGGCGTGGACGTACACCGACGGCGACAAGGAGAGCAAGGGCGAGCTCACCGACCAGCAGGTCTCCAAGCTGCA
The DNA here is from genome assembly GCA_050701695.1 of Micromonosporaceae bacterium. GTDB lineage: Bacteria > Actinomycetota > Actinomycetes > Mycobacteriales > Micromonosporaceae > WHSM01. Next base: position 3,124 of record JBOGDE010000220.1, read on the forward strand.
GTCGCTGGCGATGGACGACCGGCTGAAGAGTGAGGCGAAACGCCCGGACCCCGGTGACTGCGCCGACGGCTTCGTCTACACCCTCAAGGCAGGTGACGTGACGGTGAAGGCCACCGACTGCGGCAAGATGGACGACCGTCCGGCCTTCTCCGAGCTGGTCAACCTGCTGGTGGACGCCACCCCGATGTGATCTCCGGCGCGGCGCGCCGCCTGGCCGCGCGCCTAGTGTCTGCGGATGGGTCTGGTAGCGCTCGGCTTGGTGCTCGGCTCGGCCATAACCCACGCCACCTGGAACCTCGCCGCGAAACGCGCCAGCGGTACCGGCGGGCTGGTGTTCATCTGGCTGCGCGCCGCCACGTCGACCGTGATCTACCTGCCGTTCGCGCTGTGGTTCGCGCACCCGCTGTCGTACGGTGCGCTGGCGGTGATGGCGCTCAGCGCCGCGCTGCACGCCAGCTACTTCCTGCTGCTGCACCACGGATACGCCGTCGGGGACCTGTCCGTGGTCTACCCGCTGGCCCGCGGCACCGGCCCGCTGCTGTCGGTGACCGCGGCGATCCTGATCCTCGGCGACCGTCCCGGCTGGGTCGGGCTGGCCGGCGCGGCGTTGGTGGTAGCCGGGATCGCCGTCATCGGCCTCGGCGCTGCGCGCGTCGATACCGTCCCGGCGCCAGGCGTCGAGGAGATCGCGGTGCTGGGTCCGGATCCGAAGCGCAGGTCGACATCCGTACCCGGAACGGCGATCTTGAGTGGTGCCAGGGCCACCGGGGTGGCGTACGGGCTCGCGGCGGGGGTGCTGATCGCCGGCTACACGGTGCTCGACGGCGCCGCGATGCGTACCTTCGCGATCGCGCCGGTGCTCTTCGACTGGAGCGTCAACACCATCGGCGCCGCTGCGCTCACCCCGTACGCGGCGCGCCGCTGGGGCGCGGTCGCCCAGGTGTGGCGCGACCATTGGCGCGAGGTGCTCACCATCGCCGTGCTCGGCCCGCTCGGCTACATCCTGGTGCTGTACGCCTTCACCCTCGCCCCGGTCAGCTTGATCGCACCCGCCCGGGAGCTGTCCATCGTGGTCGGTACGCTCTTCGGCGCCTGGCTGCTGCGCGAGCCCCAGGGCCTGCGCCGGCTCGCCGGAGCGGCCGTGGTGGTCGCGGGCGTAGCGGCACTGGCCCTGTCCTGAGCACGGTGGCGCCGGCCCGATGTAGGCGTAGCCACCTCACCTTCACGTAGGCGGTGTTTCCGGGGGGAGGAATGTGTTACCGGGTGGAAGGTCGTCGATGGCCTTGGCGACCAGGGCGCGTGCGGGTCTGCCGTACATCGCGGAGCGTTGCAGGCGGCCGAACATCGTGGCGTACAGCTCGATCTCGCCCGGTCGGGTCACCTCTAGGCTCGCCGACGGGGTCTCCAGCGCCACCAGGGTGTTGTCGAAGATCCAGAAGCCGGCGGACGGCACGGCGGTGCGCTGGGTCATCAGCGGGATGATCCCGACCGAGACGTTCGGCAGTGACATCACCGCGAGTGTCCGGTCCAGCTGCCCGGCCTGGGTCGCCGCCGTGCCGAACCAGGTACGCAGTGCCTGCTCTTCGAGTACGACGACGAACCGCTTGCCCCGCTGGTAGAGCACCTGCTGGCGTTCCATGCGCGCCGCAACGGCTTCGTCCAGGTCGTCAGGGGCGCCGAGAAGCTCGATCCAGTGCGACAGCATCGCGGCGGTGTAGTCGGCGGTCTGGAACAGGCCCGGAATCACGTTGTGTTCGTACACCCGGAACTCGGTGGTGTGCCGGTACCGCTGCGCGGTGTGCGGCCCCACCACCCGCTTCATGCCCGCGCGACTCTGCCGCCGTAGCTCCACGTACGCCGATTCCAGCGTGCGCAGGCTGGCCAACAGGTCCGGCGCCGCGTCAGTGGCGCCGCAGGCACGACACCAGGCTCGGATGTCGGAGACTGTCGGCTGCTGCACGCCATGCTCGATCTTGCTTACCCGGGTGAAGTGTTGTCCGGTGACCGTGGCGAGTCGGCGGCCGGTCATCCCGGCCGCGATACGGAGTTCCCGCAACCGTTGGCCGAGCGCCTCACGCGCCTGCCGTACAGAGCTATCCGGGGTAGTCACTGTGGGGGATCGCCAGGCGCCATACCGACTCGAAAGCGGAGCGGCAGAGCGTGATGTCCAACGGATCGGTGGAGGTGAGACGGTCGGTGGCCAGGCCGTTTCCGGCATAGATCAGGAAGAGCGCCAGGCGGTTGTCGAACAGGTAGAAGTCGTTGCCCGGTAACGCGATCGAGCTGACGAGTCGTCGCGGCACCCAACGGATGTCCTCCCCGGCTGCCACCATCGGCGCCGCGATGCTGTACGACCAGCGCTGATAGTCGCTGAGCGGCTCCGACACGATACGGGCGCGGCGTACCGTGCGGCCCGCTCTGACATGCGCTCGCAGGGTGTCGCACCAGCCTTCGAGCCATCGCAGGTCGTCCGGCTCACCTGCCATCCACTGGGCCAGATGCGGCAACTCCACCTCGGTCCCGTACGCGTCGCGCGTCTCCAGGTGGATGGCCTCGTGGTCGAAGTCGGTCAGTAATCGGTCGAACTCGGCTTCAGATATCGATGCCACGTTCAGCCTTTGTCGAAGAACCGCAGCATCCGGTCTGGAATCTCCACGGCGGTCTCGCCGTCTGGGATGTCCATCTGAGCCAGAGTGGCGGGATCATCGACAACCCAGCCCTGCACCACCCAGGAGTCCCGATCGGTGCGGTAGACGGTCGGCGAGCCGGTGGGGTTGGAGTTCGGGTCCTTCCCTATGAAGGTGAGGCGCATGAGGATCCTCCGACAGTTGCCCAACGTTGCTATCGACACTGACTCTGTGGGTCCTGGATCGGTTAGGTCAAGCGTTGACCCAGCGCGCTAGCAATATCTCGCAACCTTCTAGAGGCAATGGCGCATCCGCTCCTATGGTCGGTGCCGCTAGCCAGGCTTGGGCTATGGGAGGTTCGGATGATCTGGGTGTACGCCGTCCCGGCGGAGCTGCTCGGATTCCTCGCCGGCGTGCTGGCATTCCGCCGGACGCTCGTGTGGTGTCGCGTCTGCGGCGCGGGTCTGACCTGCGCCGACTGCGGGCGTTGATGAAGATGCATGACAGCGACATGTACTCAGCCGGCCTGGTCGAATACCGCGTACGTGATCAGTCCGCATGCGAGCTCGCACATGTGCGGCTGGACATGCTCGGCGACGAGGTCCTGGTGTCGGTGCCGACCGGTGATCCACTGAGGATGCCGACGCGCGTGGCTCGGGCGCTGGCCGCGTGTCTGGTGCCGGCGACCCACGGATCCTGGGAGGCGAACTGGCGGGTCGTCGAAGTGAATCTCGGAAGCGGCTGGCGTGATCTAGGTAAGTGAGTGTCCGAATCAGACACTCACTTACCAAGATCAGGGTGTCGCGCACCTGACCGGCTGACCCGCCGGCTCAGAGTGTGACGGTGCCGCCGATGCGCCAGTACTCGCCGGATTCGCGGCTCAGGAACCCCTCGTCGACCAGGTAGCGGCGCAGCGCGGCGTGGTCGTCGTGGAACGCCTTCAGCATCGCGTTCACCTCGCGCTCCGGGTACCGCACCCCGGGCTCGAAGATCCGGCTGATCTGGTCCAGCACGATCCGCCGCTTGCCGTGCGGTGCGGGGATGCTCACCAGCCGGCCCTGCGGCATGAACACCCGCAGCACCGCCCGCTCCTCGGCGTCGGAGGCGCCGTGGTCGACGTACGCCGGCTCGGGGCTCGCGGTGGCCGCCAGCTCCCGCAGCAGCTCCGGCCGGGCCCGCCACCGCTCCCCGTCGCGCGCCACGATCCCGCCCGACTCCAACCGCGCCAGCAGTCGCAGCACGGGCCCGGTGCCCAGCCCGGTGGCGTCGGCCACCTCGGCCGGCGTGGCCGCGCCCAGCACCAGGGCGCTGAACACCCGCAGTCGTGGCGGATCGGCGAGCAGTTTCAGTACGTCGAGCGCGTCAGGCATACCCCATTCCTACCCGAGCCGCCGCTCCCCGGCACCGAGGTTTCACCCAGTCGCCGCGCTGCCCGGTGGCGCGCTCGGTGGCGCACGCCGGCATTGGACGCCGTCTTACAAATCTCGTCCCCACCTTCGATAGCAAACGTCCAATGCCTGGGCGGGGCAGGGCAGGGCGGGGCAGGGCAGGGCGGGGCAGGGCAGGGCAGGGCAGGGCAGGGCAGGGCAGGGCGGAGCGGAGCGAAGCTCGGCGGCGGGTCAGCCTACGTCGGGGAGGGCGGGGCCGATCACGTCGTCGGCGTCGACGATGTGGTACGCGTACCCCTGCTCGGCGAGGAAGCGCTGCCGGTGCGCGGCGTAGTCGGTGTCGATGGTGTCGCGGGCGACCACGGTGTAGAAGTGCGCCTGCCGGCCGTCAGCCTTCGGGCGGAGCACCCGGCCGAGCCGCTGCGCCTCCTCCTGGCGGGAGCCGAACGTGCCCGAGACCTGGATCGCCACCGCCGCCTCGGGCAGGTCGATGGAGAAGTTGCCGACCCGGCTCACCACCAGCGTCTTCAGCTCCCCGGCGCGGAACTCGTCGAAGAGCCGTTCCCGCTGCTTGTTGGTGGTGGAGCCTTCCACGATCGGGGCGTCCAGGTGCTCGGACAGCTCGTGCAGCTGGTCGAGGTACGCGCCGATCACCAGGATCTGGTCGCCCTGGTGCCGCTTCACCAGCGCCTCCACCGCCGGCAGCTTGGTACGCGCCGTCGAGCACACCCGGTAGCGCACGTCGGCCTCCGCCGTGGCGTACGCCATCCGCTCGGCGTCGGTGAGCGTCACCCGTACCTCGACGCAGTCGGCCGGGGCGATCCAGCCCTGGGACTCGATGTCCTTCCAGGGGGCGTCGTACCGTTTCGGGCCGATCAGGGAGAACACGTCACCTTCGCGGCCGTCTTCGCGTACCAGAGTGGCGGTCAGGCCCAGCCGGCGACGAGCCTGCAGGTCCGCGGTGAACCGGAAGATGGGTGCGGGCAGCAGGTGCACCTCGTCGTAGATCACCAGGCCCCAGTCCCGGGCCCCGAACACATCCAGGTGCGCGAAGACGCCCTTGCGCCGGGTGGTCAGCACCTGGTACGTCGCGATGGTGACCGGGCGGATCTCCTTGCGCTCACCGGAGTACTCGCCGATCTCCTCCTCGGTCAGGCTGGTACGCGCGATCAGCTCCCGCTTCCACTGCCGCCCGGCGACGGTGTTGGTGACCAGGATCAGGGTGGTCGCCTGTGCCTGCGCCATCGCGGCGGCGCCGACCAGTGTCTTGCCGGCGCCGCACGGCAGCACCACCACACCGGAGCCACCCGCCCAGAACGAATCCACCGCCTGCTGCTGGTACGGCCGCAGCTCCCAACCGTCCTGGTGCAGAGCGATGGCGTGGGCTTCGCCGTCGACGTAACCCGCCAGGTCCTCGGCCGGCCAGCCCAGCTTCAGCAGCCCCTGCTTCAGCCGCCCCCGCTCCGACGGGTGTACGACCACCGTGTCCTCGTCGAGCTTCGCGCCGAGCATCCCGGCGAGCTTCTTGGACTTGGTGACCTCGACCAGCACCGCCCGGTCGGTGGCCTCCAGCACCAGCCCGTGCGTGGGGTGGTTGGCCAGCCGCAGCCGGCCGTACCGGTCCATGGTCTCGGCGACGTCGACCAGCAGCGCGTGCGGCACCGGGTAGCGGCTGAACCGGATCAGCGCGTCCACCACCGCCTCCGCGTCGTGTGCCGCGGCCCGGGCGTTCCACAGCCCGAGCGGGGTCAACCGGTACGTGTGCATGTGCTCCGGCGCCCGCTCCAGCTCGGCGAACGGCGCGATCGCCATCCGGCACGCGTCCGCGTCGGGGTGGTCCACCTCGAGCAGCAGCGTCTTGTCGGACTGCACGATCAACGGTCCGCCGGTCACCCGGTCCTCCTCAGGTTCGGTTGCAGCTTCCCAGTGTCCCTCACCGCACCGACATTCCCACCGGGCCCCGCCTGAGCCCTATGACGCCGGTTCGGTGCAGGTGGCACGAACCGGGGAGCACACGAAACTCGTTGCCAGGCACAGTTTTGGTCACGGCGGCAACCATCGGGGGCGTCCCAGGCGTGTAAGGAGCATCTGGGGCGAGATGGGGAGGAGAACACGATGCGAGGCACCACCGGCACCGCGCTCTTCGCTCTGGCCGCCACCGCGGTCGTGGCGGTCACCGCCGCGACCTACGCGCTCGGGGCCGAGCCCGCACGGCGAGCCAGCTTCGCCGACCGGGCCCCGGTCACGGGGCCGAGCGCGTCGAACGCACCGGAGTCGCCCGGTCGACCGTCCGCCACGGGGGAGGACGGTGGATCGGGCGCTCCGGCCTCACCATCGGCATCGGCCACGCCGAGCGCGAAGCCGGGCTGCCCGGTCGGTCCGCACCAGCGCGAGGTGGAGCGGCACCTGGCCACCCTCGGCGGCTTCGGACCGGTCACCGTGGACGGCACGCAGTCGCCGCGGGACTGCGCCGCGATCAAGAAATTCCAGCGCCGGTACGGCATCGGCCCTGCCGCCGGC
>JBOGDE010000221.1:0-9624 GCA_050701695.1 Micromonosporaceae bacterium
GGCCGCGGGCTTGGCCGGGGCCTTGCCGATCGGGGTCTCGGGGTCGAAGCCGGCGACCGAGATGCCGTACTGCTCGGCCAGTCGGTTGCCGGCCAGCGTCGGCTCTCCGGCGGGGCCGTCGGCGACGTGCTCGGTCTGGTCGTTCCAGCCGGCGAGCTGCAGCGACATCTCCTTGAAGCTGCACAGCCGGGCGCCGCGCGACGGGGCCGGGCGCTCACCGTTCTGCAGCTTCTGCACCACGTCGAGGGCGCTACCCGCATCGATCTTGTCGAAGAACTCGTAGTTGACCGTCATCACCGGCGCGTAGTCGCAGGCCGCGAGGCACTCGGCGTGCTCCAACGTGATCGTGCCGTCGTCGGTGGTCTCGTCGTGCCCGACGCCGAGGTACTCCTGCAGCGCCTGGTACGCCCGGTCGCCACCGAGTACGCCACACATCGTGTTGGTGCAGACGCTGACCAGCCATTCGCCGGTGGGGCGGCGCTTGTACATGGTGTAGAAGGTCGCCACCGCGCCCACCTGGGCCTTGGTGATGCCGAGCTGGTCGGCGCAGAACGCCACGCCGCGCGGGCTGACGTACCCCTCCACCGACTGCACCAGGTGCAGCATCGGCAGCAGCGCCGAACGCGACACCGGGTAGCGCGCGATGATCTCGCGCGCCTGCCGTACCACCTCGTCCGAGAACACCTCGGCGGTTGTTTCGGTCATCGATCGCACCCACCCATCACCGGGTCCAACGAGGCGCCGCCCGCGATCACGTCGGCGATCAGGCCGCCCTCGGACAGCGCCGGCAGCGCCTGCAGGTTGATGAAGCTGGGCTCCCGCATGTGCACCCGGTACGGCCTGGTCCCGCCGTCGGAGACCACGTGCAGCCCGAGCTCGCCGCGCGGCGCTTCGATCGGGACGTACACCTGGCCGGCCGGCACCCGGAAGCCCTCGGTGACCAGCTTGAAGTGGTGGATCAGGGCCTCCATCGACTGGCCCATGATCTTCTTGACGTGTTCGAGGGAGTTGCCCATGCCGTCGGTCCCGATGGCGAGCTGGGCCGGCCACGCGATCTTCTTGTCCTCGACCATCGTCGGGCCGGGGCGGAGCCGGTCCAGCGCCTGTTCGACGATCTTCAGCGACTCGCGCATCTCGTTCAGCCGCACCTGGTAGCGGCCCCACACGTCGGCGCCGGTGTTGGTCACCACGTCGAACTCGTAGTCCTCGTAACCGCAGTACGGCATCGTCTTGCGCAGGTCCCAGCCGAGCCCGGCGCTGCGCAGCACCGGCCCGGTGACGCCCAGCGCGAGGCAGCCGGAGACGTCGAGGTAGCCCACGCCCTGGGTGCGCTTCTGCCAGATCTGGTTACCGGAGAGCAGGGATTCGTACGAGGCGATCCGCTTCGGCATGAACTCCAGCAACTCACGGATCTTGTCGACCGCCGCCTGCGGCAGGTCCTGCGCCAGCCCACCTGGCCGGATGTACGCCATGTTGAGCCGCAGCCCGGACGCCATCTCGAAGATGTCGAGGATGTACTCCCGTTCCCGGAAGCCGTAGATCATCATCGACAGCGCACCCAGCTCCATGCCGGTGGTGGCGAGCCACACCAGGTGCGAGGAGATCCGGTTCAGCTCCATCATCAGCACCCGGATGGTGTTCGCCCGCTCCGGGACGTCGACGCCGAGCAGCTTCTCCACCGCCAGGCAGTACGCCGTCTCGTTGAAGATCGGCGCCAGGTAGTCCGCGCGGGTGACGAACGTGGTGCCCTGGGTCCAGTTGCGGTACTCGGTGTTCTTCTCGATCCCGGTGTGCAGGTAGCCGATCACCGCACGGGTCTCGGTGACGGTCTCACCCTCCATCTCCAACACCAGCCGGAGCACGCCGTGCGTCGACGGGTGCTGCGGACCCATGTTGACGACGAGCTTCTCTTCGGAGATCGGGTCGGCGCCGGCGACCACACTGTCCCAGTCGCCGCCGGTGACGTTGTAGATCCGACCCTCGGTGGTCTCCCGGGGCTCGGCATAAGCGTCTGTCACTTGTACGCCCTCCGCTCGTCCGGTGGCGGTATCTGCGCGCCCTTGTACTCGACCGGTACGCCACCCAGCGGATAGTCCTTGCGCTGCGGGTAGCCCTCCCAGTCGTCGGGCATCAGGATCCGGGTGAGGTTGGGGTGGCCGTCGAAGACCACGCCGAACATGTCGTAGGCCTCCCGCTCCTGCCAGTCGGCGGTGGGGTAGACGCTGGTGACGCTCGGGACGTTCGGCTCCTCGGCGGTGACCGCCACCTCCAGCCGGATCCGCCGCCGGTACGTCATCGAGGTGAGCTGGTAGCACACGTGCAGCCGGCGCGGCTCGCCGATGTAGTCCACACCGGACACCGACGAGCACAGCTCGTACCGCAGCGAGGAGTCGTCGCGCATCACCTGGCAGACGTCGAGGATCCGCTCCGGCTTGATGTGCAGAGTCAGCTCGCCGCGGTCGACCACGACCTTCTCGATCGTGTCCACCGAGGAGTGGCCAGCCTCGGAGAGCGCGTCGCGCAGCCCGTCGACCACCTCGTCGAAGTACCCCCCGTACGGCGGTTCGGTCTCCATCACGGCCGGGCGGCGGCGTACCAGGCCACCGAAGCCGGAGGTGTCGCCGGTGCCGTCCACCCCGAACATGCCGCGACCGGCCGGGGTGCTGGTAGGTACGTTCTCGGCGACCAGTTCGCCGCTGTCGAGCGCCTCGGCCTTGCGCTGCACCGGGTCCGAAGGCGCGTTCTCTGGAGTGCTCACCGGCGGTGCGCCCCCTCTTCCATCCACTTCGCGATCCGCAGCTGCTCCTGGGTGCCCTCGGCCTCGGCTGCCACCCACTCGCGACGCTTCGCCTTGTTGTACCGGTAGCTGGACGGGACGGTGCCGACCCGGGGCGCGCCCGCCTCCTCCAGCTGCTGGCGGCGGCGCTCACCGAGCGGCTCGGCCATGATCTTGTCGTGCAGCTTGAGGATCGCGTCGATCAGCATCTCCGGACGCGGCGGGCAGCCGGGGAGGTACATGTCGACCGGGACGATGTGGTCCACGCCCTGCACGATCGCGTAGTTGTTGAACATCCCGCCGGAGCTGGCGCAGACACCCATGCTCAGCACCCACTTGGGCTCGGGCATCTGGTCGTAGATCTGCCGCAGCACCGGGCCCATCTTCTGGCTCACCCGGCCGGCCACGATCATCAGGTCGGCCTGCCGTGGGCTCGCCCGGAAGACCTCCATCCCGAAGCGCGCCAGGTCGTAGCGGGCGGCGCCGGTCGCCATCATCTCGATCGCGCAGCACGCCAGACCGAACGTGGCCGGCCACAGCGACGCCTTGCGGGTCCAGTTGACCAGCTTCTCGACGGATGTCAGCAGCACTCCGCTGGGGAGCTTTTCCTCAATACCCATTGTCAGTCCCAGTCCAGCCCGCCGCGCTTCCACACGTACGCGTACGCGATGAAGACGGTGCCGATGAACAGGACCATCTCCACGAACCCGAACATGCCCAGCGAGTCGTACGCCACGGCCCACGGGTACAGGAAGATGATCTCGATGTCGAAGACGATGAAGAGCATCGCGGTCAGGTAGAACTTGACCGGGAACCGCGTACCCCCGGAGCCGCCGCCCTGCGGGGTGGGCTCGATGCCGCATTCGTACGCGTCGAGCTTGGCCTTGTTGTAGCGGCGCGGACCGACCAGCGGCGCGATCGCCACGGAGAAGACCGCGAAGGCGAACGCCAACACGAACATCCCCACGATCGGTAGGTACGGCGAGAGCGACATCGCTACCTGCCTCCCGTTCTGTTGCTCCTGCTTGTGGCGCCAGAGCCGTCCTGATCACCAGAGCCGATCCACCTTATTGCCCGGCTGAGAATTCCCTGTGAGCGGGGGTTGGACTGCGTCGTCATACCGCTGGCGCCGCCTTGACCAGCGCATTGATCACGCGGTCGGCCGCGTCGCCGCCCCGCGGATCGGTGAGGTTGGCCAGCAGTTTGAGGACGAACTTCATCAGCACCGGGTGCGGCAACCCGTGCCGGGTGGCCACCTTCATGATCTGCGGATTGCCGATCAGCTTCACGAACCAGCTGCCCAGCCGGTAGTAGCCGCCGTACCGCGCCCGCAGCTCGCTGCGGTAGTGCAGCAGCGCCCGCTCCCGCAGCGGCCCGGCCGGCCGGGCAAGCGCCTGCGCCGCGATCTCCGCGGCCAGCTCGCCGCTCTCCATCGCGTACGCGATGCCCTCGCCGTTGAACGGGTTGACCATGCCGCCGGAGTCGCCGACCAGCATCACGCCGCGGGTGTAGTGCGGCACCCGGTTGAACCCCATCGGCAGTGCGGCGCCGAGGATCTTGCCGTCGGCGGTGGACTCGTTCATCTCCCACTCGTCGGGCGTGCTGCCCATCCACTCGACGAGCATCTTGCGGTAGTCAGCCTTGCCGAAGCTGACCGAGCTGTTGAGCACGCCGAGCCCCACGTTGACCCGCCCGTCGCCCAGCCCGAAGATCCAGCCGTACCCGGGGAGCAGCTTGTCGCCCTCGTCGGTGCCGGGCTTTCCGCCGCGCAGCTCCAGCCACGACTCCAGGTAGTCGTCGTCGTGCCGCGGGCTGCGGTAGTAGCGGCGTACCGCGACCCCGATCGGCCGGTCCTCCCGCTTGGCGATGCCGAGGCTGAGCGGGAACCGCCCGGAGACCCCGTCGCAGGACATCACCAACGGCGCGCGGTACTCCACGGGCTGCTTGTCGGGGCCCACGGTGGCCCGCACGCCGATCACCCGGCCGCCCTTGCTCAGCACCGGGCCGGTGACGTTGGTGGAGGTCTGCAGCTTGGCGCCGGCGGCCTGGGCGCGCTGGGCCAGGATGTCGTCGAAATCCATCCGGGTACGGGTCAGCCCGTAGTCCGGGAAGCTGGCCAGCTCCGGCCAGTCCAGCTCCATCCGGATGCCGCCGCCGATGACGCGCAGCCCCTTGTTCGGCATCCAGCCGTCGCCGCTGACGTCGACACCCATCTTGACCAGCTGCTTGACCGCCCGCGGAGTGAGCCCGTCGCCACACACCTTCTCGCGCGGAAACTCGGTCTTCTCCAGCAGTAGTACGTCCAGCCCGTGCCGCGCCAGGTGGTACGCCGCCGCCGACCCGCCCGGCCCCGCGCCGACCACGATCACGTCAGCGCTGTCGGCAGCACCGCCCTCCAGCACCGCCGAATCGGGCGTGTGGTCTCCCGGTGGTGTCGCCTCGGTGTTCGGCTCGGTCACGGTGGCCCCTCCGCTCGCTGCCGGTTCCGCCTGTGGTCGCAGTGCTTGTGAAGACTTTCACTAACCCCGCGGTGCAGTCTAAGGGGCACCACCGGCACCCCCCTTTGTTAGGCATGCCTAAGCTGCCGCACCGCAGTGCCCCGCCCCGGACGCTATCCCCGCGCGCCCGTCGTCGCAGCCCGGCGCCCGTGCGCCGTCAGCGGCGGGTGGCGCGGTGCAGGGCGACGATGCCGCCGCTGAGGTTGCGCCACGCGACCTGGGCCCAGCCGTTGGCGCCGACCCGGGTGGCGAGGCCACGCTGGTCCGGCCAGGCCTGGATCGACTCGGCGAGGTAGACGTACGCGTCCGGGTTGCTCGACACCGTACGGGCCACCGCCGGCAGCCCCGCCATCAGGTAGCGCAGGTACACCTCGCGGAACGGCCCCCAGGTCGGGTGGCTGAACTCGCACACCACCAGCCGGCCGCCCGGCTTCGTCACCCGCGCCATCTCCCGCAGCGCGGCATCCGGGTCGACGATGTTGCGCAGCGCGAACGAGATGGTGACCGCGTCGAAGCTCTCGTCACCGAACGGCAGCGCCAGCGCGTCGGCGCCCAACAGCGGCACCCCCCGGTGCGTACCGGCCGCCAGCATCCCCAGCGAGAGGTCGGCGCCCACCACGTACGCGCCGGAGCGCGACAGCTCCTCGGTGGACACCCCGGTGCCGGCCCCCAGGTCCAGGCAGCGCTCCCCCGGCCGCAACGCCAGCGCGTCAGCGGTGGCACGCCGCCACATCCGGTCCTGCCCGAACGAGAGCACCGTGTTGGTCAGGTCGTACCGCCGGGCCACCCCGTCGAACATGGCGGCTACCTCGTGCGGCTGCTTGTCCAGAGAAGCGCGGGTCACGCCGACCACTCTGCCAGACACCAACCGCGGGGTTGTCGGGGTCCCAGCTTGGCGCCCGACCCCGACAACCCCGTGGTTGTCTACTCGCCCGTCACGGCGGCGGGGGTACGCCGCCAGCGGCCCACCAGGAACAGCACGATGCCGAGCAGCACCGCGGCCGCACCGCCACCGACCAAGCCCGCCAATGGCGTACCGGTGACCGGAAGGCCGCCCCCGCCGCCACCCGCACCCGGGCTCGCACTGGGGCTGACGCTGGGGCTGGCGGTGCCGCCCGCGACTCTGACGACCAACGGGGCGGAGTCGTTGCCGGGCCGCTCGTCGCCCTCCAGGCCGTCGAAGTCGACCTCACCGCCGTCGGTACGGGCGCTGATTATGGTCAGCTCGAACTCGTACCAGACGGTCTCGCCAGCCGGGACCGGGTCGAAGCAGCGGTACTCGAACCCACCCGGGGCACCGGGATTGTCCCAGTCGACCCGCTCCCCGTCGATCACCGAGAAGCAACTGTACGGCGCCTTGGTCACCAGAGTGCCGTGCGGACGGGCCATCCGGAACATCGCGTAGTACGGGTTGCTGCTCTGCGGTAGGAAATCGTTGGGGCCGTGGTTCCTCACGCCCACCTTGACCGGCAGCGCGTCCCCGACCTTGCCTGTCACGGTGGCACCGATCGCGGCCAGATCGGCCCGCTGCGGCGTCGTGGTCACTTTCAGCGTCAGCCGGCTGTCCCTGCGGTCGGGGTCAGCCAGCAAAGCAGCGGACGCCCCGGTGACCTGGCCTTTCACCACGTGACCGGACACCTCGTCGACCTGGCCCACGTCCTGCACCTCGATCTGCATCCAGAGGCGTACCGGTCCCGGGGCGTTGGGGTGCAGGCTGACCGTGATCGGCGTCTGGGCGGACGGCGTCCAGACGTGGTACGGCGGGATCTCACCGTCGAAGCGGCATTCGGCGGTCCGCTCGTCGCGGTAGACGCAGTTGTCGTACCGATCGTCGAAGCTCAGGTAGACCGGCAACTGGATGAGCACCACCAGATCCTTCGCGGTGGTGGTGCCGCTGTTGAGGACGCCGAATTCCAGCGAGCGTACGGTGCCCGGCTCGACGCCGAGCAGGTCCTCGCCCAACGCCACCAGCTCCGTGCCCTTCGCCACCAACCTGACCCCGGTGACCGCGGTGTTGTCCTCCTGGTTGACGTCAGGCGTGTCCGCGCGCACCTCGACCGTGACCGTGCCCGCCTCGCCCAGTGGGGTCCCCTGCGGCGCGCTCAGCCCGAACCCGAGCCGCAGCCGGGTGGCGTCGATCGCCAACGACACCTCGGCGGCGGGGTCCGGACCGCGGTTCTCCAGGTCGACCCGGAACTGTCTGATGCCTGAGTCCACCTGTACCAGGCTGCTCACCACCGCCACGCTGAGGTCCGCGCTCTGCACCCGCGGCTGCGCCGACTCCGCCGGCGTACGCGCGGGTGAGTCCGAAGCGGCGGGCGGCTCCGGTGTCTGCGACTCCGCCGGCGCCGGTGCTGCCGACGACGCGACGCTCTGACCCGGCTCCGGCGACGGCGACGCCTCCTCGGCGTACCCCGCAGAACCGACCAGGATCAGTGCGGCCACGACGGCCGTGGTCGCGGCCAGCCGGAGCCCGGTGTGGCGACTGCGTAGCTCCACGAGACCTCCCCGTTGTGCGAGCGCCCGCCCGCTGCGAGGGCTCCCTTAAGACCACGCGACGCCTCATCACACGGTTGCGGGGATACGGCGCCAGCGGCCCACCAGGAACAGCACGATGCCGAGCAGCACCGCCGCCGCGCCGCCGCCGACCAGGCCGGCCAGTGGCGTACCGGTCACGGGTAGCCCGCCACCACCACCGCCGGGGCCGGGAGCGGCACTCGGAACGGTGCCGGCGGAGAGCTTGACCACGATCGGCGCCGTCTCGTTGGCGGGGTTGTCGTCCAGATCGCGCGCACTCGCGCTGACCTGGCCGTTCTCGACATCGGCACCGACCAGCTTCAGCCGGAACTCCCGCAGCCCGGTTTCACCCGCCCGCACCTGGAAGTCGCACCGGTAGGCGCGCGCGCCGGGCCTTCCCGGGAAGACCCAGTCCCAGCCGTCCTCGAAGTAGCCGAGGCACTCGTCCGGCGCGGCGATCACTTCGGTGCCCTGGGGCACCTCGACCACGATCGTCGAGTGAACCTTGTCGAGGACCGGGAAGTAGTCGGACGGCCCGTGGTTCTTCGCGCCGATCTTGATTGTCCTGACATCGCCGACCTTCCCGGTGACGGTGGCACCGACCGCCGCCAGGTCCACCGGACCCCTGGTGGTCGTCACCAACAGGCCGACCGCGCTGTCACCCCGGTCCGGATCTCCCAGTGCGCCCGCGGCGGCCTTGCCGAGTTCGCCCTTCGCGACGTGCCCGGAGGCCGCCTGGACGTCGGCTTCGCCGTACACGTCGACCCAGATCATGCCCAGCTCCTGGGGACCCGGGGCGCGCTTCGACACCGCCACCGAGATCGGCGTCTGCTCCGAGACCGTCCAGTATTGGTACGGCGGTAGCTCGCCGTCGAAGCCGCACGTCGCGAACCGGCCGTCAGCGTGGTATTCACAGTTGTCGTACCGGTCGTGGAACGTCACGTATGCCGGGAGCTGGATATTCACCACGAGGTTCTTGGCGGTGAGTGTGCTGCTGTTGAGGACGCTGAAATCCAGGTTGTGCACGCTGCCTGGCGCGACACCCCTCAGGTCCTCCCCGAATGCCACCAGATCGGCATCCTTCTCGACGACCACGATGTTCCTGCTCTGGGTGTTGTCGTAGGGACTCGGTTCGTGGGTCGAGGCCCGCACCGTGACTGTCAAGGCACCCGCGTCACCCAGCGGAGCGTCCTTCGGCGCGGTCAGGCCGAAGGTCACCACATGGGTCCAACCCATCGGCATCGGCGAAGCCACCGGGCACGACGCCGTACGACCGTCCACGGCGCAGTCGTCGGCGAAGTCGATCGCGATGTCGTCCCGCAGCTCAGTGGCATCGATGTCCAGCGCCACGTCCTCGGCCGTGCTCGGACCCGAGTTCCTCAGATCGACCCGGAACACCTTGATACCGGAACCGGCCGGTACGACGCTGCTGGCCAGTACGACGCCGAGATCCGCCGAGGGCAACGCCGGCACGGCGGCCGGTGGCGCGGACGACGGATCGGCCGCCGACTCAGAGGAGCCGGACGGCTCCGGGGCGGACGGCCCCGTTCCGGGCGACTCGGGGCTGGGTGAGGTGTCGGGCGACGGCGATGCTTCCTCGGCGTACGACGGAAGCGCGGTCATGGTCAGCGCCGCGAATAGCCCGGTCGCCACTACTGCCGCCCAGGTCGTGGTGCGGTGTCTGCGCATGTCCATCGCTACCCCATTCACAGCGGTGCAGGGCAGGTGAGTCCCCTGCTGCTCATGTCACGCGGATGGGATTCGCTCGGTTGCGGTCCGAACGGCCCGCGTTCCGGCACAGGTGGCGGACGAAACAGAGGGCCCCTTCACGCC
>JBOGDE010000222.1:0-9581 GCA_050701695.1 Micromonosporaceae bacterium
CCCGAACCGGCGCTCCAACGCCGACCCTGATCAGAACTTGCAATGGGCTTCAGATCATCCTCGGGAGGTGCGCACCCTTCACGTCACCCCGCCGAGAGCCATCCACAGGTTCTGATCATTGCTCCGCCGCCGGCCCAGCAGCGCCTGGCCGAACTTGCCCTGAAACGAGACGACGTCGACGACACGCTGGTCGCGCTACGTGATGCTGGGTTCGACGAGGCCCTGGTGCGGGAGTGCCTATGGCGGGCCGCCACGTCCAGGAGTTCTCGCGGTTGGTTCAAGCTCATCGACACCGGCCAGGTCCTTGGCGAGATCGCTGCAGTCGATGACACGCTCGCGACCACGCCCGCCGGTCAGGCACTCAGCGCCATCCATGAGTGGGCATACGGTGCCGACTGATGCCGCGACGTTGGCCGCTGCCCGCCGCGCCTACGTCATTGCGGCCGCAGGATTCGGGAAGACCCACCTCATAGCCGACGCCGTCGCATGCACACCCGGCGAGCGCCAGCTCATCCTGACCCACACGCACGCCGGTGTGGCCGCCCTGCGGCGCCACCTGGCAGCGCGCGGCATCTCAGATCGGCGCGCCCACGTCGAAACCATCAGCGGCTTCGCGCTGCGCTATGCCACCTCCTACCCGAGGACCTGCGAGGTCGACATGCCAAACCCCGCCGGCGCTCAGTGGCGGCACGTGCAGTCCGGGGCAGCACGTTTCCTCGCAACCCGCGCGGGTCGCGAGGTCATCGGCGACAGCTACGGCGGCCTCTACGTCGACGAGTACCAAGACTGCACCGAGGCCCAGCACGCTCTTGTCCGTACCCTGGCCGACGTTCTGCCCACCAGACTGCTCGGCGACCCGATGCAGGGCATCTTCGCGTTCGCTAGCGAGGCGCTCGTTGACCTGGACAATTTCGACGAGGACTTTGATCGGCTCGATGACCTCACCACGCCGTGGCGCTGGAGGGCGACCAAACCCGCGCTCGGAGAGTGGCTGCACAGCACCCGCCACCGGCTAATCGCCGGACGGGACCCTGACTTCGCCGCCGGACCGGTATCAGTGGGCTCGGTCGGCGACACCCGGCACGGTGTGTGCACACCGGGACAGATTGCGGCCTGCAGTGCATTCGCGGGCATCGACCAGGTCGTCGCCATCCGCCGACTTCCGCATGCCGCACACGAGACCGCGAAGAACCTTCGCGGCCTGTTCACGTCGATGGAAGAAATGGACTGCCAAGACCTGTTCACGGCAGCGCGCGCCCTTGACGCCGCGGGACAGGCATCTACCAAGGCGCTCGCGCTGCTGGAGTTCGCCAACAAGTGCATGACGAGGGTCGGCACCCATCTGCGGACAGCGAGGACTGCGATCGAGCGAGGACGCATTCCCGTCACTCGCGGCGGCCGGGCAGCCGCGGCGATCGAGGCTCTTACCGCTGCCGCATCCGACGCGACCGCCGGCAACTTGCTCGCGGCGCTGCAGCAGATGCGCCGCCTTCCCGACGTCGTCCTTTACCGCGCCGAGCTGTACGAAGAAGTGTGTCGCACCCTGCAGCTGGTACGGCGCAAACAGGCGACAACGTTCGCCGATGCCGCCTGGACAGCCCGTGACAGAACGCGCAGACGAGGGCGACCCGCGGAACCCCGCGTCGTCTCCCGGACGCTGCTTGTCAAAGGGCTCGAGTTCGAGCACGCCGTCGTGCTCAACTTCGCCGAGCTCGCAACGCCGAAGGAGAAATACGTCGCGCTGACCCGTCCGCGTCGCACACTCACCGTGCTCCGCTGAACCCCTCCCCCACGGTAACGACGCCGCGACCGGTTGGTCAGGCGCGCACGATCTGGTCGCGGCAGAGTCGGGCGAGCGGAGCCGCCCTCAGCGGCACGTGCGGATGGGACGACTCTCCGGCCCACAGAGTTTGGTGGTCACGGCTCAGTGATCCAATGCGCCTGGTCACCGGGTTCACAAGCCAGGATATGTCCGGGCCTGCACCCATACTGGGTTCCATGGTTCGAAGGATGACGCCAGCGCAGGCCGAGGCGGCTTTCAGGAAGGCGCAGCGGGAGCAGAAGCAGGCGATCGACAGGTACAACAGCGGCGTGCGGCGGTACAACGCAGAAGTCAAGAAGGCCGTGAACCACTACAACCGGGAGGTACGCGCGTACAACTCCAAGGCCCGAGCGCACAACGCCAAGGTCGAAAACCAGCGCCGTCGGCTCAATCAAGAGATCCGCCGACTCAACTCCCGCCCACCAGCGACCACCTTTGTCACCTACCGAGTCTCGGTCGAGTCGTTGACCCGTTCATATGACTTGACAGAGGAGCGCCTGGCAGGGGGAAGCCTGAGCGCCACGGAGCGCGAACTCGTTAACCGAGGCAGTGATGAGGCGGCGAATAGCGTCTACCTGCTGAATGCCCTGGATGGGGACGGCGCTCCGGAGGACGATCCAACCGAGGACGAGCTGCGCAGCCCGAGCATGGAAGCCGAGCTGATCACCTTCGCGCAGGATCTAGTGGACCGGTGGAAGGGCGCCCTATTCTCGCTCAGCCCGACCAACCCAGACGCCGCCCGACACTTCTGTACCAGCGCTCGCGAGGTGCTGACTTCCATGTTGGACATCGCCGCACCGGACACTCGCGTGATCATGGCGGATCCTCATTGTGAGCGGACGGATTAGGGTGTCCCCACCCGGCGGGCCAAGGTCAGGTACCTACTGTCGCGTAAGGGCGTCACCGAGGAATCAATCGAGGACCTCGTCGAGCACGACATAGACAACGTCCTGACCCTGTTCCGAACGTTCAACGACGGAACCCACGGCCACGCCGGACGCTTCACCATCACGCAACTGGGCGCCATCCGGATTCGCGTCGAATCAGCTATCAGCTTCATCCACACGCTCTGCACAGCCTGATGGACTGACTCTTCCCGATCCCAGCGCCGGCCCATTGGCCGCAAGATCGATTAACTGCGAGATCGCCCTCCAGCTGGCTCGGGTCGGCGGCAAGATCAAGGCTACAAGATCGACTTTACGGTTCTCGGCAGAAGCGGTCTCTTGGACAGCCAGTCCCAGTCCTCTTAGGGGTGGAGCATGTGGGCGGGCGCCTTCGATGCGACGCATACAAGCCCAGTCGTCAGCATGTAGGCGCTGGCCGGCCTGCGAGAACCCGCTCCGACATAGGCAGCAAGGTCTGTCCTGGTTGGCGTTGTGCGCTGTGCTTGCCCGCGTATTGTGCAAGACGTCGCAGTTGCGCAGGCGACAAGGCAACGGCCTTGTCACGATCACAGGCAGCGCGCGTGGCGACCAGCAGGCTGTCGCGCTTGCCATTGTGCCGGTAGCGCCGGGAACCGGCCACGAGCGCCACGAGCGCACCGCTCTGATCCGGCGACAGCCCAAGCTGAGCCAAGACCGGATCTCGCCGAGCCGCCCACTCCCACCAACCGACGTACGTGACGGGAAACAGATCAGCCAAGCGATCAACGGCCGCCACCGTGACGTCCTTGTCCGCGCCATTGGCAACCAGGAGGTCGATGAAGGCGACGAACCACCGCTCCCGCTCATTCAACGGCCTGGATGACATCCCATGTTGAGCATGAATCAAGGGAGGCTGTTCGTGCTGAGTCGGCTGTCGAAGGGTGGGCCGGTCCACGGACGGGTCGGAATTGGGGCCGAAGGGCTCGTGCCGGAGAGCCGTCCCCAGGTCTGCGGCCGTCGACCCGATCAGGCATAGCCATCGGGGCAGCACGTCGCGGGCACGGCCACGTATGGCCGCCGAGTTGGTGAGCAGTTGCTGCGCACGTACGTCGTCTGAGACTTGCTTCTGTGCGGAGCTCATCAGGTACGCCCATGGCCGTCTGGCGGCCAGAATTGCATCACCGTGACGTCGCAGCACGATCCACGCCGCCGTCACCACGTCGTCCACCAGGCCACGGTCTGTCGACATGTCGGCCACACGGGCCACGTGCGCCGCGTTGCGAACCGCGCGACGGCGGATCTCGGCCAGCAGGCCCTGACCGGCCGGCGCGTCCCATGAGGCTGCATGTCCGACGTCGCGCAACGCCCGCCGCAAGCCCTCGTCGGTCTGCACGTCCTTGGCGTCGCTCACGGCTCCTCCCCCGCGGCAGGCGCAGGTGCAGCGGCCGGACCGTGAGTGGAATGCGCTGAGGGCCCATCCTCCTGTCGTCTACGGGCGGCGCCTATCGCCTCGCATTCGGCCACGAGCGCGGATTTCCGCGCCTCAGTGACGGCTCGTCGCGCCGCCCAGCGCTCGTCACGCGCATGCCAAGGCACCGCGAACAGCTCGCGGATCTCCCGCAGGACGGCCGCGATCTCGCGCGTCGCGACCAACGAACGCTCCCGTAGATCGTTTCGCCGGCGCTCCACTAGGCCGACCTTTCGGACGGGTCGCTCGGCACACGGTCGGCGACACGATCGTCCATAGCGGAGGCGCAGCGGACCCGTTCTCGATCAGCGACCCTCCGCGCCAGCCCCGCGGCGAGCTCCAGATGCCGCACCGCCGCGACCTCGGAAGCGTGACCTCGATCCGCTGCCCCGACATAGGCGAGGCTGAACTGTTCCGCGGTCAACTCCGCCAGAAGGGCCAGCCGCTGAGCGCGGACCGCGGCGTCGTCCAGGACGACGTCTGTGAAGAGCGCGGTGACGCTCATCGCGAACGACCCACCGTCCACTGCGGACACCCGGCGCATGACCTCGCGCTCCTAGCGCTGCTCGTCACAGCGCAGGGCGGGGCGACCATCACCGTGTGGCTCTCCAGACCACGACGATCCACAGCACACTGCGGCCGGGTAGAATCAGACATGCTGAACCTCCTCACCAGCAGGGGGTTTGGAAGGCGCGGGTGACGGAAGGTGTCCAGCCAGTCCCGTCCCCGCGCCCGTCTATGCCAGGCGCAGGTCGCCAAGGCCGCATCGACGGTGGGGCGTCCGGTCGACAGCCGCCACCGTGGCGGACTATGCGACCGGAAGGCGCCGCTCGCCCAGCAGCTCCAGCAGCGGAGCTGTCGGGACTCGGATGAGCTTGCCGAGCCGGAGCACCGGAGTCGGCCAAACGCCGGTGCGCACAAGCTCGTAGGAAGCGCTGCGTCCGATGCCGAGCATCCTCCCTGCGGTGGGGAGGTCAACGACTGTCGGCAGCTTGCGGGCTTCGTCACGGGTCACGGCACGTCACCACACCCTTCGTACTCAGGCACTTAGATACTCGTGTATAGGAGATAGCCAAGCTAGCTCCTCTGCAGGAGTCCGTCAAGTGTTGAGCTGGGTTGGCAATCAGTCAGCGGGGAGGCGGTAGTGCAGCAGGTACATGTCCGCTGACATCACCGTGTCGCAAATCTCGACCGGCTGACCGTCAACATCGAACGCGGTGCGGATCAGGGTCAACACCGGTGAGCCTGCGGCGAGCCGAAGAGCCTTGGCCTCCTCAGGCGTGGGCATGCGGGCGGTGATCTCTTCGTCGAAGTGGTCGAGCCGATGGCCAGTTTCCTCGATGCGGGCATAGATGCCGCCGGGACCGGGGTTCTCCTCCACCATCGGTGTGCCCTTGGCCAGCTCCCACGGGATGTAGGACACCGCCAGCTCGGTCGGTTGATCGTCGCTGAGATAGCGCCGGCGTCGCACTAACACCGTCGTGCCTTCCCGGATACCGAGCCGCTCCGCGGTCGACGCATCCGACTTCTCTTGGCCGACGAAGTACACCTCTACATTCGGTTTGACGTCTTCCGCCTCCGACTCCGCCAGGTAGGCGGCCTTGCCGGCCTCCCGATGCTTGCGGGTGAACCGGTCGTGAGCCCGTCGTCGCAACCGCGGGCGTGTGCGCACGTACACACCACGGCCGTGCTCGGCTATCACCAGGCCCTCGCCCCGCAGCTGACCCAACGCGTTCCGTACCGTTCCCTGGGCGACGCCGAACCGTTCCATGAGCTGCGACTCGCTCGGCAGCCGATCCCCCGGGGCCAGCTCACCCCGCTCGATCGCGCCCCGCAGCGCGTCGGCAATCTGCCGGTACACCGGGCGATCGCTCGTCGGATCGACGCCAGTTAGCACTGGTCTCCTACACTCCTCTATCCGACACCCGCACTACGATGAGTATCAGCCCGATGTTGCGTACAGGAGTGTAGGAGCGATCATGACCGCCTCGCCACGCCACTCGGTCAGCGTCGCGGCGGCCGTCATTCGCGCGGACGGACGGATCTTGGCCATCCGACGCCGCGACAATGGCCAATGGGAGCCACCCGGCGGCATCCTCGAGCTCGACGAGACCATCGAAGAGGGTTTGACTCGCGAGGTGAGCGAGGAGACAGGCCTCTTTGTCGAGGTCGATCACCTCACCGGCGTCTACAAGAACATGACCCACGGCATCATCGCGCTCGTCTTCCGGTGCCTCCTCATCAACGGCACGCCCCATCCCACACCCGAAGCCAGCGAGGCCGCCTGGCTGACCCCAGACGAGGTGCGCGAACACATGAACCCCGCCTTCGCGATCCGGCTTCTCGACGCCATCGAGGACCACCCAGGCGGTCCCGCAATCCGCACACACGACGGCAAGGACCTGCTCGCCGACGTAAAGACACGATCTTGATCGATTACCACCTCACCGGCGGTCGTGGAGTGGTTGGAAGCCGGGCTGCTCCGCAGCGTCGCCGAGGAGGATCCGGTGTCAAGACGCCGCCCGATTCCGCGTCGACCCTTGTCCGCTACGGTCCGAGGGATGCCGCGCGCAAGCTGCGGATGACGACCTGTGTTGCGCCGTTCCGGTTCAGAGCCACGGACAAGTGACGGACAAACGATCCAGGGACCGGCCACCCTAACTGGGCGACCGGCCTCTGACCTGCACCTACATGGTCGGGGTGGCGGGATTTGAACCCACGACTTCTTCGTCCCGAACGAAGCGCGCTACCAAGCTGCGCCACACCCCGGCGTCGCCAGGACAGCATAGCCGAGCGCCCGAGTGCAGCCGAAATCGGTTCTCATCCAGAGATCAACGTGAGCAGCGTTGCCTCCGGCGGGCAGACGAACCGTACCGGTGCGTACGGCGACGTCCCCAGGCCCGCTGACACGTGCAACCATGCCGTACCGCTGCCGCCCTCGGCGGGGTGTCGCGAGAGCCCTTTGGCCCGCGCCGGTTCGAGGTCGCAGTTCGTGACCAGCGCGCCCCATCCTGGGACACAGAGCTGACCGCCATGGGTATGCCCGGCAAGCATGAGGCGGTACCCGTCCGCCGTCATGGCATCCAGGACACGCAGGTACGGCGCGTGGGTCACACCCACCGTCAGGTCGGCGTCCGGTGCGGGTCCAGCCACCTCGCCGTACCGGTCGAACCGCAGGTGCGGGTCATCCACCCCCGCGAACACCACTGTGCGTCCGTCGACGGACAGCGAGCCACGCGCGTTGGTCAGGTCGAGCCACCCGGCGTCGAGTAGGCCGTCGCGCAGCTCCTTCCACGGCAGGTCCGGGCCGTGCGTCCTTCTGACCCGGTCCGAGGGCAGCAGGTACCGGGCCGGGTTCTTCGGTTGTGGTGCGTAGTAGTCGTTGGAGCCGAAGACGAAGGCTCCCGGCCGGTCGAGCAGCGGCCCCAGCGCCTCGAGAACCACGGGGACGGCATCCGGATGACCGAGGTTGTCGCCGGTGTTGATGACCAGGTCGGGCTCGAGGGCTGCGAGGCCACGGACCCAGGCCCGCTTCCGCTTCTGTCCCGGCGTCATGTGCAGGTCCGAGAGATGCAGGATCCTGATCGGCCTGCTACCGGGAGCCAGCACTGGCACGTCGAAGCGCCGCAACGTGAATGCGCGGACCTCATATCCAGCCGCGTAGGCCAGCCAGCCGGCTGTTGTCCCGGCAAGACCCAGGACGACCCGTGCGGCGGTCGACGTCACCACACCAAGGCTGTCACACGGCAGCTGCTCGGGTCAGCACGGCAATGCCACGGCGTCCGGAGCACATCATGTCGGGGCACTGACACACTTGTCGCATGGCTTCGCTGAAGGATCGCCTGCGCACAGACCTGACCGACTCGATGCGTGCACGCGACGAACTCCGGACCTCGACGATCCGCATGGTCCTCACGGCCGTCAAGACCACCGAGGTCGCCGGCACGGAGGCTCGCGTGCTCAGCGACGACGACGTTCTGGCCGTCCTGGCGAAGGAGGCCAAGAAGCGCCGCGAAGCGGCCGACGCGTTCCGTGAGGGTGGCCGGGCCGAAAGCGCCGAGCGTGAGGAGGCTGAGGCCGAGGTGATCGCCGAGTACCTGCCCGCCCCCCTGTCGGCCGACGAGCTGGCCGGGCTCGTTGAAACGGCCGTCGCGTCCACCGGCGCGGAGTCGCCGCGCGACATGGGCAAGGTCATGAAGGCGTTGCAGCCTCAGATCGCCAACCGTGCGGACGGTAGCGTGGTGGCCGCGGCTGTCCGGGCCCGCCTTGCCGGCTGAGGGCTACGCCCTCACCCCGACGTTGATCCACGGAGCGCTGAGGGGGTCATGGTCCCACCGGCGATCCGTGGATCAGGCCTCGGATGCCCACCCGCGCCACGCAACGGAGTTCTCCACAACCGGCGTGACCGAACTCGTTCTGTCCACAGCTGCTGACACGCCACCTCGGCGCGGCCCCACCACGGCTCACGCTGTGCGGAATGCGGACTCAACGTGTTCTGGCCCTCGCCCGGCAACAGGACGGTCTCATCACCCGCCAGCAGGGCCCTGGCTGCCGGCGCCAGCGTCGACGCTGTCCGGCATGCGATCCGTTCCAGCCGATGGCAGATCATCCTCACCGGCATCTACGCCACCTTCGACGGCCCACTCGCTCACATCCACCGCCTGCGCGCCGCACTGCTCCATTCCGGGGCGGAGTCGATGATCACCGGCGTCACCGCCTGCAAACTGGTCGGCCTCAAGTACGTTCCTCACGACCTTGGCTTCGTCGATACCCTCGTCGATGCCCGCCGCCGGCCGAGCGACATGGGGCACGTTCGGGTCAATCGCACATCGCGGCTGCCGAAGCCGACCTGGTGGGCAGACACCTCGTCGGCAGAGGCAGCCAGGGATCTCGACCAAGCCCCACCGTGGTGGGTCCCTGGCGACGACCTCGCTCCGACTGCACGGCGCTGGACCCTACCGATCGCACCTCAACACCGCGCTGCCATCGATGCGGTTCGCTTCCATAGCCTCTCGCTGGCGAAGGCTGGCCCACCCGAGCCCTGGCGTACCGCCGAGTTGCTACGAGATACCCGGGCGCTGCTCTGCGAGGTCGTCCAGCGGCGGCGGTGTTCCGTCGCCGACCTGGTAGCGGAGTACGACGCCACGCCTCGGCCGGGCACGGCCCACATTCGCCGCGCACTCGACGACGTCGCCGCAGGTTGCCGATCAGCACCCGAGTGCGACCTTCGCGATCTCGTCCGGGCGATCCGCGTCTTGCCGGAACCGATGTGGAACCAGCAGCTCCCGGGATACGGCCTAGGTTGTTGCGGGGCAGGACGTTGACGACAGGCCGACTGGGTTGAGGTAGCAGGAAGGGCAGGCCCTCCGCGGCAAGGATGTGTAGCGACAAAGCAACTCATCCGTGTCGAGCCAGCGAAAGGACCTGC